>NZ_DASRGO010000148.1:0-2026 GCF_035650995.1 Methyloceanibacter sp. | reverse complement strand
CGGTACTTCTTCGAGGCGGCGATCTGTCGCTACCCCGTTGGGCTACAGGGGCTGATGCGGATTCGGGCCATCTACGCGGCCGACGATGCCGTCAGCCGGGCACCGGCTGCGGAGCGCTCCGCGCTTCGCCAGACGCACGTGCGACCGTTGGTGACGGGCTTCTTCGAGTGGGCGCGCGGGGCGCGCCAAAATGCGCAGGGTCGCAACCTCGCGACCAAAGCACTCGGCTATGCCGCCAATCAAGAGGCGGAGCTCTTGCGCGTGCTCGACGACGTCAACCTGCCGCTCGACAACACGCGCTCCGAACGCGAGCTGCGAAAAATCGTGGTCGGGAGAAAGGCATGGATGTTTTACGGCAGCGACACCCACGCCGAAGCCGCCGCCGCAATCTTCAGCATCATCGCGTCCTGCCGCCTTCACCAAATCGATTCCTTCGCATATCTGGACGAGGTCCTGCGCGTCCTGCCCCACTGGCCGCGGCAACGCTTTCTCGAGCTCGCGCCGAAGCACTGGCAGGCGACGCGCGCCCGCTTGAGACCCGAGGAGCTGGCGGCTCCTCTCTCATCCTTCGAGATCCCGGCCGAGCTGGCGCCGCCGCCGGACCACGCCCGCCCCGCGGAGTAGGACCGCCCGCCGTCGTCAAGCACGCGGCGATCCGCCGCGCCACGTGCGGTCCGTGCAGCGGTTACGTTACGGAGACTGGAGCCTGTCCGAAAGTCTGTGTAACCGGGTCTGACTGGCCGAAGATGGGATCCGCCGGCGAGGAGGGATTCCATGGCGATACGCGACGAGTTGTTGAAAGAGCTGCTGGCCGAGTACAAGAAGCCCGAAGATCTGCTGGGTCCGAATGGATTGCTCAAGCAGCTGACTGGGGCGCTGGTCGAGAAGGCGCTGCAAGCCGAGCTGACTGAGCACCTGGGCTACGAAAAGCACGCCCCTGCGGGTCGGGGCTCTGGAAACTCGCGAAACGGCGCCAGCGGTAAAACGCTGAAGACCGAGGCTGGCGAGGTCGCGATCGAGGTGCCGCGAGATCGGAACGCAACCTTCGAACCGCAGCTGGTGAAGAAGCACCAGACGCATTTCGACGGCTTCGACGACAAGATCATCTCCATGTACGCGCGCGGGATGACGGTGCGCGAAATTCAGGGGCACCTGAGGGAGCTGTATGGCACCGAGGTCTCACCCGACCTGATCTCCCGCGTGACCGACGCCGTGCTTGACGAGGTGAAGGCCTGGCAGAGCCGGCCGCTCGATGCGGTGTGGCCGATCGTCTACCTGGACGCTCTGGTGGTGAAGATCCGAGACCAAGGGACGGTGACGAACAAGTCGGCCTACTTGGCTGTGGGCGTGAACATGCACGGCACGAAGGAAGTCCTCGGCCTTTGGCTCGAGAGCAACGAGGGCGCGAAGTTCTGGCTGAAGATCATCACCGAGCTCAAGAACCGCGGCGTCGCGGATATGCTGCTGGTCTGCTGCGACGGGCTCAAGGGCTTCCCCGAGGCGATCGAGGCCGCCTTCCCCCGGTCGACGGTACAGACCTGCATCGTTCATATGATCCGGAATTCGGTCCGATTCGTCGCTTGGGCCGATCGGAAGCCCCTGGTGGCGGCTCTGAAGCCGATCTATTCGGCAGACACCGAGGCCGCGGCCGAGGCAGCCCTGACCGCGTTCGAACGGGGCCTGGGCCAGCGCTATCCGATGATCGGGAAATCCTGGCGCGCCAACTGGCAGAGGGTGATCCCGTTTCTGGCGTTCCCCAGGGACATCCGAAAGGCGATCTACACGACGAACGCGATCGAATCGCTGAATTTCCAGCTCCGGAAGATTATCAAGACGCGTGGGCATTTCCCGTCGGACGACGCTGCCTTCAAACTGCTGTACCTGGCGCTATCGAGAGCCCAGGAGAAATGGACTATGCCGATCCGAAACTGGAAGAACGCACTGAACCAATTCGCGGTACATTTCGAAGGTCGGCTGCCCGTCTGACGCCACGAGACCCGGTTACACAGACCTCAGGACAGGCCCT
>NZ_DASRGO010000147.1:0-3724 GCF_035650995.1 Methyloceanibacter sp. | reverse complement strand
CACCTTGCCGGTCGACGGATTCTTGATGTTCTCCGCCGCCGTGCGGCCGAGCACACGCTGTCCGAGCGAGACGGTGACCTCGCCCGCCTCAAGAATGGCGCGCGCGGTGATGCCCTCGTCGGTGCCGCAATCCTCCTCGTTCACGATGCAGTCCTGCGCCACGTCGACGAGACGGCGGGTGAGATAGCCCGAGTTGGCCGTCTTGAGCGCGGTGTCGGCGAGGCCCTTGCGGGCGCCGTGGGTCGAGTTGAAGTACTCGAGCACCGACAGCCCCTCCTTGAAGTTGGAGATGATCGGCGTCTCGATGATCTCGCCCGACGGCTTGGTCATCAGACCGCGCATGCCGGCGAGCTGCTTCATCTGCGCCGGAGAACCGCGCGCGCCCGAGTGCGACATCATATAGATCGAGTTGATGGGCTTCGCCCGGCCGGTCTTGGAGTCCTTCTCAACCGCCGAGATGCGCTTCATCATCTCCTTGGCGACCTGCTCGGTGCATTCCGTCCAGGCGTCGACCACCTTGTTGTACTTCTCGCCGCGGGTGATCAGGCCGTCATTATATTGCTGCTCGTACTCGCGCACGAGATCGCCGGTCTTGTGGACGATGGCGTCCTTGCTCTCCGGGATCACCATGTCGTCCTTGCCGAACGAGATGCCGGCGCGGCAGGCATAGCGGAAGCCCAATCCCATGATCTTGTCGCAGAAGATGACCGTCTCCTTCTGACCGCAGTGGCGGTAGACCACGTCGATCATGTGAGAGATGTCCTTCTTGGTCAGCAGCCGGTTGACCAGGTCGAAGCTGATGCTCGGATGGCGCGGCAGGAGCTCGCCGAGCAGCATGCGGCCGGGCGTCGTGTCGTAGATCCTCGACACCTTGTTGCCCTTCTCGTCGACCGTGACGAAGCGGCCTTTGATCTTGGCGTGCAGCGTGACCACCTTGGCGTCGAGCGCGTGATGGATCTCGGCGGTGTTGCCGAAGATCATCCCCTCGCCCGGCTCGTTGTCGGACATGATCGACAGGTAATACAGGCCGAGCACGATGTCCTGCGACGGCACGATGATCGGCGAGCCGTTGGCCGGGTGCAGGATATTGTTGGTCGACATCATCAGCACGCGGGCCTCGAGCTGCGCCTCGAGCGACAGCGGCACGTGCACCGCCATCTGGTCGCCGTCGAAATCAGCGTTGAAGGCGGCGCAAACAAGCGGATGCAACTGGATGGCCTTGCCTTCGATCAGCACCGGCTCGAAGGCCTGGATGCCGAGGCGGTGCAGGGTGGGCGCGCGGTTGAGCAGCACCGGGTGCTCGCGGATCACCTCATCGAGGATATCCCAAACCTCCGGCTTCTCCTTCTCCACCAGCTTCTTCGCCTGCTTCACCGTGGCGGCATGGCCCTTGGCGTCGAGCCGCGCATAGATGAACGGCTTGAACAGCTCGAGCGCCATCTTCTTCGGCAGGCCGCACTGATGCAGTTTGAGCTCGGGGCCGACCACGATCACCGAACGGCCGGAATAATCGACGCGCTTGCCGAGCAGGTTCTGGCGGAAGCGGCCCTGCTTGCCCTTGAGCATGTCGGCGAGCGACTTCAGCGGCCGCTTGTTGGCGCCGGTGATAACGCGTCCGCGCCGGCCGTTGTCGAACAGGGCGTCGACCGCCTCTTGCAGCATGCGCTTCTCGTTGCGGATGATGATGTCCGGCGCGCGCAGCTCCATCAGCCGCTTCAGACGGTTGTTGCGGTTGATGACGCGGCGATAGAGATCGTTCAGATCGGAGGTGGCGAAACGGCCGCCGTCGAGCGGAACGAGCGGGCGGAGCTCAGGCGGAATGACCGGAACGACCGTCATGATCATCCACTCCGGCCGGTTGCCCGACTGGATGAAGGCCTCGACCACCTTGAGGCGCTTGGCGAGCTTCTTGGGCTTGAGCTCGGAGGTCGACTCGGCGATCTCGACGCGCAAATCGGCGGCGAGCTTCTCGAGGTCGATCGCCTTGAGCAGCTCGCGGATCGCCTCGGCGCCGATCGACGCCGTGAACGAATCCTCGCCGAACTCCTCCTGCGCCTTGAGATAATCCTCCTCGGTGAGGAGCTGAAGCGGCTTGAGCGAGGTAAGTCCCGGCTCGATCACGATGTAGTTCTCGAAATAGAGCACGCGCTCGAGGTCCTTGAGCGTCATGTCGAGCAAAAGGCCGATGCGCGAGGGAAGCGACTTCAGGAACCAGATATGGGCGACCGGCGCGGCAAGCTCGATATGGCCCATGCGCTCGCGCCGGACCTTGGCGAGCGTCACCTCGACGCCGCACTTCTCGCAGATGACGCCCTTGTACTTCATGCGCTTGTACTTGCCGCACAAGCACTCGTAGTCCTTCACCGGACCGAAGATGCGCGCGCAGAACAGCCCGTCGCGCTCCGGCTTGAAGGTGCGGTAGTTGATCGTCTCCGGCTTCTTGATCTCGCCGTAGGACCAGGACAGGATTTTTTCCGGACTCGCGATGCCGATGCGAATCTGGTCGAAATTCTGCTGCTGGACCTGCGGACTGAAGATGTTGACGATTTCTTGATTCATTCTCTGGTCTCCCAACAGGCGGCCTGAGCCGCCCTTCGGTTGGTCGCGTCTATCTCACTCTATATCCAAGCGAGCCTCACTCGGCCGCCGGGCGCGGCAGCCGCGCCCGTTGCGGCTGCTCCTCGGGCTTGGGCTGCACCAATTCGACGTTGAGCCCGAGCGCCCGCATCTCCTTGACGAGCACGTTGAACGACTCGGGGATGCCGGCCTCGAACGTGTCGTCGCCGCGGACGATCGCCTCGTACACCTTGGTGCGTCCCGCCACGTCGTCCGACTTGACGGTCAGCATCTCCTGCAGCGTGTAGGCCGCGCCGTACGCCTCGAGCGCCCACACCTCCATCTCGCCGAAGCGCTGGCCGCCGAACTGGGCCTTGCCGCCGAGCGGCTGCTGGGTCACGAGGCTGTAAGGACCGATCGAGCGGGCGTGGATCTTGTCGTCCACGAGGTGGTGGAGCTTCAGCATATAGATGTAGCCGACCGTCACCTTGCGCTCGAACTCCTCGCCGGTGCGCCCGTCGTAGAGCGTCACCTGTCCCGAGCCGTCGAGACCGGCCGCTTCGAGCAGGGCCGTCACGTCGCCTTCGTGCGCGCCGTCGAACACCGGCGTCGCCACCGGCACGCCGGCGCGAAGGTCCTCGCTCACCTCGATCAGGTGCTCGTCCTTGAGCGCCGAGACGGTCTTGTCGTCGCCGTAGATCGTCTTCAGCAGATCCTTGAGCGGCTTCACCTTCCGGGACTCGTAATAGGCGTCGAGCGCCTCGCCGATCTTGTTGCCAAGCCCCCGGCAGGCCCATCCGAGATGGGTCTCGAGAATCTGGCCGACATTCATGCGCGAAGGCACCCCGAGCGGATTGAGCACGATGTCCACAGGCGTACCGTCGGCGAGATAGGGCATGTCCTCGATCGGCACGATCTGGCTGATCACGCCCTTGTTGCCGTGACGTCCGGCCATCTTGTCGCCGGGCTGAATCTTGCGCTTCACCGCCACGAACACCTTGACCATCTTCATCACGCCGGGCGGCAACTCGTCGCCGCGCTGCAGCTTGTCGACCTTGTCGACGAAGCGCTGCTCGAGCCGCTTCTTGGCCTCTTCGTACTGGCGGCGGATCGCCTCGACCTCGGCCATCGCCTTCTCGTTCTTGAGCGCGATCTCCCACCAGTGGGT
>NZ_DASRGO010000146.1:0-7384 GCF_035650995.1 Methyloceanibacter sp. | reverse complement strand
GATGTTGTGCAGGATCTGCTGGTTGCCCGACTCGTAGCCGACGAGAAGGAGACGCAGACCGTTGTCCCTCATCACCTTCAACGTGTCGTAAGGGACGTTGGCCTTGGCGTTGCACGACCAGGTGATGCCGAGCTTGCCGATTTCCCGCGCCAGCGCTTCGACGCGCGGCAGATTGTCGGTGAGCGTATCGTCGTCGAAGAAGAATTCCTTCACCTGCGGGAAGGCGGCTTTTGCCCAGCGCAATTCTTCCATCACGTGGCCGACGCTCCTCACGCGGTAGCGGTGGCCGCCGACGGTCTGCGGCCACAGGCAGAAGGTGCAGCGCGATTTGCACCCCCGCCCCGTATAGAACGAGATATAGGGGTGCTTGAGATAGCCGCCGAAGTAATTCTCTATAACGAGGTCGCGCTTGTAGACCGGCGTCACAAAGGGAAGCTGGTCCATGTCCTCGAGTATCGCGCGATCGGGATTGTCCACGATGACGCCGTCGCGGTTGCGATAGGAGAGGCCGGCGATCTTGCCGAAGTCGCGGCCTTCGGCGACCTCCTTGATGGTGAAATCGAACTCGTTGCGGGCGACGAAATCGATCGCGGGCGAAGCCTCGAGGCTCTGCTTGGGCTCGACGGCGACCTTGGCGCCGATGAACCCGATCTTCAAATCGGGATTGAGCGCCTTCATCGCCTCGGCCGTCTTCACGTCGCTCAGGAACGAAGGCGAAGAGGTGTGGAGGATGAGGAGCTCATAGTCTCTGGCGTAAGGCGCGATGTCGTCGAAGCGTAGACGATGCGGTGGAGCATCGATGAGCTTTGAGTTGGGGACGAGCGCGGCAGGTTGGGCGAGCCAGGTCGGATACCAGAACGAGCGCACTTCGCGCCGCATCTGGTAGCGCGCGCCGGCGCCGCCGTCGAACCCGTCATACGACGGGGCCTGCAGGAAGAGCGTTCGCATGACTGTTCCTGTTTCCCTCAGCTTGGCGTCAAGGTGCCATCGGAACGAAGCCCGTAACGCTGGCCGCGCCACGTCAAGGTCCCCGGCAGGAAGCCCGCCGCGTAGACGGCGAGACTCAGCAGATCGCGTAACGGGCTAAGCAAAATCGCGCCGCTACGGGCTCCGCCAAGCCTCCCTGCTTGCCTCGATACAATCGCCCTTGAGGCAAGCGAGAGCAAGAGGACAAAGAGGCTCGGAAGCGTGAAGCCGGCACAGACGGCGGCGGCAAGCGCGAAGGGCATGGGGTTGGTCAGGGCAAGGCCCGCATATCCCAATGGATCAATGCTGCGGATGGTGCGGGCGGCGCGGACCTCGTGCCGGAACAGCTCGGAGAAGCTCTCGTCGCAGCAGACGTGAGTGACGATCAGGCGCGGAATTTCCACGCCAAGTCCAAGCCTCCGGACGGCTGCCCCGAGCGCGTAGTCGTCGGCGAGCTGATCGGAGAACGCCTCGAAGCCGCCGATTCTCGCAAGCGTGTCCTTGCTGAGCGCAATGGTGGCGCCGAAGCAAGGCTTGGCGAGCCCCGCGGCAAGGCCGACAAGAGCGTTTGGCAGGAAGTGGCTGTTGATGCCCTCGGCGGCGAGCTGCGCCCAAATACCGCCCGAGGCCACGCCACAATAGAGACAGCTTGCTGCCCCAACGCCAGGCTTCTCGATCGCCGCGATCACATTTTCGAGATAGTCGGGCCCGACCCTGATATCGCTGTCCGATATCACCAGGATGCCGTGCGTCGCGCCAGATAACATATTGATTAGATTTGATATTTTTGGATTTGTGCCGTGGCGGGCAGCATTGACCGAGAGTCTGATGTCACGGTCGGGAAAGCTCTTTCTGAGCCGTTCAATAAGCTCGGCGATCGGACGATTTTCCTTCTGAAGGCCAAAAATCAGCTGGATTTGTCCACCATAGTCCTGGCGGCAGAACGAAATGAGATTTGCTTCAAGCTCGGGCTCGATGTCATAAAGGGGCTTGAGGATGGAAACCGCCCGCTTACGAGAGTTGCGTGTGGCGTTCTTTTGGGCAAATCTCGCGAGGAGGCGTGCCGCAATAAGGGCATAGAGGCAGCCCAAAATTGCGACGGAAGTGCAGATTAGCCACAACCAGATCACCAGTTTCGGGGTAAACTCGAACATTAACCAGCCCTGGGTTTGGGCGCAGGGGCCCCTGCCGACGGGGTGGGGCATATGAGGGCGAGAGACTTTAGCATTGCGGGCCGCATCGCGGCGCTTGTGCTGACTTGCGGGCTTGCCGCCTGCGCGTCAGGCGGCACGCCTGCGCCTGAGTTTCTTGCTGCTCAACCCCCGGCCTCCACGATGAAGGACGCCTCGGCCCCGGTCGAGGCCCCAGCGGATGATGTCGCGGCGCTGCCCGAGGATCAGGGCATGACCACAGACCCGTATGAGAAGATGAACCGCGCGATGTTCGAGCGCAACCAGCGCATCAACCATGCGGTGATCTATCCGGTGGCGAAGGCCTACCACGACACGGTTCCCGATCCGGTGCGTAAATCCGTGTCGAACTTTGCCGATAACCTCGGCGAGCCGATGGTATTCGCCAACGACCTCCTGCAGCTGCGCTTGGGCGCCGCCGCGACGACGGCTGGCCGCTTCGCCGTCAACTCGACGATCGGTATCGGCGGCCTGTTCGATGTGGCAACGTCGCAGAAGCTCGAGAAGCAGAGCGGTGATTTCGGCCAGACGCTCTATGTCTGGGGCATGCGCAAGAGCAACTATCTCGTCGTGCCCGTGATCGGTCCCACCAACGTTCGCGACCTGATCGGGACGACGGTCGAGTTGGTCGCCACCATTCCGGCCGGAGGCTTGCTGCAACAGGGAATCGAGGCAACGCACTACGCGGCACAGGCCGCCAACACGGCGAACACGATTACTGTCGCGGGATCGGTTGCGACCCCGATCACCAAGCTCGACGACGTTCAGCAGATGCAGGCGCTCGAGGACAGCTCGCTCGACTTCTACACCATGCTGCGCAGCGTGGTTGAGCAGAAGCGCCAGGCCGAGCTCGACGAGGCTGTGGCGAACAGCCTATGGACCGCGCCGCCGCCCAGCCCGGCCGCGGCTTCAACGTCGCCGAGCACGCTGATGCGCCGTGACCCGCCGCGCGCCGCCAAGGAGGAGGAGCTCCTGAGCAACGTCCTGACTGCGGTGCAATGATGCGACCCCAATAAAGTTGCCCGACCAAAGAAGAACTCGAGTGAGTAAAGGCCGCCAAATGCCGTTGAGGACCGTCATAAAGTTCAGTCTCGCCCTTGGGCTTGCCGCTCTGATCCAGTCGCACGCGTTGGCCGCCGCCGATCCGGCAGCCTCCCGCATCACGGTGTTCTACGGGACCCTGCTCGACACCATGAAGCAGGCGAAGCAGCTCGGCGTTAAGGGGCGCTACGACAAGCTCTCTCCAGTGCTGGTCAAGATCTACGATCTCCCCTCGATGTCCAAGCTGGCGGTAGGTCCCGCCTGGACCAGCCTGAGCCCGCAGCAACAGGCGGGCATCATCAATGCTTTCACCAAGATGACGGTGGCGACTTATGCCAGCCGTTTCGACGGCTTCTCCGGCGAGCAGTTCCAGGTGCTCGAGACGAGCGACCGGCCGAACGGCGACAAGATCGTCAAGACGCAGATCGTCAAGTCGGACGGCGGGACCGTCCCGCTCAATTACCTGATGCGCAAATCAGGCGCCGACTGGAAGATCGTCGATATCTATCTCGACGGCACGATCAGCGAGCTGGCAAACCGCCGGGCCGAGTTCGGCGCGATCCTCAAATCGGGCGGACCCGACGCGCTCGTGGTTTCGCTCAACAAGCAAGGCGACAAATTGCTGACCGGGAGTTGATCCCGAACCAAGATATGTGTGTAGCGCCGGTTGTCGGGGGACGGCCGGACAGAAGCGGGGGCAGGGGGAATGGAGTTAGGGGTCGCGCGGGCGTCGAAGACGCCTGTCCTGGACAAGGTCGATACGCCAGCGGATCTCCGCGCGTTGCCGGAGTCCGACCTCCCGCAGCTCGCCGCGGAGCTCCGGCAGGAGCTGATCGACGCGGTCTCCATCACCGGCGGTCATCTCGGCGCGGGGCTCGGCGTGGTCGAGCTGACCGTCGCCTTGCACTATCTGTTCGACACGCCGCGCGACCGGCTGATCTGGGACGTCAGCCACCAAGCCTATCCTCACAAGATCCTGACCGGGCGGCGAAACCGCATTCGCACCCTGCGCCAGCCGGGCGGCCTGTCGGGTTTCACCCGCCGCGTGGAGAGCGAGTACGATCCGTTCGGCGCGGCGCACTCATCGACGTCGATCTCTGCCGGTCTCGGCATGGCGGTGGCGCGCGATCTCACTGGCGGCGACCGGCGGGTCATCTGCGTGATCGGCGACGGCGCCATGAGCGCCGGCATGGCCTACGAGGCTATGAATAATGCCGGCGCGCTCGGCTCGCGCCTGATCGTGGTCCTCAATGACAACAACATGTCGATCGCCCCGCCGACCGGCGCGCTCTCGACCTATCTTGCCCGCATCACATCAAGCCGCTCCTATCTGTTCTGGCGCGGTTTCTTCAAGCGCCTCGCCAAGTTTCTGCCCAAGCGCTGGGAGCGCAGGCTCGAACGGCTCGAGCTGTTCGCCCGCCATTTTTGGCAGGGCGGCGTGTGGTTCGAGGAGCTCGGCTTCTACTATGTCGGGCCGATCGATGGCCACGATCTCGGCCAGCTTCTGCCGGTGTTGCGTAACGTCCGCGATGCGGAGAACGGGCCGATCCTCGTTCACGTCGTCACCAAGAAGGGCAAGGGCTATGCGCCGGCCGAAGCGTCGGAGGACAAGTATCACGGCGTCGGCAAGTTCAATGTGCTGACCGGTGCGCAGGCGAAATCCGAGGCCAAAGCCCCGACCTACACGCGAGTCTTTGCCGACAGCCTGATCGCCGAGGCGAAGAAAGATGACAAGATCGTCGCCATCACCGCGGCGATGCCCGATGGGACGGGACTAGACCGCTTCGCCAAGGAGTTCCCGGACCGTGCCTTCGATGTCGGCATCGCCGAGCAGCACGCGGTGACCTTCGCCGCCGGATTGGCCGCGGAAGGGATGAAGCCGTTCGCGGCGATCTATTCCACCTTCCTCCAGCGCGCCTACGACCAGGTGGTTCACGACGTGGCCATTCAGAATCTCCCGGTCCGCTTCGCCCTTGACCGCGCCGGGCTCGTCGGCGCCGACGGACCGACCCACGCGGGCTCCTTCGACCTCGCTTATCTCGGCTGCCTGCCCAACTTCGTGATCATGGCGGCGAGCGACGAGGCCGAGCTCAGGCACATGGTTGCGACGCAAGTCGCCATCGGCGACCGCCCTTCGGCCGTGCGCTATCCGCGCGGCGAGGGCACCGGCGTCGAATTGCCGAAGGAAGGCGCGGTCCTTCCGATCGGCAAGGGCCGCATTCTGCGCGAGGGCACCTCCGTCGCCATTCTCTCTCTCGGCGCCCGTCTCGCCGAGGCGCTGAAGGCCGCCGATCAGCTCGCCGGCTTCGGGTTGTCGGCGACGGTTGCCGACGCGCGCTTCATGAAGCCGCTCGATCGCGAGCTTATCCACGCTCTCGCCTCCAACCACGAGGTCCTGGTGACCGTCGAGGAGGGTTCGATCGGCGGCTTCGGCA
Source organism: Methyloceanibacter sp. (assembly GCF_035650995.1). Classification (GTDB taxonomy): domain Bacteria; phylum Pseudomonadota; class Alphaproteobacteria; order Rhizobiales; family Methyloligellaceae; genus Methyloceanibacter. Next base: position 1,752 of record NZ_DASRGO010000146.1, on the reverse strand, counting down.
GCCACGTTCTGCACTATCTCGCCGAGACCGGGCTTCTCGACCGTGGGCTGAAGATCCGCACCATGGTCCTGCCCGACGTGTTCATCGATCACGGTCAGCCTTATCAGATGTACGAGTTGGCCGGCCTCAACGCCTCGGCGATCGCCAAGACGGCGATGGAGGCTCTCGGGGAGGAGAGCGAGGCGCCGTATCGCGCCGCATCGATAGCGCCCATCCATCGGCTCTAGCGGTCAGCCCGGCGATTTGGCGCGGCGGCCCTTTGCCCACAGCCGCCGCGTTTCGATGCTCTGCCAGATCACGAGGCAGGGCAGCCCGGTGACAAGCTCGCGCCCGCGCTTCAGCAGGGAAAGCGCGAGTGCCACCTCCGGCGACAGCCCGAACAGCGCCCCGATGAGAATATAGCCTCCCTCCTGGATCCCGAGCCGCGAGGGGATGACGAAGGCGGCGGTGCGCAGGGCAAAGGCGATGCTCTCGAGAATCAGCGCATCCGACCAGGCGATGGCGTGCCCCATGAAAGAGAGTCCGGCATAGGCTTCGCCGGCGCCCGCCGCCCAGGCGGCGAGATGGATCGCGCCCGAGGAGAGCACCCGTGCGCGATGCCGGTAAATCGCCCTGAGGCCGGCGTGAATTCCCTCCGCGTCGGGGAGCACGGACCAGGCCCATTTGACATCGAACCGCTCGGGCAGCCGCTCGAGAAAGCGAAACAGGCCCTGGCGCTGCGCGAGGATAAAGCCTCCCGCGGCGAGCACCGAGAGGGTGATGCCCGTGACCAGCCACGGGCCGATCGCGAGCCCGCGATACCAGGTGATCAGGAGGGCGAGCCCGAACAGGGTGAACACGATCTGGCTCAAGATTTCGAGGGTGAGATCGACGACGATGCTGGCGCCGGCCATGCCGGGCCGGACGCCGGCGAGCGCCAACTCGCGCGCGCCGGCGATCTCTCCCGCCGTCGGCAGAAGCGCGATCAGGTTGCCGACGCTTTCCCGCAGCCAGCGCGCCCACAGACAGATGAGAACGGCGCGGGGCGGCGCATCGAGGATCAGGAGGCGCCACGCGACCGCGCAAAGCAAAAGGCAGACGAGGTAGATGCCGATCAGCACGGCAAGGCCCTGCCAGCCGACGGCGAGAGCCGCATCGGCGACCTGGCGCCAGCCGAAATGAACGATGAGGACGGTCGCGACCGCAAGCCCGAGCAGGGCGCCGATGATGAGGCCTACTCTCATGCGAGCGCCGCCCGATAGGTGAGCGGCCTCAGGCCCATCGCGTTCAATTTGGCTTTGACCGAGCCACTGAGCAAAGCCCGGAACTCCGCCTCTGGCTGGTAGGAGGCGGGCGGAGCGTCGGATCCGTTCCACCGCCGCGTAGCCGGGTGGCAATAAATCTCGGTCACGCCGTGCGGCAGGTGGTCGAGCAGGCGCAGCACGCGGGCCTCGCTCATCGCGCCGCTGTCGTGGAGCCCGAAGACACAGTCGTTCGTCTTCATGCCGCCTCCGCTCAACCGGCCTCGGATGCGGCGCGACTGCACGGCATAGAACAGAGAACCCGCCAAGCGGCCGAGCGCGCGGTCGCGATTGGCCCGGAACGATGCGGCGTAAGGTTCGTAGGGAAGCCGCAACGGAGGATTGTCGAAGCCGGGCGCGAGCGCTGCGATGGCGTCGAGCACGACCGGATGCAGGTGGAAGTGCCGGTGTCCGTTGATGTGGTCCATGGCGAAGCACGTGGCGCCAAAGCGCTCGAACTGGGCCTCGATCT
>NZ_DASRGO010000145.1:0-14845 GCF_035650995.1 Methyloceanibacter sp. | reverse complement strand
GGGCCGGACGCTATTCCCTCCCGAATGCGCTATAGTGTGACGGTGCCGTGACGAAACGGCCGCTCTTAGACGGCAACCCAAGAGGACATTATGGGAGACACCCCTTCCTTCGAGATTCCGCCGCAACTGCGCGAAATGGCCGAGAAGAACGTCGAGCAGGCGCGCGCGGCCTACGGCCAATTCATGGACTTCCTCACCCAGGCCATGAACACCTGGCAGAAGGGGGCATCGACCGGCGGCGCAGCGGGCTTCAAGGCGGTGCAAGAACGCGCCATCTCCTTCGCCAAGGAAAACGCCGAACGCTCGTTCAACCTCGCAAGTGAGATTGCCCGCGCCAAGGACGTTCAAGAAGTGCTGACGTTGCAGAGCCGCTACGCCCAGACCCAGATGCAGCTGTTCGCGGTCCAGGCCCAGCAGCTCTCATGGCTCATGGCCGACGCCATGCGGGAGATGCAGCCGAAGGCCTGATTGCGCGCCGGCCGCTAGTCGATCTGTTGTCCGAGATAAGTCGCCACGTCGTCGTGCATCTTGAAGACGGCGTCCTTCAACTCGGCTTCGGAGACCTTGTTGTCGATGGCGTTGACGACGCCGATCCACAAATTCTCCGGCATTCCGATCTCGGTCATGCGCGATTTGATGACGCCGCCGATGCCCTGATCCTCGCCCGGCTGATACAGCAAAAGCAGCAGGTTCGACTTGACGGCGACCTCGTACAGCGTGCCGGCGGCGTTGCCGAACTTCTCGCCGATCTCTCGCCCGAGCTCGGCGCCGTCGCCTTGGATGAGGTAATGGATGACGTCGGCGTAGGTCTGGGATGAGTCGGCCGCCCGCGGCGGAAACGGCTTGATCTCGAGCTGCATCGCTTCGGCCAGCGGTTTCATGGCCTTCATGATCTCGTCGACCTTGTCGTCGTGGTTGCCTTGCGCATAAAGAAGGCCGGCGATGCTGATCTGGTCGCCGAGCCGCCAAGCCGCGGCCTTGGCGAGTTCTTCTGTTCCCGCCACGGCATCGCCTGCGACGAACAGGAGAAGAAGCGATCCTGCCAGCGCGAGGGTGACCACACCCCGTCGGCTCAAGGCTCCAAGCAAGCCCCGGAAACTCGTGACGCGCAACTTTGCCTCCCGTTGATCGGGCCGGGCAGGAGTGCGCGGCCATGATTCAAAGATAACCCGCAGATTGATCCCAGTCGCCACAATATTGAGGGGCGCGCAAGCATGAAAACTTCCCTCGGACAGACGCCTCAATGTTTGCCTGTACTCAGGCCCCAGGCGTCGCGTCCCGGGCAATTGTGCAGAGCGGTACCCCGCTCAACTGGCTTTGCGCGCGCATTTTTTCTTGGCTTCGTTCCATTGACAGACGTCGGCCTTGGCCGCGCAGGCTGGTTGATCCAGGTTCCTGCAAGGAGTCGCGCCCTTGGCGTCGGGGTTGCTCGGCTGCGTGGCGCCGATCCCAGTCCCCGACTCGGCCGCCGGCGTCGCCGTCTTGGCCGGCTTCTTGATCGGCGTAACGCTGATCACCGACCAGGAATCGGGACTATCGCAAGGAACGAGAGCCACGTCGGCCTTGCTTGCGTCGAGACCGAGACACTTGCCGTCTTGCGCCGCCGACTTCAGCTTGTAGGTCCAGTTGGAGGCCAGCGTGCTTTGCAACGCGTTCTCGAGCGCGGCAATGCGGCCGCCCAGGACGATGATGGTCTGCTCGAGATGCGAGATATGCTGTTGCAGGCAGGCCATCCGTTCCTGATCGTCCTTGATGTCGTCGCAGAACTGCAATCCGGCCGCCCACGCCGGTAGGGCAAATCCGATCATGCCGAGCACAAGAGCGAGGCTCGCGAAGACGCGCATGCTGACCTCCTTGACTTTAGCTTGGGAGAATCTTCGCGGGCGGGGCTCGCGCTGGCAAGGAAAAGTCACGGCGCGATCGCCGCGCCTGCCGGCGCGCTTGGCGTCACCCGCCACACCACGTTGCCGACGTCGTCGGCGACAAGGAGCGCCCCCCTCTTGTCGACCGCGACGCCGACCGGACGTCCATAAGCCTCGCCGCTCTTGCTGAGAAAGCCCGTGAGCACGTCCTCCATCGGCCCCGAGGAATGACCGCCGGAAAACGGCACGAACACCACCTTGTAGCCGCTCGGCGGGTCGCGGTTCCAGGAACCGTGCTGGCCGATGAAGGCGCCGCCGCGGTAATGTGGCGGGAAGAGCGCGCCCTCGTAGAAGGCGAGCCCGAGCGAGGCGGTATGCGGCCCGAGCGCATAATCCGGCACGATCGCCCTGGCGACAAGATCGGGCCTCTGCGGCGAAACACGGGGGTCGAGATGGTCGCCGAAATAGCTATAGGGCCAGCCGTAGAAGCCGCCCTCCTTGACCGCCGTCATGTAATCGGGAACGAGGTCGCTGCCGAGTTCGTCGCGCTCGTTGACCGCGACCCACAGCGCGCCGGTCACCGGCTCGAAGGCAAGTCCGACAGGATTGCGCAGTCCCGTCGCGTAGCGGCGGCTCTTGCCCGTCGCGAGGTCGATTTCGACGATGGCGGCGCGGCCTTCTTCGATGGCAAGCCCATTCTCGCCGGCATTGCTGTTCGAGCCCACGCCGACGAAGAGCTTAGACCCGTCGGGAGCGGCAACGAGGCTCTTGGTCCAGTGATAATTGTAGGGACCTGCGGGGAGATCGGCGACCTTGGTGCCATGCGCCGTGATGGCCGTGTCGCCCTCGTGATAGGGAAAGCGGACCACGGCGTCGGTGTCGGCGACATAGAACTGCTCCCCGATCAGCGTCATGCCGAACGGTGAATTTAGGCCGCTGAGAAAGGTCGATCTCGTCTCGGCGATGCCGTCGTTGTCGGCGTCGCGGAGCAGCGTGATGCGGTTCGGGCTGGGAACGCCGGCGCCCGCCCAATCCATGACTTCCCTCGCGATCCAAGCCATGAGCCCCGTCTCCTTAGGCTGAGCGGGCGTGTTCGTCTCGGCGACCAGCACGTCGCCATTCCGCAGGACATAGAGCCAGCGCGGGTGAACGAGACCGTTTGCGAAACGCTCGACCCTCAACCCTTGGGCCGGGGTGGGCTTGGCGCCTTCCGGCCAACCGACCGCGTGCGCCACGGAGACCGTCGGGATCAGTCTCTGCCGCGGCGGGGGTAGCTCAGGGTTCGGGCCCGCTCCCGCCTCGACGGGGAGGCTCGCCTCGTCGCGGCATGAGGCGAGGCCCGAGGCAAGAAGGGCGATGAGCAGCGATATGGCGAGTGGCTTCAGCATGGGGCGAACAACGTCATTGCCCCGGCAGTCGTGAAGCGGCAAATGCGCGCGGGGTCAAAGCCGATTCGCCGAGCCCTAAGCGAAGACGGCCGCGCTCGCCAGCCGGCGGAGAAGGGGTTTTGCGCAAATTGCTGTGATCCACGCGAAAAACTGAGATTTGCTTAAACTTCCGGCCATAAGCGACGATGCCAATCTTGCGTTTGCCCCCTCGCGCTTGCCCGCTGCTTTGGAGTAGCGTTAGACACAACAGACCATTGTAACCCGCTGCGGCGCGATAAGGCGCCGTTCTGGCGTCAAGATTGATGCGGCCACGATGCAACAGAGAAACCGAAGCGGCGACCACCGCACCAACGATACGTCTCCGCGCGATGACGAGGAGGCGACGACGGACTTGAAAGCTCCAGAGGCGCCCGCCCGCAAGCCCGAGGCGGCGCCCCCTGCCGAAACTCGCGCCGGCCGCCCGGGAGGAGGGCTGAGGCGCGTGCTCCTGCTTCTCGTCGTGGCGGGTGCCGCGGCGCTTCTCTATCACTATTGGGGTTTCTGGAAGGGCGAGCAGGGCGCCGGCAATGCGCCGCCGCCACCGCAGGTGACCGTCTCCAAGCCGCTCATGAAGGAGATGCAGGAATGGAGCGACTTCACCGGCCAGTTCGAGGCGCGCGAATCGGTCGAGGTGCGCCCGCGGGTGAGCGGCTATCTCGAATCCATCAATTTTTCCGACGGCCAGTTGGTGAAGAAGGGCGATCTCTTGTTCGTCATCGAGCCACGCCCGTTCGAGCTCGCGCTCGAAACCGCCAAGGCGCAGCAGGCGCAGGCCGAAGCCCAGCTCGAGCTCGCCAAGGCCCAGCTCGAGCGCACGGCGCAATTGCGCAAAAACGACTACGCCACGCAGGAAACCTATGACGAGCGGCTCGCCCAGGTGAATATCGCCACGGCTTCGCGCGACGCGGCCATCGCCGCCGTCAACCAAGCGCAGCTCAACCTCGATTACACGCGCGTGACGGCGCCGGTCTCGGGCCGCGTCGGCCGGCACGAGGTGAGCGTCGGCAACCTCATCATGGGCGGCACCAGCGGCACCTCCACTACGACGCTGCTCACCACTATCGTCTCGCTCGATCCGATCTGGCTCAGCTTCTATGTCAGCGAGGGCGATGGCATGACCTATAAGCGCCTCGTGCAGAAAGGCGAGGTCAAGTCGGCGCGCGAGAGCACGGTCGAGGTCGAAGGCCAGCTCATGGACGAGAAGACCTGGACGCTCAAGGGCACGATCGACTTCGTCGATAACCAATACGACCGCAACTCCGGCACCATCCGCGTTCGCGCCGCCTTCCCCAATCCCAATCTCTTTATTACGCCCGGCCAGTTCGGCCGCGTGCGGGTGCCGATGTCGCAGCTGCGGCCGACCATGCTCGTTCCCGATGCCGCGGTGGTGACCGATCAGTCAGTGAAGCTCCTCTTCACCGTGGCTCCCGACGGCACGGTGGTGCCTAAGCCGGTCGAGCTCGGCCCCGTGACCGACGACAATCTTCGCGTGATCCGCACCGGCATCACCCCCGACGATGAGGTGATCATCAACGGCCTGTTGCGTGCGCGTCCGGGCCAGAAGGTCACCCCCGTCGAGGGCAAGATCGGCGAACCGGCCGCATCGGCTCAACCGGCGTCGCCCCCACCAGCCTCGCATTAGTCGGCAATGAACCTCTCGCATTTCTTCATCGACCGGCCGATCTTCGCCGCGGTCATCTCGATCATCATCACGCTGGTCGGCGCGGTGGCCTATTTCAGCCTGCCCGTGGCGCAATATCCCGAGATCGCCCCGCCCTCGATCTCGGTCTCGGCGAGCTACCCAGGCGCCTCGGCCGAGATCGTCGCCAAGACCGTTGCCACGCCTCTTGAGCAGGAGGTGAACGGCGTCGACAACATGCTGTACATGACGTCGCAATCGACAAGCGACGGCGCCATGTCGCTCGCGGTCACCTTCAAGCTCGGCACCAATCTCGATACCGCGCAAGTCCTGGTGCAGAACCGCGTCTCGACCGCCTTGCCGCGTTTGCCCGAGGAGGTGCGCAATATCGGCGTGACGGTGACCAAGCAATCGCCCGACCTGATGATGGTGATCCATCTGTCTTCGCCGGACGGCTCGCGCGACCTGCTCTACATCTCCAACTACGCGACCCTGCACGTGAAGGACGTGCTCGCGCGCATAGACGGCGTCGGCAACGTGACCATCTTCGGTGCGCGCGACTATTCGATGCGCATCTGGCTCGACCCCGAGAAACTCGCCGTGCGCAACCTGACCGCCGGCGACGTGGTCGCCGCCTTGCGCGGCCAGAACGTGCAGGTGGCGGCCGGCGTCATCAATCAGCCGCCGGTGCCGCAGCCCGGTGCTTTCCAGCTGAATGTCGAAACGCAAGGCCGGCTCACGACGCCCGAGCAGTTCGGCAACATCATCATCAAGTCCGACCCCAACGGGCGGGTGGTCCGGGTGCGCGACGTCGCCCGCGTCGAGCTTGGCGCTGCCGACTATAACCGCAGCGGCTATCTCGACGAGAACGTGGCGATACCCCTCGGCATCTTCCAGCGCCCCGGGTCTAACGCGCTCGCCACGGCGAAGCTGGTGCAGCAGGCAATGGCGGACTTGTCGAGGTCCTTCCCGTCGGGACTCCGCTACGACATCGTCTACAATCCGACCGTCTTTATTCAACAATCCGTCGATGCCGTGATCCAGACCATGTTCGAGGCCGTGGTCCTCGTGGTGGTGGTGATCATCCTGTTCCTGCAGACCTGGCGCGCCTCCGTCATCCCCATCGTCGCCATCCCCGTGTCGCTGATCGGCACCTTCGCCATGCTCGCGGCACTCGGCTTTTCACTGAACAATCTGTCCCTGTTCGGCCTCGTGCTTGCCATCGGCATCGTGGTGGACGACGCCATCGTCGTGGTCGAGAACGTCGAGCGCAACATCCGCGAGGGCTTGAGTCCGCGCGATGCCGCCTACCGCACCATGGAGGAGGTGGGCGGCGCGCTGATCGCCATCGCGCTCGTGCTGTCGGCGGTGTTCATTCCCTCGACCTTCCTCACCGGCATCCTCGGTCAGTTCTTCCGTCAGTTCGCCGTGACCATCGCCACCGCGACCGGCATCTCCCTGCTCGTGTCTCTGACCTTGAGCCCGGCGCTGTGCGCCCTTCTGTTCAAGCCGCATGAGGCCCATCCCAAGCAGCGGAACATCTTGGTGCGGCCGGTGATCGCCTTTTTCAACGGATTCAACCGCGCCTTCGAGTGGACTGCCTCGCGTTATGGCGCGCTGACGGCCCGGCTCGTCCGCGTCGCCGGGATCATGGTGGTGATCTATGCCGGGCTGATCGGCATCACCATCTACGAGTTCTCGCGCGCGCCGACCGGCTTCATTCCGCAGCAGGATCAGGGCTATCTGATCAACATCATCCAGTTGCCGCCCGGTGCCTCGCTGGCGCGCACCGACGAAGTCGCGCGCAAGGTGACCAAGATCGTGCTGTCGACGCCCGGCATCGCTCACGCCGTGCCGATCGTGGGTCTCGACGGCGCCACCTTCACCACCGCGCCGAACGCGGCCGTCGTGTTCACGCCGCTTGACGATTTCAAGACACGCGCCGAGAAGGGACAGAGCGCTCAGGCGCTTATCGGCGCGCTGAACCAGCAATTCGCGGGCATCCAGGAGGCCTTCATCATTTCGGTGGCGCCGCCGCCCGTGCGCGGCATCGGCACGACCGGCGGCTTCAAGATGGAGGTGCAGGACGTGCACGGCGGGGAGCCCGCCGAACTCGAAGGCGTCGCCACCGCCATCATGGCTCAGGCCAACCAGACGCCCGGCCTTGCCGGGGTGTTCACCACCTTCAGCACCAAGACGCCGAAGGTCTATGCCGACATCGACCGCGTCCGCGCCGAGATGCTCGGCGTCAACACCAACGACGTGTTCACCACGCTCGAGGTCTTCCTCGGCTCGCAATACGTCAACGACTTCAATTTCCTCGGCCGCACCTATCGCGTGACGGCGCAGGCCGATGGCGATTTCCGCCAAGACCTGCACGCCATCGGCAATCTCAAGACGCGCAACGCCAAGGGCGAGATGGTGCCGCTCTCCTCGGTCGCCTCGTTCCGCAACATCACCGGCCCGTATCGCGTCGAGCACTTCAACCTGTTCCCGTCGGCCGCCGTCCAAGGCGGCACGCAACCGGGCTATTCGACCGGCTACGGCCTTGCCACCATGGAAAAGATCGCGCACGAGCTCCTGCCCGACGGCTATTCCTTCTCTTGGACCGAGCTCGCCTTTCAGGAGAAGCTCGCCGGCAACACGGCGATCTTCGTGTTCATGGCCTCGGTCGTGTTTGTGTTCCTCTTGCTCGCCGCCCAATACGAGAGCTGGTCGCTGCCGCTGGCCGTGATCCTGATCGTTCCCATGTGCCTGCTCGCGGCGGTCACCGGCCTTCTGCTCCGGACCATGGACGTGAACATCCTCGCCCAGATCGGCTTCGTCGTGCTCATCGGATTGGCGGCCAAAAACGCGATCCTGATCGTCGAGTTCGCGCGGCAGAACGAGGAACACGGCGAGGACAGGTTCCAGGCGGCGACCGAAGCCGCACGCGTACGCCTGCGCCCGATCCTCATGACCTCGTTTGCCTTCATCCTCGGCGTTCTGCCCTTGATGATCGCGACCGGCGCCGGCGCCGAGATGCGCCAGTCGCTTGGCACCGCGGTGTTCTGCGGCATGCTCGGGGTGACCGCCTTCGGGCTTATCTTCACGCCGGTGTTCTACGTCGTGGTGCGGAGATTTGCCGCCAAGCCAAAAGCGCACGGCTCGCCCCACGCCGCTCCCGCCGAGTAGGGGGGCCCGCAGCCTCACCCTCCGAGACGGACCCACGGTCCTCCCCGGAGTGAGGCGCGGACATTGCCTTACGGGCTTACGGCACGAGAACCACGCGGAACCTCGCCTTGCCGCTCATCATGCGGTCGTAGGCTTCCTGCGCCTTGGCCAACGGATAGGTCTCGATCATCGGCTTGATGCCCTGGAGCGCGCTGAAGCGGAGCGTATCCTCCGAATCGGCCGCGGTCCCTGACGGCCAACCTGCCAACTGCTTGGTCCCATTGATCAGCTGGACCGGCGTGACCTCGATCGGCTCGCGCGAAACGCCGACGACGAGCAGTTTGCCGTGCAGTCCGAGACCGTTGATAACGGCGGTCATCGCCTCTGCGCTCGTCACTGTGGCGAGGATCACCTTGGCGCCGCCGAGCGCTTGAAGCTCCTTGGCGACGTCCTGCGCCTGGCTGTCGATATAGCGGTGGGCGCCGAGCTCGAGCGCGAGCTTCTCCTTGTCCTTGCCGCGCGCGATGGCGACGGTATGAAATCCCATCCGCCGCGCGAACTGCACGCCGAGATGGCCGAGCCCCCCGATGCCGAGGATGGCGACGAGGTCGCCCGCCCGCGCGCCGGAGTTGCGCAGCGCATTGAAGGTGGTAATGCCGGCGCAGAGCAGGGGACCCGCTTCGTCCGCTGAAAGCTCATCGGGGATTGCGGCCAGCGCCTCGATGGGGGCAATCATGTATTCGGCATATCCGCCGTCGTAGCTGATGCCGGGCGTTTTTCCCACGGAGCAATGGATGAAGTCGCCGCGCCGGCATGCGGAGCAAACGCCGCAATTGCCGCCGAACCAGCCGATGCCGACCCGCTGGCCGGTCTTCCAGGTCGTGACCCCGGGGCCGATCGCATCGATTCTTCCGGCGATCTCGTGCCCCGGGACGCGGGGATATTTGATGCCAGGCCAAGCGCCTTGCACCGTGAAAGAGTCGCTATGACAAATGCCGCAGGCTTCGACCTTGACGCGCACTTCGCGCGCACCGGGCTCGGGGATCGGCCGCTCAACGAGTTCAAGCGGCGTATTGGGCGCGGTAACTTGGGCAACGCGCATCATCTGCTCTCCTCTCTGTGGTGGCGCTAGGCGGTGGTGCTAGCGAAATAGATGGGTGGCCGCGAGGCCGTTGAAGATCGACTGCACGGCGAGCGCCGCCAGCAGAACGCCGAACACGCGAACGATCACCTTCCGTGCCGTGACCCCGATGAATTGATGAACCTCCTGTGCGACGACAAGCAGCATCAGTGTCACGGCCATCACGGCAAGTATCGCCAGGATCACGGCACCTAGCAGTTGAAAATCGCCCTGCGTGCCCGCCGCGAGCACGATCGCGCTCGTCATGGCGCCCGGCCCCGCGATTAGGGGAGTGGCGAAGGGAAACACCGCGATCTCGGCGTGCGCCTCGGCCTTGTCCTCGGCCTCCTCGCTTTCCTTGGCCGACAGCGCGGGGACCGGGCCGGATCGCCGCGCCAGCGTCATCTCCAGCGCGATCATGAACAGGATGATCCCTCCCGCCGTCTGCAGCGCCGCGAGCGAAACGCCGAGCTGGCTCAACACCGGTTGCCCCACCAAGGCGAACAGAAGGATGATGATCGTGGCGATGAGCACGGCCTTGATCGCGATCGCCCGCCGCTCGGCTCCCGTCATATTGGGGGTCAGCGAGGCGAGCAGCACGGCGGTGTCGATCGGGCCGATGACCGCAAAGAAGGTGGTGAAGGCGGTGAAAAAGGTCTCGAGCATTGCCGGGGTTAGACCAGTCGGTTTGTCTAGCACGTTTGGCGGTTAAGCACGACGCGCGGGATAGCCGTTGCCCAATTGAAGGGCATGAGATTAAGATGCCTCAAAATATAACAAGAGGAAGCGCGCCAAGCTTGGGTTGGAGGTCGTGTTTGAAAGCCAGGGTGGGCGCGATTGCCGCAGACTGCTGAGAGAGTGAGTGTGGAGGAGAGACGCGAGCTGCGCTCTCCGGCTCCCCGCAAATTCTTCGACGAGATGCGCGAGCCTGACGGCACGGTGCGGCACGCTTACGCGGCGCTTGCCGGCATGCTCGACGGCCTTTCGGTCGAGTCCCTCGTCACCAAGCAAAACGCCGCCGAGGAGCTGTTCAGGAGGCTCGGCATCACCTTCGCCGTCTATGCCGAGGGCGGCTCGACCGAGCGGCTGATTCCCTTTGATCTCATCCCCCGCATCCTTGACCGTTCGGAGTGGAGCTTGGTCGAGCGAGGCTGCGTCCAGCGCGTCAAGGCGATCAATGTTTTCCTCTACGACATCTACCACGACCAGGAGATCCTGAAGGCGGGCCTCATCCCGGCCGAGCTTGTCCTGCTCAACCCCGCCTTCCGCCCCGAGATGCTCGGCATCGAGCCGCCCAATAACGTCTATGCCCATATCGCCGGCATCGACCTCATCCGCACCGGCGAGCGCGATTTCTTCGTGCTCGAGGACAATGTGCGCACGCCCTCGGGCGTCTCCTATGTGCTCGAAAACCGCGAGATCATGATGCGGCTCTTTCCCGACGCCTTTGCCGGGCAGAGCATCTCGCCGGTCGGCAACTACCCTGAGCGGCTGATCGAGAACCTGCGCGCCGTGGCCCCGTCTGGCGCTGACGATCCTGTCGTCGTGCTGCTCACGCCTGGCCGCTACAACAGCGCCTATTTCGAGCACGTGTTCCTCGCCGAGCAGATGGGCATCGAACTGGTCGAGGGCGGCGATCTTTTCGTGCGCGACGGTTACGTGTGGATGCGCACCACCGAGGGCCCGGTCAAGGTCGATGTCATCTACCGACGGGTCGACGACGCGTTCCTGGATCCGCTCGCCTTCCGGGAAGATTCGCTGCTCGGCGTGCCAGGCCTTCTCTCGGTGGTACGCTCCGGCCGGGTGGCGCTCGCCAACGCGCTCGGCACCGGCGTCGCCGACGACAAGGCCATGTACACTTACGTGCCGCGCATGATCGAGTTCTATCTCGGCGAGCACGCCATCCTCAACAACGTGCATACCTACATGCTGCGCGATCCCAAACAGCGCCAGCACGTGTTCGACAACCTCCACAACCTCGTGGTCAAAGAGGTGCAAGGCTCAGGCGGTTACGGCATGCTGATCGGACCGGCTTCGACCGCCGAAGAGCGCGAGGCCTATAAGCGGCGGGTCATGGCCAATCCCGACAACTACATCGCCCAGCCGACGCTCGCGCTCTCGACCGCGCCGACGCTGGTCAAGGGCGAGATCGTGCCGCGCCACGTCGATCTCAGACCTTTCGTGCTGTCCGGCAAGGAGACGAGCGTCATCCCCGGCGGGCTCACGCGGGTTGCGCTCCGCGAAGGCTCGCTCGTAGTCAATTCGAGCCAGGGGGGCGGCACCAAGGACACCTGGGTGCTGGAACGCTGACCATGCTGAGCCGGACCGCCGAAAATCTGTTCTGGATGGCCCGCAACATGGAGCGGGCCGAGAACACCGCGCGCATGCTCGATGTTTCCTTCCGCATGGCGCTCCTCCCCTCGACCATCGACAAGCAGGCGCTTCATTTCGAGCCGATCCTTGCCATCGCCCCGGGCTCGGGGCGCTTCCGCGAGCTTTACGGCGAGATGACGCACGAGACCATCATCCGCTACGTCGCGCTCGAGCCGGAAAACTCCGGGTCGATCTGGTCGCTTATCCGCTCGGCGCGCGAGAACGCGCGAGCCCAGCGCTCGGCCATTTCGAGCGAGGCCTGGGAGAGCCTGAACCAGACCTGGCTTCAGGTGCAGAACCTCGATTTCGAGGGGCTGAAGCGCTGGGGTTACCGCGACTTCTTTGATTGGGTGAAGGAGCGCTCGCATCTCTTCCGCGGCGTGGTGTTCGGCACCATGCTGCACGACGACGCCTTCCGCTTCATCAGGCTCGGCACCTTCATCGAGCGCGCCGACAACACCGCGCGCATCCTCGACGTTAAGTACCATGTGCTGCTTCCCCAGGGAGAGCAGGTCGGCGGCGTGGTCGACTATTATCAGTGGGGCGCGTTGTTGCGTTCGGTCGGTGCTTTCCGCGCCTATCGCCGCGTCTATCACGACACCGTCTACCCATGGCGCATCGCCGAACTGCTCATTCTGCGCGCCGACATGCCGCGCTCGCTGCACCATTGCTACGAGAACGTGATCGGCACGCTCGACGAGCTGACCGGCAAGAAGGAGCTTGAGTGCCGGAGGCTGGCCGGGCAGACCTACGCCCGGCTCAGATACGGCCGCATCGACAAGATCTTCCAGTCGGGGCTGCACGAGTTCCTCACCGATTTCATCGCCGCCAACAACGCGCTCGGCCTCCAGCTTCAGGACGATTTCCTGATGCGGCCGACGGCCATGATGGCGGGGGCGGCTTAAGTCATGCTGATCAGGGTCGAGCACGCGACCGCCTACACCTACTCGGAACCGCTCCTTGCCAGCACGCAATATCTGCGCATGACCCCGCTCTCGGGGCGGACGCAGGCCGTGGAGAGCTGGAAGCTCACCTGCCCGGGTGCAACCACCACCCCCTGGCAGGATCAGTACGGCAACTACTGCCACACGCTCACCATCTCCGAGCCGGTCGATTACCTCGAGATCAAGGTGTGCGGACTCGTGCGCACGCGCGAGACGAACGGCATCGTCGGATTCGCCACCGCCGAGCTCCTGCCCGACATTTATCTCCGCGAGACGCCCTACACCGTCGCCCCCGAGTCGGTCAGGGACTTCGCCGCCCGCTTCCGCACCGCGCTCGCGCGGGACAGGATCGCCGGCCTGCACGAGATCATGCTCGGCGTCGCCGACGCGGTGGACTACAGGAAGGGCGAGACTCACGTGCATACCACCGGCGCCGAAGCGCTGGAGCAGGGGAGCGGCGTGTGCCAGGACCATGCTCACATCTTCTGCGCCGTCTGCCGCGTGCTCGGCGTGCCCTCCCGCTACGTCAGCGGCTATGTCAACCACGGCTTCGGTCATGACGCGCACGCTTCGAGCCATGCTTGGGCCGAGGCCTTGGTCGAGGATCTCGGCTGGGTCGGGTTCGATCCGACGACCCGCGCCTGCGCCACCGAGGCCTATATCCGCACCGCCGTCGGTCTGGATTATGCTGACGCGAGCCCCGTCCGTGGCGTAAGAAGCGGCGGGGGGCTCGAAACCATGACCGTGCGCGTGAGCTTTCCCGCACAACAACAACAGACCCAATAGGGGGACTTCCGTGACCTACTGCGTCGGCATCCTGCTCGATGAAGGCGTCGTGCTCGCCGCCGACTCCCGCACTAATGCGGGCATCGATCGCGTCTCGACCTTCCGCAAGATGTTCACCTTCGAGAAGCCCGGAGAGCGCTTTTTTGCCCTGCTCACCGCCGGCAATCTGTCCCTCACGCAAGGGGTGGTGAGCCTGCTCAGCGAATGGCTCAACACCGAAGACCCCGACCGCGACCTCTATGCCGTGAACTCGATGTTCGGAGCGGCCCGCGTGATCGGCACCGCCTTGCGCGAGATCCACAAGATCGACGGCGGCTATTTGCAACAGCGCGACGTGGATTTCAGCGCCTCGTTCATCCTTGCCGGGCAGATTCGGGGCGGCCAGCTCCGCCTGTTCATGATCTACGACGCCGGCAACTTCATCGAGGCGATGGGCGACACGATCTATTTCCAGATCGGCGAGGTGAAATACGGCAAGCCGATCCTCGACCGCATCATCCGCCGCGACACGAGCTTGAGCGACGCCGCCAAATGCGCGCTCATCTCCTTCGATTCGACCATGCGCTCGAACGTCTCGGTGGGGCCGCCGATCGATCTCCTGATCTACCGCCGTAACTCCCTGAAGAAGGACTTCGCCGTGAGGCTCGAGGACGATGACCCCTATCTCCAGGCGATCAGAGAGGGCTGGGGCGGCGCCATCGTCAAGGCGTTCCACGACATCAGCCACGATCCGGGCTGGACGTTCTGAAGGTAGCGGATACATCATCGCCGGGCTTGCCCCTCGGGCTCGACCCGAGGGACCCGGCGATCCAGGGCAGCTTGCTCAGCGGCTGTTGCTCGTTGATGCCCGGCTCAATATGACGATGTGGTCGAGACGGACTCGGCGCTAGTAGCCGCGCGGGCCGCCCGGCGAATAGCCGCTCGACGACGGGTAGGCATGTCCGCTCGAAGAGGTCGTGGCGTTGCCGCGCGGCGTCGGGCTCGCCCCGAGGTCGGTCTTGGCCGGCGTCGTCTCGACGATGAGCTTGGTGGCGAGGTCGCGCATCTCTTCGAGCTGATGCACGAACTTGTCCATCTGACTGCGCACGTGCTCGCTTTGCAGCTCCATCGCCTCGCCCACCTCCTTGCACTCGGCGAGTCTGACGGCAAGATTGAAGTTCGCCTCGGCATTGGCGCGGGTGATCTCGGCGATTTTGGCGTTCAACTGCTGGAGACTGGCGCGCGCCGACTGCGAGCTGTTCTCGAGCGAGCTCCAGGCCTTTTCGCTTGAGGCTGCGAACGTGTCGAAGGCTCTGCGCGCCTGCTCGATGCTCATCTTCATGAGCTCGCGCAAGGGCTCGGGGAATTCGGGCTTCATGAAGGTGTCGTTGGCCATGTTACCCTCCTGCGAACTTGAGTCTTTGGCGTTTCCCTTTGGTTCTTCGCTCGGACGGGGCCGGGCGGCGCTCTTTTCTGCGGCCTTCTGCATGGCGAGCAGCCACGTCATGTATGGCCACCAGGCAGCCCACCACAGGTTGCGAGCGATCAAGAATAGCATGAGC
>NZ_DASRGO010000144.1:0-14393 GCF_035650995.1 Methyloceanibacter sp. | reverse complement strand
CGACCGGAACCTGCCCATCTTCATAGCATGGACAACATCGATATCGGCACGATGGTGCCCGGCCGCTACTGGCACGGGCTCGCCGACGGCCGCGTGCAATGCGACCTCTGCCCGCGCGAGTGCAAGTTGCACGAGGGGCAGCGCGGGCTCTGCTACGTGCGGGCGCGCGCGAATGACGCGATCGTCCTCACCACCTATGGCCGATCGTCGGGCTTCTGCCTCGATCCCATCGAGAAGAAGCCGCTCAACCATTTCCTGCCGGGAAGCGCGGTGCTTTCCTTCGGCACGGCGGGCTGCAATCTCACCTGTAAGTTCTGCCAGAACTGGGATATCTCCAAGGCCCGCGCCGACGACCGGCTGCAGCAATGCGCTTCGCCCGAAACGATCGCGCAGGCCGCGGTCGCAAGCGGCGCGCGCTCGGTCGCCTTCACCTATAACGACCCGGTCATCTTCCTCGAATATGCGGTGGATGTCGCTGCCGCCTGCCGCGAGGCCGGGGTCAAGACCGTGGCGGTTACCGCGGGCTATATCGGCGAGGCGGCGCGGCCCGAGTTCTTCGCCGCGATGGACGCCGCCAATATCGATCTCAAGGGCTTTACCGAGGGATTCTACCGCAATCTCTGCACCGGCTCGCTCAAGGCCGTGCTCGATACGCTCGTCTACGTCAAGCACGAGACCAAGACCTGGCTCGAAATCACCACGCTCCTGATCCCGGGAGAAAACGATTCGTCCGAGGAGCTTGCCGCTCTGAGCGCATGGGTAATGGAAAGACTGGGTCCCGACGTGCCGCTTCATTTCACGGCGTTTCATCCCGACTGGAAGATGCGCGACAGGGAGCCCACGCCGCCTTCGACGCTGAAGCGCGCGCGCGACATCGCGCGCGATGCCGGCCTTCGCTACGTCTATACCGGCAACATCTATGACGAGGCCGGCCAGAGCACCTATTGCCATGGCTGCGGCGCGCGCGTGATCGGACGCGACGGCTACATCATCACGTTCTGGGGCCTCGATGCGAAGGGCGCGTGCGCGGCCTGCGGCACGCCGTGCCCCGGTCTGTTCGAGGCGCGGCCGGGAAGATGGGGCGCCCGCCGCGCGTCCCTCGTTATCCGCGCAGCATGACTGGGGCGGATTCCGGCAATCCCGTCCTGGTCGAGGTGATCAGGGGGGCGCTCGCCGAGAGCCGCCACACCGGCGCTGTCGCCATCTCCGACGCTCACGGGCGCCTTATGCTTGCGCTCGGCGACGTCGAGCGGCCCATCTATCCGCGCTCCGCCATCAAGGCGATGCAGGCACTGCCGCTGATCGAGAGCGGCGCGGCCGATACCTTTGCGCTCGGCGAGGACGAGCTTGCCGTCGCCTGCGCCTCGCACAGCGGCGACAAAGTGCATGTCGAGGCGGTGCAAAGCCTGCTCGCCAAGGCTTCCCTCGAGGAGAGCTATCTTGCCTGCGGCGCGCATTGGCCGATCAGCGAAGACGCGACGCGGACGCTGATCTGGGCGCGCGAGCGGCCGCGCGCGATCCACAACAATTGCTCGGGCAAGCACGCCGGCATGCTCGCGACGGCGCAGCATCTCGGCCTCGAGCCGCGCGGCTACGAGCGCCCAGACCATCCCGTGCAGGTCATGATCGCGCGAATCATTTCAGAGACTTGCGACGTTGACTTGGATCCCTCTCGCATGGGCATCGACGGCTGCTCGGTGCCGACCTTCGCCCTTCCGCTCAGGGCGCTCGCGCGAGGCTTCGCGAGACTGGGGAGCGGGGAGGGACTGCCGCCCGAGCGCGCCTCGGCGGCGCGTCGGCTGTTCCATGCCTGCTTCTCGGAGCCCGCCCACGTCGCGGGCGAGGGGCGCTTCGACACGATCGTGCTCAGGGCGCTCGCCCCGAATTGTTTCACCAAGGGGGGCGCCGAGGGCGTGCATTGCGCGAGCCTGCCCAAGCTCGGCCTCGGCATCGCGCTCAAGATCGACGACGGCGCCAAGCGCGGCACCGAGCTTGTCATCAGCGAGATCGTCGCGGCGCTCATCCCCGAAGCACGCGAGGCTCTCTCCGGTCAGCTCGACGGCGAGGTCCTGAACTGGCGCGGAACCCGGGTCGGCCGCATCGCGCCGAGCGAGGCGCTGCGGAATGCGATGCGAGCGCTCGCAAGCGAGCGAGCCCGCTAGCGGGCGACGTTCGCCGAGAGGACGAGGTTGCGATAGGCCTCGGCGCCCGAAGTGGCGAGGTCGGGGCCGACCGCGGTCGGGCCGCTCATGGCGCGGATCGCTCCGTCCTTGGTGCCCGAGATCAGATTTTCGGCGATGAGCGCTGTGCCGGCCAACTGGTCGGCCGAAACGCCGATGCCGATATGGGTGTCGCGGATGAGATTGCCGGTTACGCTCACGTCGCGAAGATAGCGCCCCCAGCCGATCACGATGCCGTAGCCCGGAGCGCCTTCGATGACGTTGCCGTTCACCACACTGTCGGCCTCGATGGCGATGCCGACCCCCCGCGAGTCGGCGTCCTTGCGGAAGAAGATGTTCCGGATGAGGTTGCCTTGCACCACGGCGAGCCGGCCGCCTTCGTTGAAATTGGTGACCGACACGCCCATCGCCGCGTTGTCGACGATGTTGTTGGCGATCACCGCGCCCTCAAAGGAGAACTCGGCATAGAGCGCGACCTCGCCCAGACGCGCACAGGAATTGCCGATCATCTGGCAGTTGGAGGCGGAATTCGCCCGGATCGCCGAGAAGGCGCAATCGGCGATGCGGTTGTTGGTCACCATCACCGAGCCAGCGCGGAACACGTTGATGCCGTTGCCGTTCTGGCCGCTGCCGCCGCTCTTCGCGGCGATGCGTTCGATGCGGTTGGCGGTGACCAGGGTGGCGTCCTCGCCGACCTCCGACCGCCAGATGAGGATGCCATTGTCGCCGCAGTCGTGCACGGAGTTGTGGGTGATCTCGAGTCCGGCCGCGTCCTCGCTGAACAACCCTCCGCCACGGATGTCGCCGAACTCGCAATCGGCGACGCGCCCCGACACTTTGCGGAGTACTATGCCGTCGGCTGAGCTTCCCGTGACCTGGCAGTCCGACAGGGTCAGCCCCTTAACGGTTTCGGCGATAAGCAAGGCACCGCCCTCGACCGGCTTCGCTTCGCCGGCAAGGGTAAGTCCGGTGAGGCGGATACCGTTTGCGTTGGCGATCGCGATGAGCGCGCCGCCGCCGTTGTAGTGCAGCACCGATTTCCCAGGCACGCCCTGAATCTCGGTGCCCGATTGCAGCGTGAGCTTCGAGGTCGTGTAGTCGCCGGGCGGGAGAAAGAACGGCGTACCGGAGGCCGCCGCCTTGTTGGCGGCCTCTTGCAGGCTCGCGGTCTGGTCGACGCCGCCGCCCGGAACGATGCCATAGGTGCTGAACGGCTGGGGCAAATCGGGTTCCTCGCTCGCCGCCGCGGTCCGTCGTCCTGCCGCCACAGCAACAACGCCGAGCCCGGCCAGCATCAGGTCGCGGCGGCCGATGCTCATAGTGCGGCTCTGCCAGAGGTCGCGGGACCTTGCGCCAGAGATCGAGACGCCCGGTCGAACTGAAGCGCGAAGCACAGAACGGCTTCGGCACCGTCGAGCAACGCCGCCTCGTCGAAAGGACCGCCATGATTTGCCAAGGGTGGGATGTGGACGAAAAGAACGGTGGGTGTCCGTGCCTGCCGGGCCGCCCAGTCGAGCGAGAGGTAATAAAGAAAGTTGCAGAGATAACGGCCGGCCGAGCGCGAGGGCAGGGCGGGAATGCCGCGCTCTCTAAGATGCGCCGACAGCGGGACGGCCGGGAGCAGCGTATCGAGCCGCGCATGACCTTGCGCCAGGATGGCGCGGCTTCGCGGCAGGGCGCCCGCGGCGTCGGCACGCGGGCTCGCGCGATTATAGGCCGACTGCTCGATACGAAATCCGCGGGCGCTTTGGCTGAGGCCGAAATGAATCGCTACATGGGGTTGGAGCGTCTCGTGCAGGGTTTGCGCGAGGCTCGCAATCGCTTGCCATTCGGTGGGAAGAACGTGCGAATGAAGCTCGGCGTCGAACCCCGAAAGGCGTTCGGGCAACGCCTCGGCAAGCCACGCCGAGGGGTTGACGGAAACTCCGGGAAAGGGGCCGAACCCGGTCAACAGGACGCGCATGGCTTCCGGCTTACTCCGCCGCCTCGGTCCAAGGGAAGCGGTTTTGCGTGCCGAGGTTACTCGTGATCCTTGATGCCGGCGAGATGGGCAAGCTCGTGCGCCGCGGCGCCGGGCGTCATCTTGCCCGCGCGCACCTTCTCCTCCATCTCGCGGAAATGGCGCGCCGCCCGCTTGCCGCCCTTGAAGGCCGCAAGCAGGCGCTGCTCGAAGATCTCACGCATCCAGGCGACGGCCTGCTCGGCCCGGCGGGCGTCGAGCGCGCCCGAGGACTTCAGCGCCTTGAAGCGCTTGCGAATCTCCGCCCATAGCTCGTCGAGACCGCGATTGTCGCGGGCGGACAGGGTCAGCACCTGCGGGTCCCAGTTCTTTTGCCCTGCGGCGAGGATGTGCAGGCCGGTGCGGTATTCCATCGCCGCGCGATTGGCGCGCTCGACATTGTCGCCGTCGGCCTTGTTGACGGCGATGACATCGGCGAGCTCGAGCAGCCCGCGCTTGATGCCTTGGAGCTCGTCGCCCGCGCCCGGGATGGCCACGACCACGAACACATCGACCATGTTGGCGACGGCAGTCTCGGATTGTCCGACGCCAACGGTCTCCACCAGAACCACGTCGTAGCCGGCGGCCTCGACGAGGGCGATGGTCTCCCGCGTCGTCTTGGTGACTCCGCCGAGGCTGTCGCCCGCGGGCGAGGGGCGAATAAAGGCCGAGGGCTCGGAGGAGAGCCGGCCCATGCGCGTCTTGTCGCCGAGGATCGAGCCGCCGCTCCTGGAGGAGGTCGGGTCGACCGCGAGCACCGCGACCTTGTGGCCCTGGGCGGTGAGGTTGAGCCCGAGCTGATCGATGAGGGTCGATTTGCCGGCGCCGGGCGGCCCGCTGATGCCGACGCGGACGGCGCCGCCGGTCAACGGCAGGAGCCGCTCGAGCAGGTCGGAGGCGCGGGCCTGGTCCTCGGGCTTGGCGCTCTCGATCAGGGTGATGGCGCGGGCGAGCGCGACCCGGTCGCCGGACCTGATCGCCTCGACGGTCCGTTCGCTGTCCCGCTTCGCTTTGGCCTCACCCTGCATGGCATGCGGGTAGGGGCAAACCGGCACGAACGCAAGATGATTTGGCTTGCGGTCCGGTCAGCTTGCCGTCTTGGGCTCGCGGCCCACGCGCACGAGACGCATCAAGATAACGATGGTCGCGAGCGTCGCGAGATAGGCAATGAGCTGAAGGCCGTTCGGCTTGTCGGTGTAGCCGATGAGCACGTGTAGCATGCGGCCGGGGATGCTCGAATCGGGCAGGAGCCAGGAGGTGTCCCACAGCTTGGTATGCAGGGCGGTGACCACGCCGGCCGACTGGAGGAAACGCACCGCCTGGGCGGCCATGCCGGCCGCGAGCAGAGCGAGGAGCATGCTCGTCACCTGGAAGATGTAGCGGGTGGGGATGGCGATCAGGCCGAAATAGCTCAAGCCGGTGACCGCTGCGCCTGCGAGAAGGCCGAGTAGGCCGCCCGCGAGCAGCGAGCCTTGCGAGGTTCCCGCCACGACGATGCCGTAGAGAAACAGCACGATCTCCGATCCTTCGCGCATGACTGCGACGAAGACCGCGATCGCCAGCGCGGTCAAGGGCTTGCGCCCCGCACTGACGTCGGCTCCGACCTGTCGAAGCTCGGCCACGAGCTCCCGGCCGTGCTCGGCCATCCACACATTGTGCCACGTGAGGCTGACGACGGCGATGATGAGCACGGCTGCGTTGAGCAGCTCCTGGCCAGAGCCGGCAAACGCGTCGGAGATGGCGCCGGCAAAGGCCGCGACCACGCTCGCCCCGATCACGCCGGCGAGAATGCCGAGGCTGACCCACCAGCCGCGGCCTTCGATGCCGCGGGTCGCGGCGAGCACGATGCCGACGACGAGCCCGGCCTCGACGACCTCGCGGAAGACGATAATGAGCGCGCCGAGCATGGTCTATTCCGCGACGATTACGCCCTTGGCGGTGTCCTCGTGATACTCGCCGTAGAACTCGTAGCGGCCGGGATCGAGCGGCCCGAGCTTGATGGTGGCGCTTTGCCCGCCGGCGATGACCTTCTCGACGTCGAGGCCTTGGCTTTCGAATTCCTCGGCGCCGGCATCCTGGTTGTCGACATGCAAGGCGATCGGGCGGTCGGCGGGGACGTGAATCTCGGCCGGCTCGAAGCGGTGATTCTGGATGATCACAGAGAAGTCATCGGCAAAAGCGGGGGCGGCGATGCCTGCCGCACCGAGCAGGGCAAGCGCAAATAGGCGCATGGGTCCTCCTTCGACGAGTAGAACGTGTTTTTGACTCTGCTTGCCCAGCGACACGAGCATTGAACCAGCGACATTCGTCCCGCAAGAGGCATGAAGCATGGGCTCCGCCGGGCGTAGCCACCCTGGAGTCATTCCAAACAGTCTCGTTCGATAAGCTGCTGATTAAAAATGGTTTTTAACATTTTTGGGCACGCGCTCGACCGCGACTTGCGGCGATCCGACGCAACCCCGCCGCAACGCGCGATACCGGCCGCTTACCGGCGCAGCACGCCGATCACTCTGCTCGCGAAGCTCAGGCGCTCGGCCATGACGCTGACGACATAGGCGAGGAGAGCCTGAGCCAGCTCTTCGTTCTCGCGCTTGATGCGCTCGTAGGTTTCACCGCTCAGCACGTAGAGCACGCTCGGGGCCTCGGCCTTGATGGTGGCGCTGCGGAGTCCTTTGGTGATCAACCCCATCTCGCCGATCGTGGTGTGGGGCCCGAGGCTCCGAACGCGAACGGGATGTTCGTCATCTCGGTTGACCAAAATGCCGATGCGGCCCTCCAGGATGAAATGCATGGAGTCGGCGGGATCGCCTTGCGCGGCGATGATCTCGTCCTTGCCGACTTCGAGCCGCTGGCAGAGCGTGGCAAGATCTTCTGCCAGTTTGGAGCTGCCGAGCGCCCGACTCAGCCAGTCACGCCATGTGACCCCGCCGCTTCCCTTGGTGAGATGCGCCGCGATCACCGCGTTCTCGCAAGCTTCGAGAGCGTGGTCTAGATCGCCGGAACGAATCACCTCGCTCGTGATCACGCCGCGGGCGAGGAAGGCGCGCTCAACCTCGCTCGGCAGATCGACGAGGACGAGGCGCGCGCCCGCCTCTTCCGCCACACGCTTGATCTGCGTGAAGCTGTGTATCGCCGAGGAGTCGATTCCGGTCACGAGGCCGAAGTCGAAAACGAGGAAGCGCGTGCCGGGCTCGCGGGCGAAGAGGGCCTTGACCTGCTGATAGAGCCGGTTGGCCGAGCCGAAGAACAGGTAACTTTGCAGGCTCATGCCCTGAATCTGGCGACCCCGCTTGGCAAGCACGGCAAGCTCCTCAGGACCGCGATCGAGCGTCGAGCGGTATTCGGTGCCGTCGAAGCTGAACTTGACGGCATTCACCCGGCTCGCGCTGAAAGCGAAGGTAGCGCAGCCGATGATCACGCCGATCAGCACCCCGGCGATGAACCCGATCTTGATGATGAGAACGGCGATCGCCAGGAGAGAAGCGTATTCGAGCAGCGAGATACGCCGTGCGGAAGCGATGAGCCACTCATAGACGAGCTGGGCACCGAGATAGAGCAACAAGGCGCCGAGGACGAATTTCGGCACGTAAGCGAGGAAGCCCGGATTGACGGCAAGCATGAGGGCCGCGACCGCCGCGACGGTCAGACCCGACAAGCGTCCGCGGCCGCCGGCCATGTAATTCAGCGTGGTTCGGTTCAGGGTGATGGTGCTGACATAGCCGCCGAGCGCAGCCGTAACCAGATTGGCGAGGCCGACCGTGGTCAGCTCGCGCTTGAGGTCCGCCTCCCGCTTGGTCACGAACTCTATGCCGGTGGTGTTGAGCAGCGTGCTGATGGCCGTGACGAACATCACGGCGAAGAGATCGCCGCTGAGCGCGGGAATGTCCTTCCAGGGAAACGCGCGCAGATCGGCAAACTCCCACGTCGGAGTGAGGCCGATCGCCGCCGGCGCCTTGAACAGCCATCCGGCGGCTTGCGCCTCGGCCAGGCCAATCCCGAGGAGCGCGAGAACGACATGCGTCGCCGCGATTCCGGCCAGCAAAATGCCGGGGACCACATAGGGGCTATCCTTGCGCAGCTTCAGCGCAAAGCGGAGCGTAACGGCGATCGCGCTCGCCGCCACAAGCTTGGCGAGACTGGCGGATTCGAGCAGCGAGAGGCCGATGGCGCGGTCGGTGATCACGCGCACGGCGCCGCTCACCATGAGGCAGCCGGTGGCGCCGAGGAATCCGCCGATGACGGGGTAGGGAATGTAGCGAATGGCAGCGCCCGCGCGCGCGAAACCGAGACCGAGAAGAAACACGCCGGAAAGCGCCGCGGCCATAGCCATGATAATGATGACCGGGGCGAGCAGATCGTCGGGCGCGCCCTCGACGGCGAAGCGCGCCATGAGCGCGGAGACGAGCGTCGCCGTGACCGCGACGGTGGTGGGATCGGGGCCGGCAACGGCGAAGGGAAGGGAACTGCGGGCGGAGACGACGGCGGCGCCGATGGCCATGGTGACGAACGTCGCGGCGATGCCGTAGGCGAGCCAGGTGTTGAGCGGCGGGGCGAAGATCAGGGCCGCGAAGGAGAGTCCGTAGGCGACCGAAATGACGCTGCCGACAAGGCCCGCGAAAATGTCGGCGGCGGACGAGCGGACAATCCCGGCGAGCGTTCCCTTCGCCCCCCTCTCGTCATTCGTGAGAAGCATGTCGGTCCGTCCCCGCAACGTCTTGGCGCCCCGCGCCGAGCGCCGGTTTCAAAAACACCGAGCCGCTTCGCCCCAATATCGCGCCGGCGCACCGATAGGCGGGAGATGTGACAGGTCTCTGACGCGCCCCGGCCCGCACCGGCCGTTCGTGGCCAGGAAAGCCTATTCCGCAGCCTGCTGCGAGGCGCCCTTGGTGTCGCAGCCGAGCTTCTTGAGAAGGTCGATCGCGGCATCGGCAATCGAGGTGCCGGGACCGAAGATCGCCTTGGCGCCCGCCTCGTAGAGGGCCGGATAATCCTGCGGCGGGATCACGCCGCCGACCACGATCATGATGTCGCCGCGCCCTTGCGCCTCGAGCGCCTCGCGCAGGGCGGGAACGAGGGTGAGATGGCCCGCGGCGAGCGATGACACGCCGATAATGTGGACGTCGTTCTCGACCGCTTGGCGGGCGGCCTCCTCCGGCGTCTGGAACAGGGGCCCGATATCGACGTCGAAGCCGAGATCGGCGAAGGCGGACGCGATCACCTTCTGCCCGCGGTCGTGCCCGTCCTGGCCCATCTTGGCCACGAGGATGCGCGGGCGGCGGCCGTGCCCGGTCTCGAACTCTTCGATCAAATCCTTGATGCGGCTCACGTTTCCGTCCATGCGACCGATCTCCGCCTTATAGACCCCGGTGATCGCCGAAACATCGGCCCGGTGGCGGCCATAGACCTTTTCCAGAGCATAGGAGATTTCGCCGACCGTTGCCTTAACGCGGGCGGCCTTGACCGCGAGGTCGAGGAGGTTGCCCTTCCCCGTCTCGGCGGATTTGGTGAGCGCGTCAAGGGCGCTTTGCACCTCGGCCTCGTTCCGCTCGGCCTTGAGCTTGGCGAGCTTTTCCAGCTGCTGGCGGCGCACGGCGCGGTTGTCGACCTTGAGGATGGCGATGTCGGCATCACTTTCGGGGCGGAACTTGTTCACGCCGACGATGGTCTGCTTCTTCGAATCGATGCGCCCCTGCGTTGCGGTTGCGGCCTGCTCGATCATGCGCTTGGGGATGCCGGCGGCGATGGCCTTGGTCATGCCGCCGATCTTCTCGACCTCCTCGATATGCTTCAGCGCGCGCGCGGCCAGGTCGTAGGTCAGCCGCTCGACGAAGAAGCTGCCGCCCCACGGGTCGATGATGCGGGTCGTCCCGGATTCGGTCTGCAGAATGAGCTGCGTGTTGCGGGCGATGCGGGCCGAGAAGTCGGTCGGAAGCGCGAGCGCCTCGTCGAGCGCGTTGGTGTGCAGCGACTGGGTGTGGCCTTGGGTCGCCGCCATGGCTTCGACGCAGGTGCGCACCACGTTGTTGAACACGTCCTGCGCCGCGAGGCTCCAGCCGCTCGTCTGGCAGTGGGTTCGAAGCGCAAGCGAGCGCGGGTCCTTGGGATCGAACTCGTCCTTGAGCAGCTTCGCCCAGAGCAGGCGCGCGGCGCGCATCTTGGCGATCTCCATGAAGAAGTTCATGCCGATCGCCCAGAAGAAGGAAATGCGCGGCGCGAACGAGTCCACGTCGAGCCCCGCCTTGACGCCGGCGCGCACATACTCGATGCCGTCGGCGAGCGTATAGGCGAGCTCGAGGTCGGCGGTCGCTCCCGCCTCCTGCATGTGGTAGCCGGACACCGAGATCGAGTTGAATTTCGGCATGTGCTTCGACGTGTAGGCGAAAATGTCCGACACGATGCGCATCGAGGGCGCGGGCGGATAGATGTAGGTGTTCCGCACCATGAACTCTTTGAGGATGTCGTTCTGAATGGTGCCGGAAAGCTGCTCGGGCGGAACGCCCTGCTCTTCGCCGGCGACGATGAACAGCGCGAGCACCGGCAGCACCGCGCCGTTCATGGTCATCGACACCGAGACCTTGTCGAGCGGGATGTGGTCGAACAGGGTGCGCATGTCGTAGATCGAGTCGATGGCCACCCCCGCCATGCCGACATCGCCGGTCACGCGCGGATGGTCGGAGTCGTAGCCGCGATGGGTGGCGAGATCGAAGGCGACCGAGACGCCCTGCTGGCCTGCGGCGAGGTTGCGCCGGTAGAAGGCATTGGAGTCCTCGGCGGTCGAGAAGCCGGAATATTGGCGCACCGTCCACGGCCGCTGCACGTACATCGTCGGGTAGGGGCCGCGCAGATAGGGCGCGATGCCCGGCATCCCGTCGAGGAAGTCGAGGCCCGCGAGATCGCCCGCTCCATAGCTAGGCTTGACCGCGATCCCTTCCGGCGTCTGCCACGGCTCGGCCGTCGCGGTTTGAGCACTGGCGGCGCCCACGGGAGCGAAGGTCACGTCTGTGAAGGAAGGAATACGCGTCATATCTTGTCAGATCTCGTCATAAGCCGCGTTCAGCATCGCAAGCGTATCACAGCCCTGGTGAAGGAAGGTGCTGACGCCGGCCTTTTCCAGCGCGTCCCGGTTGGCGCCAGGCTTGCCCGCCAGGTAAACGCGAGAGGCGCCCGCTTCGATCAGCGCCTTTGCGGCAGGCGCGGCCTCGCTCGCATAGACCTTGTCGGAGGAACAGAGGCAGGCGAGCTTCGCCCCCGATTCCGCGAATCGTTTCGCGAGGTTGTCGCCCTTTCCTTCCACCGCTTCGATGCCGCCGGCCTCGAACAGGCTCTTGGCGAAGGAGGCGCGCGCGGTGAAGTCCGAGGCTCGGCCGAGACAGGCAAGGAAAACCTTCGGCCGCGTGCCGTGCTCGGCAAGATAGGCGTCGCTCCGGTCCCGCAAGCGCTCGAAGGGCTCCGCGAGCCGCATGCGTGGCAGCGCGGTCGCGCCGGTCGCCGCCTCAGCGCGCGGGCTTGCGAACACCGCGACCTTGTCCTCGGCAAGATCGGGGAAGTCACTCGTGCCGATGATCGCATCCTTGCGGGTCGCAACGTTCGTCTCGCGCTCGGCACGAACTCTCGCCACCACGCGCTGGATCAGTCCGCTTTCCAGTGCTTGAGCGGCGCCACCGGCCTTCTCAATGCGCTGGAAGAACCACCACGCCATGCGGCACAGCTCCTCGGTCAGAGCCTCGATGGCGCCCGAGCCCGCGGCGGGGTCGGCAACGCGGTGGAGATTGGATTCTTCGATCAGAATGGTTTGGGTATTGCGGGCGATGCGGCGGGCAAAGGCGTCGGGCGCACCGAGCGCGGCGCTGAACGGCAGCACCGTCACCGCATCGGCGCCGCCCACGGCGGCTGCAAGAGCCGCAATGGTGCCGCGTACGATATTCCCGTGCGGATCGCGCTTCGTCATCATGCGCCAAGCTGTTTCCGCGGCAACGAAGGCGGGTCGGGGGTCTAGCCCGCAGGCCTCCTCGATGCGGGGCCACAGCTTCCGCAAGCTGCGGAACTTGGCGATGGTGAAGAGCTGATCCTGGTCGGCGGCCAGGCGGAAGAAGATCAGGCGCCGCGCCGCATCGAGATCGAAGCCGTGCGCCTCGAGCGCACGCAAATAAGCGAGCGCGTTGGCGAGCACGAAGCCGAGCTCCTGGGCCTCCGAGCCGCCCGCCGCATGAACGGGCCTCCCGTCGGCAACGGCGAAGGGACCGGCAAAACCCTTGGCCACGAGATCGCCGATCAGTCCGGTGACCACGGGCGCGAGCTCGGGCCAGGGCATGGGGAATGCACCGCGCATGGCCCGCGCGCCTAGGGGATCGAAGCAGAAGCGCATGTCGAGCGCGGAGGGCTTCAGGCTCTTGGCGGCGACGTAGTCGGCCATCAACTTGGCCGCCTGGCGCGACGGCGGTCCGAAGTCGAGCTCGACCGCGATGCCGGCGTCGAGATAGACGCTCTCGAGCGCTTGCGCGATCGCGGCCTCCGTCGCCGGCAGCGCGTAGCCATAGTCGCCGACGGCGCCTTCGAACACGAACGTAAGCCCGCTTGCGCCGTTGCTCAGGTCCTCGAGCGCCTGAGCGTTGGCGGCCCTTGCCTCAGGCAGGTCGATGCGCTGCATGACGGACCACGGCCTGCCGGCGGCGCGCCCGGCGATGCGCTCGGCTTGTTTCGCGCGCCGGTAGAGCGGCTCGATCGGGATGCCGTCATAGCTCTTCGATCGGAGCGTATCGAAAGGCGCCCCCTTGAGCGCTTCTTCGACAAGGGCCTTCCACGCCGCCTCGTCGGCGGGTGCGAAGGTGCGGGCGAGCGTCAGTTCCACCATTCTCCTCAACGCGCTATGCGGGTGAAGTCCCCTCCTAGCATGAAGCTTTAGCCGACCGGAAGCGTTGCAACGCAGGAGCCGCGTGCCTTGGCCGCCTTTGCGGGAGCCAAGTCAGAGGCTAGAGTGGCAGAGGCGGCTTTCAGGGGAGGAATGGCGAATGGCGAAGCGCAAGACGGCGGCGCCGAAGGACGATCCAAGCGGAAGCGATGCGCCTTCTGCCGCGCCGTCCGACAGCGTCTATATCGGCAAGAGCATCAAGCCCGAGTTCATCCTGCTCCGGCTCGCCAATCGTCACGGGCTCGTCACCGGCGCGACCGGCACCGGCAAGACCGTCACCCTGCAAGGTCTCGCGGAGGGCTTCTCGGACCAGGGCGTGCCGGTGTTCTGCGCCGACGTGAAGGGCGATCTTTCCGGCGTGTCTCAAGCCGGCGAGATGAAGTCCTGGATCGAGGCCCGCGACAAGCTGATCGGCTTTACCCAGGATTTCAAAGCCTATCCGGTCATCTTCTGGGATCTGTTCGGGAAAATGGGCCATCCCATCCGCGCGACTGTGTCCTCGCTCGGAGCGCTACTCTTGTCCCGCCTCATGGACTTGAGCGAAGCGCAGGAGGGCGTGCTCAACATCGCCTTCAAGATCGCCGACGACGAGAAGCTGCCGCTCATCAATCTCAAGGACTTGCAGGAACTGCTGGAGAACTTGGCGGCGCGGGCGAGCGATCTAACGACCAAATACGGCAACATCACCAAGGCCTCGGTCGGCTCGATCCAGCGCTCGCTCCTGGTGTTGCAGCAGCAGGGCGCCGAGCATTTTTTCGGCGAGCCCGCGCTCAAGATCAGCGACCTGATGCGGGTCGCGCGCGACGGGCGCGGCTATATCGGCGTGCTCTCGGCCGAGAGGCTGATGCAGTCCCCGCGGCTCTACGCGACCTTCCTTCTGTTCCTCATGTCGCAATTGTTCGAGCAACTGCCGGAGGTGGGCGATCCCGACAAGCCGAAGCTCGTGTTCTTCTTCGACGAGGCGCATCTCCTGTTCAAGGACGCGCCGAAGGCGCTGCTGGAGAAGGTCGAGCAGGTGGTGCGCCTGATCAGGTCGAAAGGCGTCGGCGTCTATTTCGTGACGCAGAACCCGCTCGACATTCCCGACACCGTGTCGCGCCAGCTCGGCAATCGCATCCAGCATGCGTTGCGCGCCTTCTCGCCGCTCGAACAGAAGGCGGTGAAGGCGGCGGCCACGACCTTCCGCGCCAATCCCGCCTTCGACACCGAGAAGGCGATCATGGAGCTCGGCATCGGTGAGGCGCTGGTCTCGACGCTCGACGACAAGGGGCAGCCAACCATCGTGCAGAAGACCTTGGTCAGACCG
>NZ_DASRGO010000143.1:0-4548 GCF_035650995.1 Methyloceanibacter sp. | reverse complement strand
ACCATGGTTGCGGCGCTGCTTTCTCCCTATCGGCGGGTGCGGCTGTGACCGAGTTCCTGCCGAGCGATCTGCGCCATCGCCTCACGCTCGAACAGCTCGATCGGGTGAGCGACGACGGCGGCGGATTCAGCGAGAGCTGGGTCGCGGTGGCGACGCTGTGGTGCGATGTGCGTCCGGTTGCGGGGTCGGAGGGGGTCGAAGCCGACCGGTTGGCCGGCCGCGTCAGCCACGAAATCGCGCTGCGCTACCGGCAGGGAGTTGTTCCCGCCATGCGCTTCAGGGACGGCGCGCGCGTGTTCCACATCGTGAGCGTCATCGACGTCGATGAGCGCAGGCGCTGGCTCAAATGTCTGTGCGAGGAGCGCGACCTATGACGGCGGTCGGGATTACCGGGCTTGAGGCGCTGCGCCGGCGGCTCGAGGCGGTGAGCGCGCCGGAGCCGTTCAAGGCAGTCTTGCGCGAGGAGGCGGAAGCCATTGCCGCCGAGGCGCTTCGCGCGACGCCGGGCGAGCTCGCCCAGAGCATCGTGGTCGAGGATGTGAGCCGCGGCGAAAGGCTCGGCTTCGCGGTCGGGACTCCCGACCCGGCCGGGCGCGCCGCGGAGCTCGGCACCCTATCGCGGCCGGCGACGCCCTGGCTCCGGCCTATCGTCGAGGCGCGTTTACCAAGCCTTAAGGACAAGCTCGGGAAAGTCGCATCGGCGCGTTTAAAGAGTCGCTGAGCGGTCGTGTTGTCGCGAAGGCGTGAAGGGCAGGGGGTTTGCAAGCCACCGCAGCGCTCCCATATCTCGGTTAACGCTTTCTTACGTGGAGGGTGCCATGTCGGAAGTTGCAAGCTGGGCGCTGCAGCGCGGGATCTACCAGGCGCTCGCCGGCTCGTCCGAACTCACCGCATTGCTGGGCGGCCCTCGCATCTACGACAAGGCGCCGCACGCCGCATCCTTCCCCTTCATCACGCTTGGCCAGAGCGTCATTCGCGACTGGAGCACCGGGACCGAGGCCGGCGCCGAGCATAACCTCACGCTTCATGTCTGGTCGCGCGCGGGCGGCAGGAAACAGGTGCACGACATCATCGCCGCGATCAAGACCGTGCTCCACGACCAGCCGCTCCTGCTTGCCGATCATTATCTGATCAATCTGCGCCACGAATTCTCCGAGGCGCGGCTCGATCCCGACGGCGACACGTTCCACGGCATCGTGCGCTACCGCGCCGTGACCGAACCCGATCACGCCGAAGCGGCTTAGCTTCGCACTCTCTTGCTTTAGCGGGCCTTTGCGTGCTTCCTCTCGAGCGTGTTCGAGGGAGGTATTCGTTTGTCTGTCTGGAGCAGTTTGAAGGGCGTTGTCGATCGCGTGCTCGGCGGCGAGGAGAGCGCGGGCAATCTGCGCGAGGAGGAGCTTAGGCTCGCCGCCGCGGCGCTGCTCGTTCATGCCTCGCAGATCGACGGTGAGGTCGATCCGGAAGAGCGCAAGACGCTCAAGGCGCTGCTCAAAGCGCGCTTCGCTCTCGGCGACGAGGAGCTTCGGAAAATTCTGAAGGAGGCCGAGGCCTGGGAGCACGACTCGGTCGATCTCTACGGTTTCACCAGCGTGCTCTGCCGCGAGCTCGACCAGGAGGGACGCCAACGCATGGTCGAGATGCTGTGGGAGATCGTGCTCGCCGACGGGGTGCTGCACGAGTTCGAATCGAACTTGGTGTGGCGCGCCTCCGAGCTGCTCGGGGTCTCGACCCATGACCGCGTGCGGTTGCGGAAGCTGGTCGAGAGTAGGGCCGGTTAGTTCGCTTCGGCTTTTCATCACCAATAAGCCCGGCCGTGACGCAGGGTGTGTGAATGGGCGGCCTGCCGGCCGCCCTTTTTTGTTTCTCGCTTTCCAACATGAGGACGAGCCATGACGGCGCAGAAGGGCAAGGACCTTCTTCTCAAGGTCGATGCGGACGGGGCAGGGACCTACACGACGGTCGCGGGGGTCAGGGCGCGGAGCCTCGCGTTCAACGCCGCGAGCGTCGACATCACCGACCAGGAATCGGCCGGGCGCTGGCGCGAGCTTCTGGAGGGCGCGGGGCTCAAGACCGCGCGCATTACCGGCAGCGGCATCTTCAAGGACGCGGCCTCCGACGAGACGCTCCGCTCCTATTTCTTCAACGGCACAATCAGGCCGTGGCGCGTCGTCGTCCCGGACTTCGGCACGGTCGAGGGACCGTTCCAGATCGCGGGCCTCGAATATGGCGGCCAGCACGACGGCGAGGTGACGTTCGATCTCAATCTCGAGTCGGCCGGCGCGCTCAGCTTCACCCCTGCGAGCTAGGGAGGAGATCATGGTGAACCGGCACAGGGGCGAAATCGAAGCGGTGCTCGACGGCAAGAGCTACCGGCTTTGCCTCACGCTCGGCGCGCTCGCCGAGCTCGAGCACGCCTTCGGCGAGGACGACATGCTCGCCATCGCCGAGCGCTTCGAGGCGGGGCGCATCGCCGCGCGCGACGCGATCAGGATGATCGGGGCCGGGCTGCGCGGCGCGGGTTACGACATCGCCGACGAGACGGTCGCCGCGATGCGGGTCGAGGGAGGCGCGGCCGGCTTCGTCGATATCGTGGCGCGGCTCTTGGCTGCAACCTTCACCGTGGGGAGCCGAAACGACCCTTTGGCGGAAGGCGCGCGCGCGGACTGAATGAAGTGGGCAGGGCGAGGGCAGAGCCGTTCCCGTGGAACGCAGCGATGGAGGCCGGGCTCGGAACGTTGCGGCTTGCGCCTTCGGCGTTCTGGGCAATGACCCCGCGCGAGCTCGAGGCGGCGCTTCGTGGCGCATTCGGGCGGGGTGCGGCCCGGCCCATGTCGCGCGCCGAGCTTGCCGCGCTGATGGCGCTCCACCCGGACATCTGAGGATGCAATCATGCCAGGGACGGACGACGGAATCATGGTCGGCATCGGCGCGGACATTGCGCCGTTCCGTACCGCGCTCAGTGACGCGAGCCGCTTGAGCGGCCGGTTTGCAAGCGACCTCACGCGCGCCTTCGAGGACGCGGCGATCAAGGGCCGGACGCTCTCGGACGTGCTGAAGCAGCTCGCGCTGTCGCTGTCGCGGCAGACGCTTCAAGCGGCGCTTTCGCCGATCACCTCGATCTTCGCAAGCGGCATCGGCGGGCTCCTGGGCGGCGTCTCTCCGGTCGTGCGGCATGCCCAAGGCGGCGTGATCGCTTCGCCGATCACCTTTCCCTTGACCGGGCAGAGGACGGGCTTGGCCGGCGAGGCTGGGCCCGAGGCGATCCTGCCGCTCGCGCGCGGGCCGGACGGGAGGCTCGGGGTCGCCGCCGCGGGCGGCCAGCCGCAGGCGATCAACGTCACGTTCAACGTGACGGCGCAAGACGCCGACAGTTTCCGCCGCTCGGAGGGGCAGATCGCGGCGATGCTGTCGCGCGTGGTCGGGCGCGGCCAGCGCAATCTGTAGATTCGGATGACCCGGCCGTGTGCCCGGGCACGAATTTCATCTGTAATGTTTTCAAATCGTGGATGGCCGGGACAAGCCCGGCCATGACGAAGAGAGGCTGGGCAAACCGATGGCATTTCACGAGGTGCGCTTTCCGCCCGGTATTTCGCTCGGGGCGACGGGGGGACCGGAGCGCCGCACCGAGATCGTGGTGGTGGGCTCGGGCGCCGAGGAGCGCAACAGCCGGTGGGCCGATTCCAAGCGCCGCTACAACGCCGGATACGGCGTCAAGAGCGCCGACGATCTTCATGCCGTGATCGCCTTCTTCGAGGAACGGCGCGGGCGCCTGCACGGGTTCCGCTGGAAGGACTGGTCGGACTACAAGTCTTGCGCGCCGTCCGCAACGCCATCGGCCACGGACCAGGCGATCGGAACGGGCGACGGCGCGACCGCCGCGTTTCAGCTCGCCAAGACCTACGGCTCAAGCTTCGCGCCGTGGACGCGGACGATCGGAAAGCCGGTGGCGGGGACGGTCGTGGTCGCGGTCGGCGGCGTCACCGCCAATCCTGCTGACTATGTCGTCGGCACCACGACCGGGGTGGTGACGTTCCTCGCAGGGCATATCCCGGGGAGCGGACAGGCGGTGACGGCGGGCTTCGAGTTCGACGTGCCGGTGCGCTTCGACACCGATCAGCTCGAGATCAATCTCGCCCACATCGCCGCGGGCTCGATTCCGCATATTCCGATCGTCGAGATCAGGCCATGAGAGTGCTGCCGGCGGGACTTCAGGATCACCTCGATTCGGGCGCGACCACGCTCTGCTGGTGCTGGCGCATCACCCGCAACGACGGGGTGCGGCTCGGCTTCACCGACCACGACCGCGACCTCGTGTTCGACGGCACGAGCTTCGAGGCCTCGACAGGATTTACCGGCACCGAGATCGCGGGCTCAGTCGGGCTCAACGTCGACACGCTCGACGTCGAGGGCGCGCTCAAGTCTGAGCGGCTGAACGAGAGGGATCTCGCCGCCGGCCTCTACGACAACGCGGTGATCGAGATCTACCGGGTGAACTGGGCGGAGCCCGCGCAGCGCGTGCTCATGCGCTACGGCAATCTCGGCGAGGTC
>NZ_DASRGO010000142.1:0-40961 GCF_035650995.1 Methyloceanibacter sp. | reverse complement strand
ACCCGCAGCGACAATTTTGGCGTGCTCATCCACGATCCCAAGACCGAGGCGACAGCCGCGATCGATGCGCCGGACGCCGAGGAACTGCTCGCGGCGCTGCACGAGAAGGGCTGGACGCTGACCCACATTTTGACCACGCATCATCATCACGATCACACGGCGGGCAATACCATCGTCAAACGCATGACCGGCTGCACCATCATCGGACCGGCTCTCGAGGCGGGCTCGATTCCCGCCATCGACGTCAAGGTGGCGGAGGGCGACACCATCGATATCGGCAGCGCCAAGGCGACGGTGATCGAGACGCCGGGACACACGAAAGGCCATGTCAGTTACTACTTTCCCGAGGATGAGGTCGTGTGCGTGGGCGACACGCTGTTCTCGGTCGGCTGCGGCAAGCTGCTCGAAGGCGACGCCAAGACCATGTGGGGCTCGCTACAGAAGCTCATGATTCTGCCGCCGGAGACCAAGGTCTATTGCGGTCACGAATATACCGACAAGAATTGCAAGTTCGCGCTGACCATCGAGCCCGAGAACGAGGCGCTTCGAGCGCGCGCGGCGGAAGCGGCCGCACTCACCGAGAAGGGCGAGCCCACGCTGCCGACGACGATCGGCGAGGAGCTTGTCACCAATCCCTTCCTGCGCCCGTCGAGTCCAGAGATCCAGAAGCGCCTCGGCATGGAAGGGAAGCCGCTCCACGAGATCTTCGGCGAGATCAGGAAGCGCAAGGACCGGTTCTAGCTCGGGTCATGACAACCGCGACTCTCGCAACTCTTGTTAGCTGTCTCGGCAGGCTGGGCAATTATACTGCTGCTGCTCTTGGCAGGCAGGCCCGAGTAAGGGGCGTTTACGCGCAAGGTATGGAGAGGCCATGAGCGAAGCGCTAAGCGCTGACGAAGTCATCGCCCATCTCGGGCTCAAGCCGCACCCGGAAGGCGGCTGGTATCGCGAAACCTTTCGCGACGCGCGCGGACACGGCGGTCGGGCGCACTCGACGGCGATCCTCTTCCTGCTCAAGGCGGGAGAGGTGTCGCGCTGGCACCGGGTCGATGCCGCCGAGATCTGGCACTGGTACGGCGGCGCGCCGCTTCTGCTCACGGTCAAGGGCGAGGACGCCCGCCACGAATACCGGCTCGGATCGAACTTGCTCGCGGGCGAGCATCCGCAAGCGCTTGTGCCGGCGGGTGCGTGGCAGACGGCGCGAAGCGAAGGCGCCTGGACGCTCATGGGCTGCACCGTCGCCCCCGGCTTCGACTTCTCGGGCTTCGAGATCGCGCCGGAAGGCTTCGAGCCCTGACGGGCTGAAGCCAGAAATCAGAAGTCAGAAAGTCAGAAAGGGCACCTGCTGGCTTCCGGTTTCTGATTTCTGGCTTCCGATTGAGCGGAGCTCAACCATCAATCCATGAACTGGCCGCCGTTGATGGTGAGCGTCGAGCCGGTGATCCAGGACGATTCGTCGGCGGCGAGGAACACGACGCAGCGCGCCACCTCCTCGGCCTCGCCGAGCCGTCCCACCGGGATCTGGCTCACGATCGACTTCATCACCTCGTCGGACACGCCGGCGAGAAGCTCGGTCTTGACGTAGCCCGGAGCAATCGCGTTCACGGTGATGCCCTTGCGCGCGCTCTCGAGCGCGAGTGCCCGGGTGAAGCCGATCAGCCCCGCCTTGGCGGCGCAGTAATTGGTGAGGCCGAGCTGGCCCTTCTGGCCGTTGATCGACGAGATGTTGATGATGCGGCCAAAGCCCCGCTCGCGCATGCCGTTGATCACCGGACGGGTCTGGTTGAACACCGAGTCGAGATCGGTGCGGATCACCTGCTCCCACTGCTCGTGCGTCATCTTCTGGAGCATGGCGTCGCGCGAGATGCCGGCGTTGTTGACCAGCACCTCGATGGGACCCACCTCGTTCTCGACATTAACGATCCCCTGCTCGGAGGCGGCGTAGTCGCCCACGTCCCACTTGAACACCGGGATCTTGGTTTCCTTGTTGAAGGCCTTGGCCGCCTCGTCGTTGCCGCCGTAATTGGCGGCGACGTTATAGCCCGCCGTCTTCAGTGCCTTAGCGACGGCGGCACCAATGCCGCGCGTACCTCCCGTGACGAGAGCAACCCTTCCCATGCCTTCCTCCCTTGGACGGCGCTTCTTCGGCGCCCGCTGCTACACTCGGCATCGTCATGCCGGCCTCGAGCCGGGCATCCACGTACCGGATCCGGACCAATCATGAACGGCCGGGACAAGCCCGGCCATGACGCGGTCTTACTAAAGCGTCACTCCCGCTCGACGCACATGGCGATGCCCATGCCGCCGCCGATGCAGAGCGTGGCGAGGCCTTTCTTGGCGTCGCGCTTCTGCATCTCGTGCAGCAGGGTGGTGAGGATACGCGCGCCGGAAGCGCCGATCGGGTGGCCGATGGCGATCGCGCCGCCATTGACGTTCACCTTGCTCGCGTCCCAGCCCATGTCCTTGTTCACGGCGAGCGCCTGGGCGGCAAAGGCCTCATTGGCCTCGACCAGGTCAAGATCCTTGATGGCCCACCCGGCCTTCTCCAGCGCCTTGCGCGAGGCGGGGATGGGGCCCGAGCCCATGATCTTGGGGTCGACGCCCGCCGTCGCCCAGGAGGCGATGCGGGCCAGAGGCTTGAGCTTCCGCTTCTTGGCTTCCTTGGCGCTCATCAGCACGACGGCGGCCGCGCCGTCGTTGAGGCCCGAGGCGTTGCCTGCCGTCACGGTGCCTTCCTTGTCGAAGGCGGGCTTCAGCTTGGCGACATCCGGATAGTTGGCGCCGTCGCGGATGTACTCGTCCTCAGCGACGACGGTCTCGCCCTTCCTCGTCTTCACCGTGACCGGGGCGATCTCGTCCTTGAACCGGCCGGACTTCTTGGCGGCTTCGGCCTTGTTCTGCGAGGCGACGGCGAACTTATCCTGGTCTTCGCGGGTGATCTGCCACTGGCGGGCGACATTCTCCGCCGTGTTACCCATGTGGTAGCCGTTGAAGATCTCCCACAGCCCGTCCTTGATCATCGTATCGATGAGCTCCATGGCGCCCATCTTCTGCCCGGCGCGGAGATGGGCGCAGTGCGGAGAAAGGCTCATGCTCTCCTGCCCGCCCGCGACCACGATGTCGGCGTCCCCGCTCGTGATCTGCTGGGCGCCAAGCGCCACCGCGCGCAGGCCCGAGCCGCACACCTGGTTGACGCCGAAGGCCGTCTTCTCGACCGGAATGCCGGCAGCGACGGCGGCCTGACGCGCCGGGTTCTGTCCTTGGCCCGCGGTCAAGACCTGGCCCATAATCACTTCATCGACGTCGGCCGGAGCCACGCCCGCGCGGTTGAGTGCCGCCTTGATGGCGACCTCGCCAAGCGCATGCGCCGGCAGGCTCGACAAAGCGCCGTTGAAAGAGCCAACGGGCGTCCGCGCCGCGCTGACGATGACAATATCCTCGTCTTTCATACCCATCTCCAAACTCCCGAAGGGACCAAGGTCATAACGTAGTGACTCCATCTATGGAAGCCCACCCCCCGGGGTAATGGATGGTCCAACGCGGAGCCCCAGTCTTTGATCTCCATTAAGCTTCCCGGCAAAGCCTCTGGTGCTGCGCACAAGGAACGTGCTACTGATCTCGCAGGTGCGGTATAAAGTAGTCTTGGGGCTCGGCCCCAAGGCGTAGGAGCGCTAGAGACGTGGCAAGGGACGCGGAGCAGGAGAGCCGGCCGGTCATCATCAAGAAATACGCCAACCGCAGGCTCTATAATACCGACACGAGCACCTATGTGACGCTCGAGGACCTCGCCGAAATGGTGCGGGGCGAGCGAGACTTTGTCGTCTACGACGCGAAGACCGGCGAAGACCTCACCCATTCTGTGCTCACGCAGATCATCGTTGAGCAGGAGAGCCGGGGCACCAACCTGCTTCCCATCGGCTTCTTGCGGCAACTGATTCGCTTCTACGGCGACTCGATGCAGAAGCTCGTGCCGAGCTATCTCGAGTTCAGCCTCGATTCGCTGACGCGCCAGCAAGAGCAATACCGCAGGCGATTCGCGCACGCCTTCGGCACCGCCGCCTTCGAGGCGATGCAGGAGCAGGTGCGCAAGAACTTCGCCACCTTCGAGAAGGCGCTCGGCCTGTTCACGCCCTTCGCCAAAGGTGCGGGCGAGGACGGCAACTCTCATGTCGAGCCGGGCGCTCAGCAAAGCGAGACGCAAGCAGCCTCGCCTAAGTCCGAGGATGAGATCGCGGCGCTGAAGGCCGAGCTATCGGCAATGCAAGAGCGCCTCGATCAGCTCTCCCGGCGGTAGCCCTCTAGAAACCTCGTCACGCCCGGCCTTGGGCCGAGCATCCACGATTTGATGTCGCCACGAGAGAATCGTGCACGACCGGGACAAGCCCGGCCATGACCAATCGCTGGACAGTGAAATAACCTAAGCCGCGGTGGCCTGGAGCCGGCGGGAATGGGCCGCGGTCAAGTCGGCCTCGACGCCGGCGCGCTCGTCGGCATCCGCGGCGAGGAGGTGGATGTGCACCTCATTCGCCCCGATCTTCGCCCCCTCGTGGCGAAGATGGGCGAGGTTGAGCGAGACGGCATCGTCCTTGGTCTGGCCGAAGGCAAGCGCCAGGCGGCGTCCGTCGTCGGAGCGGCGGACAAGAATATAGTTGGCGCGCGGGAGCGCGGGGCAGCCGATCAGGCTGTAGACGCTATGCAGATAGCGCCGGCCCGAGGCCCCCCGCCAATAGTGGAAGGCTTGCGCGAAGGCCGCCTCCGAGCAGACCAGCGCCGGCTCATCGGCCGGGCCGAAGGAGTCGAACTCGGCCTCTACTTTGCGCATCCACATGGGGGTCCCGTCCGTTAATCCTAAATCTGAACCCTCAAATGGGTCTGTCGGTGACGAATTCAAGACAGTACTCGTTACGATTCCGTGGAACAAAAATAGAACTCTCGCCCCAAGACAGTCAAGCACTCAAAGGTTAACGCCGTGCATACTGGCGGATTCCTTGGCCCTTGCTTCGGCCAAAAGCCGGCTCGAGGCGGTCTCGATGGCGGAAGTGAGTCGAGCCATGAACTCGGCCTTAGGCAGGCAGGGGGGAATGGGATCGAGGAATTCGACGACCACCGTCCCGGGGCGTCGCATAAGGCTCCGCCGTGGCCAGAACACACCCGAGTTGAGCGCGACCGGCACGCACGGAATACCAAGCGCCTCGTAGAGCAGGACGATGCCGGTCTTGTAGTCCGGCGGGGCGCCGGGCGGCTTACGGGTCCCTTCGGGGAAGATGATGATCTCGCGCCCTTGGGCGACGCGCTTCTTGGTCTCGCGCAGCATGGCGCGGAGCGCAGACGGGCCCTTGTCGCGATCAACCGGGATCATCTCGAACTTGCGCGAGAACCAGCCGTGAAACGGGATCCAGAACAACTCGCGCTTCATGAGCAGAGCCGGGTCGCGGAAGAGGGGGATGAGGCCGAAGGTCTCCCACGCCGATTGGTGCTTCGAGGCGACGAGGCAGGCGCCCCCGGGCAGCTTCTCATGCCCCCGCACTTCGAGCTTGAGGCCGACGATCACCTTGAGCAGCCAGAGCTCGAAGCGGCCGTGAACGGCAAGGGCCGCCATCGCCCATCTGCGCGGACCGAACAGCAACGGACTGCCGAGGACGACGAACAGCGCCGTCGTCACGTAGAACAGGAGATTGAACAGGAGCGAGCGCGCCATCAGGCGAACAGTTTACGGCTCGGGCGCGGTCTCGGCGACCTTGTCGCGTCCCAACAGGAGATTGGCGAGCCTGGTCAGGCCAAGCCGGCCGAGCGCCGGGAGATATTTCAGATATTCGCTCATCAGGAGCTTGGTGGTCCCGGGGTAGGTCCACCAGCGCTCGAGATAGACGTTTTTGTCGATGACGGGATAGGCGATCAGCACCACGCTCGGCATAACGCGGCCGAGCTCGGCAAGCGCGCGCGGCATGTGATAGTTCGAGGTCACCACGATGACCGAGCGGAACCGATGCTGGGCGACCCACTCGGCAGTCTCGGTGGCGTTGTCGATGGTGTTGCGCGCTTCCTTGTCGATGTCCACGCAGCAGGCGAAATACTGGCCCCCTTCGCTCGCAAGCTTCTTGAGCTCCTCCTTGGTGGTGGCGCGATAGACGCCGGTGATCAGCACGCGCTTCCCCTTGCCCTCGGCGAGCAGCTTCATTGCCTGGTCGATGCGGTCGGGTCCGCCGGTCAGCACGGTGATGCCGTCGGCCTCCCGCACGGTCTCGCGCGGCTCGCGCTCGATCCCGCTCGCGAATACGGCAAAGCCGATGAAGAACAGAACGAAGAGGAACAGCACGCCGTCGAAGAGGAGGCGCACCCCGCCCAGGAATCCGCTGAACCGGCCCGGCCTCTCGTCCCGTTCCTCGATCCTCTCCTCGCTCACCGGTCGCTCCACCCCCCTCTGGCGGGCGCAAGAATAGGCTGAAATGCGCGGCCCATGTAGCAGGCTTTGGCGTACAGCAATGTGAAAAACCCGTGGATCACTCGTAGGACTTCAGGACGCGGATCACGCCGAGCCGCGAGGTCACCATGCACAGGCAGGCGACAACGAAGACCACGAGGATGCAGAGGAGGTAGCCGGTAAAATCGAGCTCGCCGGTGCCGATCAGCCGCTCGGTCTCAGCCGTGGTCACGACGCCGCCGCCGCCGAGCATGTGGGTGAGAACGGGGAACAGCAGGAAGGCGATCGCGGCGGCGATGGCGCCCACGAGCCCGGCCCTGATGCCGAGCCCAAGGAAATGCCGCTCGAACTCGCGGCTGATGAAGCGCTCGTTGGCGCCGACATAATGCAGCACCTCGATGATCTCGCG
Source organism: Methyloceanibacter sp. (assembly GCF_035650995.1). Classification (GTDB taxonomy): domain Bacteria; phylum Pseudomonadota; class Alphaproteobacteria; order Rhizobiales; family Methyloligellaceae; genus Methyloceanibacter. The sequence continues at coordinate 34,131 of NZ_DASRGO010000142.1, read as the reverse complement.
ATTGGTGGCCATGGCGCTTCGCGTCGCCGAGACGATGACGGCGATGGTGGCGGCGGCGACGAGGCCGAGCACGGCCAGGCCGCCGAGTGCGGCCGAGCGGGTGAGGGTCTTGATCTCGGTTTGCCAGCGGCGGTGATCGTCGAGCGTGACGCCCTCGAAATTCTGGGTGAGCGCGTCTCTGATCACGCCGATGTCGGGGGGATTTGAGCGGTCGATCTCGACGGCGATCAGGCGCGGGATCGGAAGCGCCGAGAGCGCGGTGGTCTCGCCGAGCCAGGGCTCGAGCAGCTTTGCGCTGTCCTCGGCGGTCAAGGGTTTCACCTTGGTGATGCCCTTCTGCTTGGCGAGAAACAGCGAGACCAGCGTCATCTTCTTCTCGATGTCGGCGGTGTTGATCGGATCGAGTTCGACGGTGATCTCGCTCGTGATGTCGTTCACCCAGGCCTGGGCCGAGCGGTTGATCATGTACACGGCCCCGGCCGTGAGGCAGGCGAGGAAGGTCATGATGGCGATCACCACGGTGAGCGCGTTGCCGGCGATCGAGGCCGAGGGAACGATCTGCGAGGAGCGCGAGGCCTGGAAGCGGGCCGGAAGCCAGGTCACGACGCGCCGCGGCAGGAGTCCGGCAATGAGGCTCGTCCAGGGGTATTCGCGGATGTCGGAGAGGAAGGTCACCGGGCTGGCCTTAGCGAATCTGCAGATGGCCGTTCAAGAGAGTGAGGCGGGGCGCGTCGAGCTGGTCCATCAGGGCATGGTCGTGCGTCGCGATGATGACCGAGGTGCCGAGCCGGTTGAGCTCGACGAACAGGCGGAGCAGGCGGTTGGCGATGACGGGATCGACGTTGCCGGTCGGCTCGTCGGCGAGCAAAAGCTCGGGCCGGCCGATCACCGCGCGGGCGATCGCCGCGCGCTGCTTCTCCCCGCCGGACAGGACCTCGGGATAAGCGTGCATGCGGTCGCCGAGGCCGACCCAGCGCAACAGGTCGGTCACGTCATCGCCGTAGTCCTGCTCGCGCTTGCCCATGACCCGCAAGGGGAGCGCCACGTTCTCCCAGGTGGTCAGATGGTCGAGAAGGCGGAAATCCTGGAAAACGATGCCGATCCGCCGCCTCAGCTCGGCGCGGCCCTCGGGCGACAGGGCGGAGACGTTCTCGCCGAGAACGAAGACGAGCCCCCTGGTCGGCCGGAGCGACATGAACAGGAGGCGCAAAAGCGTCGTCTTTCCGGCCCCCGAGGGTCCGGTCAGGAAGTGGAAGGACCCGGGAAGCACGTGGAAGGTGACGTCGCGCAGAATCTCCGGGCCGGCGCCATAGCGTAGCCCGACATTGTCAAAGCGAATCACCCGTCTTCCTAAAGCCTCTTAACATTGGCCCCGACTTTCGCTCTTTATGCTGAACTCGCTGTCCGGTATCAATGGAATTGGGCAACGACATGGGGGCTGCCGCAGGATTAAGGGTTGCGGCCGCTTTTGGCTTCTTGGATGACGCTCATTATCTGCCCTTCTTGCGAGACGCGCTACGAGACCGCGGCGGTTTTCCCGCCTGAAGGCCGGAAGGTGCGCTGCTCGAAATGCGGCCATGTCTGGCAGGCCAAGGCGGTGGCGCAGCCGGAAGCCCCGGCGGCGGGGCTCAAGGTCGTTTCCAAGGCGCCTCCGTCGCCCAAGCCGCTTCCCTCGCCGGCGCCGGCGCAGAGGCCGAAGCCCAAGCCGGCCGTGGTGGGGACCGGCACGGACGGCCTGGCAAGACTGGCCGCCGCAGCGGCCAAGCCCGCGCCGAGCCTCGCCCAGAAGATGGCCGCGGCAACGGCGCCCGAGGCACGGCTCGACGCCGATTTCACCGCCGACGAGGACTTGGCCGCCCAGGTGGAGCGCATGAACACCGAGGCGGCGATGGCCGCCGAAGGCGTGCTCCCCGACGAGAAGCCTTCGAGCGGCGGAATCTTCGCCAGGCTGCGGGGCTCGAAAAAGGCCCCGGCGCCCGTCAAGCCTCCCGAGCTTCCGCCCGAGCCGCCAGCGGTGGCGGAGCCTCCCGAGGAACCGGCCTTTGGCGACGTGCCCCCGGCAGAGGCCGAGCTTGCGGCGGTTGTCGCCGGCGAGCACCCTCCGGTTGAGGCTCCCTCGCGCGCGGTCGCCATAGGCTGGCTCGCTCTCCTCCTTTTCGTCGGGCTGATCGCCGGAATGCTCGTCTTCGCCAAGGATACCGTGCTTTCGGTCCTCCCCGGCGCGCAGAAGCTTTACGGCCTGTTCGGGGGCGGCGCCGCGAGCGGGCTGACCTTCGAGGGCGTGCGCTACGGCTGGACGAACGACGGCGGCCAGACCGTCCTCGAGATCCAGGGCGAGGTGGTGAATTCCGGTTCGGCACCCGCTTCGGTGCCGCAGGTCGTGATCGCGCTCCGCGACGACAAGGGTAACGAGATCTCCGAGTGGACCACCGACGCGGGAGCTGACGAGCTTGCCCCCGGCGAGCATGCGGCCTTCATGCGGCAGATCCCCTCGCCGCCGAGCAATATCCGCAGCGTCAAGGTACGCCTGGCCAAGGCCGAGTGAGCATGACCGCGGCCGCGGCGCCCTCGATCACGCCGCTCTACAGCGAACAGGCGATCGCAAGGCGCGTCGATGAACTCGCGCAAGAGATCGCCTCGCTCAACCTGCATGACCTCATCATCATCGCCATCCTGAAGGGGAGCTTCATCTTCGCCGCCGACCTGATCAGGGCGCTGCAGCGGAAGGGACTCCATCCCGAGATCGATTTCATTTTCCTCGCAAGCTACGGCGCGGGGACCTCGTCCTCCGGCGAGGTCAAGGTGCTGCGCGACGTCGAGAGCGCGCTCGAAGGCCGCGACGTCGTCATCGTCGACGACATACTCGATTCAGGCCGCACGCTCGCTTTCGCCAAGGCGCTGCTTGCCGCGCGCGGCAGCCGCTCGGTCAGGACGTGCGTGCTCCTCGACAAGGAGGTGCGGCGCGCCGCCGAGATCGAACCCGACTTCACCGGCTTCCATTGTCCCCCGGTGTTCGTGGTCGGCTACGGCATGGACCTCGCCCACCACTATCGCGAGCTTCCGTTCATCGGCGAGGTCACTTAGTCGGCGACGGCACCGCGCACGACAAGGGCGAAGGGTTGGGGCGCGCGAGGCACATTCGAGCCGACGATTTGCACGCGATATTCGCCTTTCGGGGCTCGTTCCAGCTGTACGATCTCCACATTGTTGGCCGCGTCCAGACTTTCCCCGCTTGGAGAACTGCCATTGCCGGCCAAGACACGACCGTCGGGAGTCTTGACGATCAGGTTCAGATTGTTGACGAGGCGCGGGCCGGGATAGTCGGAATAAGCGAGCACGATGCGCAGCGGGTGTGAGCTCGATCCGAGACGGATCACGCGCTCCGTCATATCTCCGGTCGAAAGACCAGCGCCTTCGATGAACAGGAGCTTGATCGGCGGTTTTGCCGAGACGACGGCATCGACATTCACGCGGCCGAAGCCTTGATGGTAGTCGAACGGCTGCGCATTGTTGTCGGTGGAAACGCCCTTGAGATATTGCGCCCCGGCAATAAGAGCCGCCTTGAGCAGCGCCGCCGAGGGCGAGGCGATCCGGCACTTCTTGCGCAAGAACTCGCGAATGATGCCGACAGCCCCGGCGGTAAGTGGCGTCGCCATGCTGGTTCCGCAGTCGTACATGTAGAGATCGCTTGCTTGGAATCGCGCCCAGCCGAAATTGTTGGGAGCGATCATGCGCGAGCGCGTCGATAGGATGAAGGTTCCGGGCGCGACCACGTCGGGCTTGATGCGGCCGTCGCGGGTCGGGCCCCGACTGCTGAAGGCGGCAATTTCGTCTGGATTGTCCGCCAGGCGATTTGAACGGATCGGCTCGGCCGGGTAGTCGTTGGGCCAAGTGGATCCATAGCGCTGCGTGAATTCAGGACGGCGACTTTCGCAGGCGCCGACGGTAATACAATTCTTGGCCGTTCCAGGCGCGGTGACGCTGCCGAGATCGACAATCCCGTCCCGATCCTGATCCGTGCCGTCATTTCCCGCTGCGAAGAGAACGCAAAAGTCGGGTTTCGACCACACGAAGGCATCGACCTGTCTGCATTGTTCATCGTACTCACCGGGGTGGCTGCCGCCCCAGGAATTCGAGTGAATCCGCGCGCCTTTGGCGTAGGCGTCGGCAAACAGGGTTTTGAGATCGCTTGGTATTCCCGAGAGGACAAAGCGGGGCTGTCCTCGAGGATTGCGCCAATGCATCTCCTGTTCGATCGCTTGGAACACGAGCTGGCTGCGATAGCTCAAGCCGCGTATGGGACCGTTAAGATTCGGCAGGTTCGAGGCGCCGACGCCCGCGCCGAGGACCGATCCGCTCGTGTGGGTGCCGTGACCGCTGTCGATATCGGCCGCGCCGTCGTCTGCCCCCGGATTGTAGACATCGCCGTCGAAGTCGGGCGTGATGGGATAACTCTTTATGGAGAGAACCCGCCCGGCGAAATCGGGGTGGAGATTGTTCTTATCGCCGCTGTCGAGACCTGTGTCGGCAACGGCGATCACCTCGCCCGCGCCGCTCAGCTGCAGGCCGCCATGCGCCGTACCCAACGCCGCTGCGGCTTCCATGATCACCGCGGCTTGATTGTTGGAGCTGCGCTTGATGGGTCGTTCGCTGATTCGACTGACGCCGTGGACACGCGAAAGCGCATCGAGTTGTTTGAGCAAGCTGCGCCGCGCGGTCTTGTCGGTTTGCACGATGATCAAACCCGACTTTGCTTGGTCGCTAAGAACGCGAAAGCCCAGCCTCTTGATCTTGCCGGCAGCCTTGGCGGCCTGCTCAGGCAGAAAAAATTGAACCGTGTAGACGCCGGGACGGATGCGAGTGCGCGGCACGTTAGGCAGCGGCTCTCCCGGATCGCGGCCTGCGCCCGCGAGGGCATGGCTGGCTATGCGTAGTTCGTACGGCAGATGACCGACCCAAAGCACGCACGGCAGCTCGGCAACCTTTTCGACCGCGCCCTCCGCCATATTGGCGATGTAGGAGAAGCCCTCGTACGGCTGAACCAGCTGCGCTCCCGCCTTGCGCGCTTGGTTGAGCCAGGCGCTTTTGATCGGCCCAACAAACTGTACGACATAGTGATGCGGACCAGGCGGCAGGCGCTTGGCGCGCTTTCGCGCGGCCTCGGCAGACTTCCTCTTGGTCTTCGCATCGACTTGCGCAATCGATGTGGGAATCTCGTTCTTGCGCGCGTCGATGGCATATTGGGAGGTGATGTCTTCGAGCAGATAGGTGCGACTCAGTCGCTCCGCCGCGTCGTCAGGGGCCTCCACAACCGTGAAGGCCGGGTACTTGGCGATCAGCTTGAGCCCGTTGGTGTCGAAATCGAGCGGCGCACCGGAGTCGTAGATTTTCAGCACCCGCGCCATGATCTCCTCCCTGGATACAGCTATTACGTGTAATGAGTGTAGAATTGCACTCCTGGGCTGAATTCGTCTAGCACCAGCTGTATATCAGGCATGGCTACTACTTAATGGCGCAGGCAAAAGCCGGCTCAGAACTCCTTGGCTGCGCGATGGGCCTCGGCCGCCGCTGCCCTGAGCGCCTCTCCGCCGGCGAGACCGGCGGCAAAAGGGCTAGCCTAGAGGCACCCCGACTGGTGAGATGAGGCCATGACTACGATCGAGTTGATCTTCGCCCTCGTCGGCGCGGCCATTCCGCCGGTGGTGATCGTGCAGGCCTTCCGCAGCAAGGCGATGGACCGCTGGCCCGAGGGCGTGCTGGTCGGTGTCTATCTCGGGGTGCTCGGCTCGATCAGCGTGATCGCGCTGCTCGCCTATTTCTTCTGGTGATGGCTCGCTATGCCCGGGCTCGGGCCGGGCATCCAGGGGCAACAGAACTCGGAGTGAGCGGCCGCTGCATCGCCGGGTCAAGCCCGGCGATGACGCAGGTGGGGAAGATCAAACATTCCCGCTCGGGCTAGAACGGCTTGATCAGGCGCTCGAGATAATCGAGCTCGAAGGCGGGCCGCTGCGGATCGCCGAGCCGCTGCCTGATCTCCTCGAGCACCTCTCTGGCGCGCTGGATGTCGATCTCGTCGGGAACCTTGACCGACAGGCCGAGATCGGGCCGGTTCGAGCGGTCTGGACGGCCGAGCGGGTCGCGCCCGTTATTGCCCGGGCCCTGTCCCGCCTGGATCTCTCCGTTCTCCATCATCTGCTCGGCGAGCGATTGGGCGCCTTTGCGCAGACTGTCGAGCGCCTCGTTCTGCGCCTGCGTGGCGCGGTCGAGATCGTCCTGGCCGAGTGCGTTCTGCGCCTCGCCCATCGATTTGCCGGCGCCGTCGAACTGTTCCGGCGCGTCGGCGCCTTCCATGCGGAAGCGGTCGATCAGGCTCTGCAGCTTGTCTTTGAGCTCCTGCTGGCGCTTGGCGAGGTCGCCGTGCTGTCCCGAGGGCTGGCCGCCTTGCGGCTGTTGGCCCATTTCCAGCTTGCCTTCACCCGGCCGTCCGCCCTGTTTGCCGGACTCGCCCTGGCTCTTGAGCTGACCCTGCTCGGTTTCTCCCGGCAGGTCCATGAACGGTGCCATGCCCATGCCGGGACCGAAGTCCATCGGCTGACCGGGCGGGCTGATCTCGAATTGCTGACTCTGCTGGCCGCCCTGCTCGCCCTGCTTGCGCTTGGCCGCGAACGTGTCGTCGAGCAGCTTCTGCTGCTTGGAGATGACGTCGTTCAGGTCCTTCATCATGCGGCTTGCGCGCTGCTGCCGCGCATTCTCAGGCATGTTGCCGGCCTGCATGCGCTCGATGATGTCCTTGAGCTCGGACAGCATGCGCTCGGCCATCTCCTTGGAGCCGGCCTGGGCGAGCTTCTCGATGTTGGCGAGCATCTTGTCGAGGTCCTGCTGGGAGAGCAGCTGATCGCCGTTCTTCTGCTGCTCTTCCTGCTTCGCCATGTTGCCCTTGTCCTGGGCCTGCTGGGCGAGCGCCTGCATGTAGCGCGACAGCGCCTGGCGCAGATTGTCGACAAGCTGCTTGATCTCCTCGGGCGAGGCGTTCTTCTGCAGGGCCTGAGACAGCGCGTCCTGCGCCGACTTCAAGTCGCGCTCGGCCTCGGGCAGGTCGCCGTCCTCGATGCGCAGCGCGATCTGCCAGAGCTGATCGACGACGCTGCCGATCGCCTCGCGCGAGGAATCGCTCATCAGCCGCCAATAGGCATCGCGCAGCGACAGATAGATGAAACTGTCGTCATCGAGCTTGTCAGCGCCGATGGTAAGCGCGTCGAGCGCTCGGGCGACGGTTTCGGGGGCGCCCGGATCGCGTACGAGCTTCTTGCGCTGCTCGACCACGGCCTTGGCGAGCGGCTTGGAGAATACGCGCTCGGGCAGCACGAACTCGTAAGGGACGCTCTGCCCGGCTTGGCCGGCCTGGTCGCGGGCGACGAGCGTCATGCGCACCTTGAGGCCTGCCCAAGGATGGGCGGTAAGATCCTGGGTGGAACGACCCTCGACGTGCTTGGCGTTGGCGCGCGGCAATTGCAACGGCATGGCCGGCGGATCGAGCAGCGGATCGGCCTGGTCCTTGGCATTCGCGTCCTTGCCCTTGGCGTCGGCGGGGCTGACGGGGAAAGGATCGGGTGCGGCAAGCCCCGCATCCTCGCCCTCGGCGAGGGTGAATTTCGCCTCGGCGTTGGCGACGCCGTGATCGTCGTCGGCGCGGAAGAGAAGGCGCAAGGCTCCGCGCGGCGTGGTGGTGGGATTGCCCATCAGGCTGATGGTCGGCGCCTCGTCCTTGATCAGCTCGAAGCGCCATTTGGCGACGACGTAGCCGTCGATCTTCACCTCGGCGCTGCCCGGCTCGTTGAGGGTCGCGGTGAACTCGGTGAGACCCTCGGTGCGGCCGGTCTTGGGCTCGGCGACCTTGGCGATGGTGCCTTCCTCGTTGCTGGTGACGAGGCTCACCTTCTCGCCCTTAGGCGCATGCGCGCGCACGATCAGCTCGCTCCGCTCGGGCACGGAGAGCGCGCGGAAGGTCTCGGCGCCCGCGCCGATCGTCTCGCTGCCGTCGGCAAGGACGATGGGCGGCACGTCGGTATAGACGGGGGGCGTGACCCAGGCATCGAGGCGGATGAGCGATGGGGCGCCGCTCGCGGCCGGCGAGAAGGCAAGCCGCAGCCGATCGAGCCCGTTCGGTCCGGCGGCGAACAGGGCGGCAATCAGCGCGACGAGAAGGAGCGCGCGGATGGCGTAGGGGTCTTTGCGGTCGGTCCTTGGCTCGGGCCAGGTCGGCTTCAGCCTCGCGATCAGCCGCGCCAGGCGTTCGCGATGCGCCGCCCAAAGCAATGCGGTGTCCTTGACCGGGGCGCCGCCGAGCCGGTCCTCGTAGGAGGTCGCCGGGCGGTGCTTGACGTTCGCCTTGGTCTCGAGCCGCCGCAGTGCCTCCTCGCGTGTGGGCAAGGCGATGCGGATGAGCGGGAGGAGTGAGGCGACAAGCGCGACGCCGAAGGCGCCGAGCAGGATGCGGTGGGCGAGCGGCGGGGTGATGCTCCACAGGTCGAGCAGGGTGACGACGAGGAACGTGCCGACGACGAAGAACGGCCACAGAAGAGCTTCCCAGATGCGCTCAGCAAGGAGCGCAAGAAGGCTCAGGCGCACCTTGCGTTCGAAGCTCTTGGCGAGCGCGCCATCTTCGTGCGTCTCGGGCGGCGTCGGTTTTGGCCGGAACACGGCTTTCATGCGCTCTTCTTTAGCACGGGAGCGGGGGCTGCTCGTAAGTTACGTTCAGTTAATGTGGGGCTCGATGCGGGCGAAATGGAGGCTCCGCGTGCAATCAACGCGCATCACAGCCAACCGGGCCTAAGCTCTCTCGCAAGCATGTCGTCGTAGTTCGGCCGCGGCCGCGTCACGGCATAGCGGCTCCCGGTCACCAGCACCTCGGGGACCAGCAGCCGCGAGTTATACTCGGAGGCGAGCACCGCACCATAGGCGCCGGCCGTCATCACCGCGATGAGATCGCCGGGGCGAAGGGCGGGGAGGGGGCGGGCAAGGGCGAGGTAATCCCCGGTCTCGCACACCGGGCCGACCACGTCGGTGATGATGGCGGGCGTGCCCGGCATCGGTTCGATCACCGGCCAGATCTCGTGATACGCCTCGTAGAGCGTCGGCCTGATCAGGTCGTTCATCGCCGCGTCGACGATGGTGAAGGTCTTCGCCGCGCCCTTCTTCACGTAGAGCACGCGCGAGACGAGGATGCCGGCATTGCCGGCGATCAGGCGCCCCGGCTCGAACAGGAGCTTCACGCCGAGATCGCCGATTTCCTCCCTGACCAGGCGCGCGTAGTCGGAGGGCGCCGGCGGCACCGGCTCGTCGCGGCGGTAAGGGATGCCGAGGCCGCCGCCGAGATTGACGAAGGAAATGGCGAAGCCTTGGCCGCGCAGCGTACCGACCAGCTCCTTGAGCAGGGCAAAGGCGTTCCTGAACGGCTCGAGGTCGGTGATCTGGCTGCCGATGTGCATGTGCACGCCGGCCGGCTCGATGAAGGAAAGCTCGCGGGCGAGACGGTAGAGCGCCGCCGCTTCGGCGAAGGGCACGCCGAATTTGTTCTCGGCCTTGCCGGTCGCGATCTTGTCATGGGTCTTGGCGTCGACGTCGGGGTTGACGCGCAGCGCGATGCGCGCGGTCTTGCCCCTGGCCTCCGCCACCTCGGCAAGCGCCCTGAGCTCGGGCTCGGATTCGACATTGAAGGCGAAGATGCCGGCATCGAGAGCAAAGGCCATCTCGGCCTTGGTCTTGCCCACGCCGGAGAAGGCGATCCGCTCGGGCGGAACATTGACGGCCAGCGCGCGGCGCAGCTCCCCTTCGGACACCACGTCCATGCCGGCGCCGAGGCGGCCAAGCGTGTCGAGCACGCCAAGGCTCGAATTTGCCTTGACCGAATAGCAGACGAGAGCGCCGTCCAGGCCGGCGAAAGCGTCGGCGAACACCCGGTAGTGGCGCTCGAGCGTTGCCGTCGAATAGCAGTAAAACGGGGTTCCTACTTCGGCAGCGAGGCCGGCAAGGTCGACCTCCTCGGCGTGGAGCACGTTTTCGTGGGACACGCCGCGCCGGTAGGCGAAATGGTGCATTGAAGAAGAGTCGGTCTATTGCAACAGGCGGTCGATCCAGAGGCTGCGAGCCGGAGCCCTCGACATCTTGGTGGACGGGTCTGCTTTCGTCTCGGGATAGGCGGGCGTCGGCCGTTCAAGTGAGCCGCGGCGGCCGCAGGCCGCAAGACCCACAGACACCACGAGCAGAAAAGCTATCAGGATGCGCAATGCGCGTCCCATTGGTCGTGCCCCTGTCGCGCGGGCCTTTTGCGAGGCCCTTCAGCTACCCCTTTTTACGCGACAAGGGCTTCTTCGCCAAACGCTTTATCCACCGCTTTGCCGCGGTTTTGACATTTGAGGGGGCGGTCCCGCCGTAGCTTGTGCGGCTTTTGACCGAGCCTGCGACGTCGAGCGCCTTAAAGGCTTCCCTGGTGATCCGGGGCTCGACCGACTGCAAATCGGCCAAAGTCAAGGCCTTGAGCTCGACTCCCTTGGCGTCCGCCAGGGCAACGATTCGCCCGGTCAGGTGATGGGCCTCGCGGAAGGGCATCTTGAGATTGAGCACCAGCCAGTCGGCGAGGTCGGTCGCGGTCGAGTGGCCGAGGCCCGCGGCCTTCCGCATCGCTTCGACGTCCGGCGCGAGATCCTCGACCATGCCGGCCATGGCGGCGAGCGCAAGCTTCAGCGCATCGAGCGCATCGAATAGTGGCTCCTTGTCCTCCTGCATGTCCTTGGCATAGGCGAGCGGAAGGCCCTTCATCACCATGAGCAGCGCCTGCAAGGCGCCGGCGATGCGGCCAGTCTTGGCGCGTACGAGCTCGGCGGCGTCGGGGTTCCGCTTCTGCGGCATGATCGAGGATCCGGTGGTGAACTTGTCCGACAGGCGGACGAGCCCGAATTGCGGGGAGGTCCACATCACGATCTCTTCGGCGAGCCGCGACAGATGCATGGCGGCGATCGAGGCTGCGGCGAGCGTCTCGAGGGCGAAGTCGCGGTCGGAGACGGCATCGAGCGAGTTCGCCGCCGGCCGGTCGAAGCCGAGCGCGTTTGCCGTCATGTCACGGTCGATGGGGAAACTCGTGCCGGCGAGCGCGGCGGCCCCGAGCGGGCACTCGGAAAGCCGCGCCCCGGCGTCGGCGAATCGCCCGCGGTCACGGGCGAACATCTCGACGTAAGCCAGCAGATGATGGCCGAAGGTGATCGGCTGCGCCGTCTGGAGATGGGTGAAGCCCGGCATCACCGTGCCGGCATGGGCGAGCGCCTTGTTGGCGAGCGCGAGCTGAAGCGCGGCGAGCGCGGCATCGATCGCGCCGATTTCGTCCCTGACGTAGAGCTTGAAGTCGGTCGCCACCTGGTCGTTGCGCGAACGCGCGGTGTGGAGCTTACCCGCGACCGGGCCGATCAGCTCGCGCAGGCGGTTCTCGACGTTAAGATGAATATCCTCGAGCGCTCGCGAGAAATTGAAGGTGCCGGCCTCGATCTCAGCCTCGATCTTGCCGAGCCCGCGCGCGATGGTTTCGGCTTCCTTTTTGCTGAGGATGCCGGTCGCGCCGAGCATGGCGACATGGGCCTTAGAGGCCCGGATATCGTGGCGCCACAGCCGCTTGTCGAAGCCGATGGAGGCGTTTATCTCCTCCATGATCTCGGCGGGACTTGCGGCGAAGCGGCCGCCCCACATGGTGTTGGTCATCGCTGTCTGACCTAAAGCAAGACGAAAGTGAGCGGGAAGACGTGAGCGAACGCAGTGAAACAAAGCGTGCCGCGCCACCGGCTAGGCTTCTCGTCGCGGGAGCGCTTGCGGCGATTGCCGGATTCGCGACGGTATATTTGAGTTTCGCCCCTCCTGACAATGGGCCGTCTGAGCCGGGCGCATCCGTTCCCGCCGCCGAGGCGCCGGGGGCGCCCCCTGCCGATCAGGGGGGAGGGGGAGGGGCTCTCGCCGGCCTCAACACGGGCGCCATGGCGCCGCTTCTCGTCAGGGCAAAACCGCTCGATGTCCCGGCGGTCGAGTTCCTCGACGGCGACGGGGCGACCAAGTCGCTCGCCGATTTCAAGGGCAAGGTCGTGCTCCTCAATATCTGGGCGAGCTGGTGCGTGCCCTGCCGCGAGGAGATGCCGGCCCTCGACAAGCTCGAGGCCGAACTCGGCGGCAAGGACTTCGCGGTGGTCGCGGTGAATATCGACAAGGGCGGTGCCGACAAAGCGCGCGCCTTCCTCGCCGAGACCGGCGTGACCCATCTTGGCCTTTACACCGACCCGACCGGCAAGTTGTTCGCGGCGCTGAAGGCGGTCGGCATGCCGACCACGCTCGTGCTCGACCGCGACGGCAAGGAGATCGGACGCCTCGTCGGTCCAGCCGATTGGAGCGCGCCGGAGGCCAGGCGCGTGGTGGAGGCGGCGGTCGCGGCGAGAGCGTCCGACGCGTCCTGAGGCAGCGCGCTACTTCACCGGGGTAACGGCGTCCTTATCGAGGCGATAAGTATAGGTGCAGTGATCGGCGGTCGGCTTGTTGCAGGGGTCGCCTGCGGTCGTCACGTACATCATGGGCTTGCCGCCCGATTTGTCGAACTTGTAGCTCTGCACCAGATCCTCATAGACGAGGTCCCACGCGGTCTCGCCGTCCCAGAAATAGATCTGCAGGGTGCAGCCGGAGGCGGTGCACAGCGGATTGGGCGCGCCGTCGCATTTGAATTTCTTGTAGTCGGCGATCCAGTCCTCGCCGCCGTCGCCGTTCAAATCCTGCACGCTCAAGACAGCGTCGGCATTGGGCTTGCCCGCTTCATCCTTGCAAGACTGCGACGCGTCGGCGATCGCCTGCGCCACGTTGTCGGGTGGCTCGGCGCCACGGGCGGCGCCGACGCCCAAGCAGAGGACCGTTGTCACGAATGAAAGACGGCCAATGCGCAAAAGGCGGGACACGGTCAATTGGCGCCTGTTTTCACCGTCTTGCGCAGCGTTTTCTTGGTGGCTTTCACCGCGCCCTTGGCCACCGCCGCCGCCGCACCGGTCGTCGCGTTGACCGCCCCCTTGGCGACGGTCGCTGCCGCGTCGGTGGTCGCGTTGACCGCTTCTTCGGCGTCGAGATCGAGGATGGGTTTCTGTCCGTTGGCGCCGGTGCCGTATCTCTTGCGGGAGGCCTTGGCGACCTTGGCGCCGCAAATGCTATCGGCCATGTGGACCGGCGAGTCGTTCAACGAGGCTTGGATGGCGAGGCCGTCGAGGCTCGTGCCGAACAACGATTTCCAGAAATAGCGCTTGAAGCCGTTCTCCAGCAGGTCGGTGGCGCGCACGCGACGCGAGGCGACGGATTGCTCGCCGAGAACCACGGCGACGAGCTTCCGGCCGTCGCGGGTCGCACTCGCCACGATGTTGAAGCCAGACTCGCAGATGAATCCCGTCTTCATGCCGTCGGCCCCGGGCAGGCTCACGAGGAGGCCGTTATGGGTGCGGATGACCTGCTTGCCGACCTGGACCTGAGTGGTGGTGAAGATGTCGAGATGGTCGGGGAACTCGATGATGAGGGCGCGGGCGAGCCGCGCGAGATCGCGGGCGGTGGTGTACTGGCCTTCGGCGGGCAAGCCGTTCACGTTGACGAAATGCGTGCGCGTCATGCCGAGATGCTGCGCCGCCTCGTTCATCTTGGCGACGAAGGCTTCCTGGCTGCCGGCCACGCCCTCGGCGAGCATCACCGCGACGTCATTCGCGGATCTGACGATCAGCACCTTGAGCGCAACGTCGACGGTGATCGATTCTCCCTCCTTCAGCCAGAGCTTGCTCGGGGCTTGTTGGGTGGCGAGCTTGGAGCAGATGAGTTTGGTGTCGGGCTTGACCGTTCCGTCGCGCAGCGCCTCGAAGGTGACGTAGGCGGTCATCAGCTTGGTGAGCGAGGCGGGGAACCACATGACGTCGGGATCTTCGGCGTAGAACACCGTCCCGTTATACGGCTCGAAGACGAGGGCAGGCCCTGCGGTTGCCGCCGAAGGAGCGGACAGAATCGCTCCCACGAGGAGGCCAAGACCCACGCGCCTCAGCATCATTCCGATCCCTCACCAAGCCGCTGCCGTGGCGTCCGTTCCCATCCGCACAAGACGTGCGCTCGCGCCGTCGTAAGAAAATCAGCCACCCCCACCCCCAGGAACGGCCGAGCCCCCCATAGTCCTTCGAATTTCGACTGTTCCGTGGCGCTGAATATTGCCGACGTGAGCGCCGAGCAGCCGAATCACGGGGTCATGGTTAGGATGAGCCAGAACCCGCCGGGAGAGTAGCGCGCTCGCCCCAATTCGCAACTGCGAAAATTCACTTGACCTAGGGCTGGACTTGCCCGCGCGCGCGACTACAGACAGGATCGGCAATCCGCGCTAGTGATTGGCGCATTCCTAGGCAATTTCTCCGGGTTTTCGCCGGCGATGGACGCAAGCGCGAGGCGCAAACAACTTTCCGCCGCGATCCGCCGCGCCGCCGCCGGCGACCGCGCGGCCTTGCGCCTCATCTATGATGAGACCGCCGCGAAGCTTTTTGGCATCTGCCTTCGTATATTGAATGACAGAAGCGAGGCAGAGGACGTGTTGCAAGAGGTTTACCTTGCGGTCTGGCAGAAGGCAGGAGCGTTCGACGAGACGAAGGCGAGCCCGATCACTTGGCTCGTGGCCATCGCGCGCAATCGCGCCATCGACCGGCTGCGCGGCAGCGGCCTAGTGCGGCGCGCCGAGCCGATCGAGGCGGCCGAGACGGTGTCCGATCCCGCCCCGCTCGCCGAGGAGATGTTGGTGAGCAGCCAACAGCAGGCGCGTCTTGCTTCGTGTCTCGAGGAGCTCGATGAGCGGACTGCCAAGGCGATCCGGTCAGCGTTCATCGGTGGTTCGACTTATGAGGAACTGGCGCGGGCGTGGAACGTCCCGCTCGGCACCATGAAGAGCCTGATCCGGCGCGGCCTCGCCAAATTGAGAGCATGTCTTGAGCGATGAGCGACAGCGGCACGACAGGTCTTGAGGAGCACGGGGCGCTTGTCGCCGCCGAGTACGTGCTCGGCGTGCTGAACGCTGCCGAACGGCGCGCGGCCGAGCGCCGTATCGCTGAGGACAGCGCTTTTGCCGCCGAGGTCGCGTTCTGGGAGGAGCGGCTCGGCGGTCTTGCCGCGCTGGTGCCCCCGATCGCCCCTCCTGCCGACGCTTGGGCGCGCATCGAGGCAAGACTCGGCGGCGCGAGGCCGCGGCCCGCGCAAAGCGGGGGGTTGTGGCAAAGCCTCGCCTTCTGGCGGACGCTTGCCATCGGCGCAAGCGCGCTCGCCGCCGCATGCCTCGCCGGGTTGATTTATCTTGCGCAAGCGCCGGGCCTCGAGCCGCCGCTCGTCGCCAAGCTCGACGAAGGGCCGGGCAAATCGGGCTTCTTCGCCGCGGCAAATCCGTCGGACGGCACCCTCACCATCGTGCCCGCGGTGGCGCTCACCGGCGAGCAGCAGCACGCGCTCGAGCTCTGGCTCATTCCCGCGGGCGACAAGCCGCACTCGCTCGGCCTCATCGATCCGGAAAAGCCGATCAAGGTCGAGATCCCGGCCGAACTCAGGCCGCATGTCACGGCGGATTCGGTGCTCGCCGTGTCGGTCGAGCCGCCGGGAGGCTCGCCAACCGGTCAGCCCACGGGCCCTGTCATCGCCAACGGCAAGCTCGCCCTGCTTTAGGTTAGGCGTCCATTCCTGGTCGTCGGCTCCGGCCGATCCCGTCCCTGTCCATGTTGCGACTGAAAGGCTCCGGCAGGCGCCGCGGAAATGTGCCTTGCGTCGCGAACCAAAAACGACGGCGGTCCGTCGATCACGAAAACGTCATCGCGAAATTTTCGAAGGTCCCTGCATCCGTCCGAACGCGCCTCCCGTAACTCAGCCCGTACCCCCCAACGGGACATGAAGCCAACAGGAGGATGACATGAAGTTCGTTAAATTCGCCGTCGCCGGCGCGGCTGCCGCCGGTCTTGCGCTCGTTGCCCTTTCCACCGTTCCCACCTTCGCCAAGGAGGACACGGTGATGGTCGGCGGCGCCCCGATGTATCCGTCAAAGAATATCATCCAGAACGCGGTCAACTCGAAGGACCACACGACGCTCGTCGCCGCGGTCAAGGCCGCGGGTCTCGTCGACACGCTGTCGGGCAAAGGCCCCTTCACCGTGTTCGCGCCGACCAATGACGCGTTCGCCAAGCTACCGGCCGGCACGGTCGACACGCTGCTCAAGCCCGAGAACAAGGGCCAGCTCACCCAGGTCCTGACCTATCACGTCGTTCCCGGCCGCATCACCGCCAACGACCTGATGGACATGATCAAGAAGGGCGGCGGCAAGGCCACGCTCAAGACCGTCGAAGGCGCCGAGCTCACCTTCGAGATGAAGGACGGCGCCATCTGGGTGTGGGACGGCAAAGGCGACGCCGCCAAGATCACCATCAAGAACGTGATGCAGTCGAACGGCGTGATTCACGTCATCGATACCGTGTTGCTGCCGAGCTAAGCCCTCCCCATCCCTCCCCCCATGGGAGCTCGGATCAAGCAAAAGCCCGCCGGCTTAACCCCGGCGGGCTTCTCTTTTTTGCAAGGAACTTTGCCAATTTAACCTCGTGGCGCCTGCCCAATCGAGGAGCGGCCGCGCCCGCGGCTTGCGGCGCCGCGGCAATCTGGACAATAAGATTGGGCGGGAGGAAAGGCCGGATGCTCGAGTGGCTGCGCAGAATCGACGAGAATCCGGCAACCGAGCGCATCATCATGGCGCTCATCCTCGTCAATGCCGTCACGCTCGGGCTCGAGACGAGCGCAAGCGCGATGGAGCGTTACGGCACGCTCTTGATCGCCGTCGACCGCATCGCCATCGCCATCTTCGTGACCGAAATCCTGGCGCGGCTCGCCGTGCAGCGCGCCTCGTTTTTCCGCGACGGCTGGAACGTCTTCGATGCGGTCGTGATCGGCGTCGCGGTGGCGCCGGCGACGGCGGCCTTCTCGGTGTTGCGCGCACTCCGCGTGTTGCGCCTGCTCAGGCTCATCACCGTGGTGCCGGCGCTGCAGCGGGTGGTCGGCGGGCTGATCAGGGCGCTGCCCGGCATGGGTTCCATCCTTCTTCTCATCTGCCTCGTCTTCTACGTGGCGGCGGTGATGGCGGTGAACCTCTACGGCCAGGATTTCCCCGAGCAGTTCGGCACGCTTCCCCGCTCGCTGTTCACTCTGTTCACGGTGATGACGCTCGAAGGCTGGGTGGACGATGTGGTCAAGCCGATCCTCGCGACGCACCCTTACGCCTGGATCTTCTTCATCTCCTTCATCGTGGTCACCACCTTCACCGTGCTCAACCTCATCATCGGCATCATCGTCAACGCCATCAGCGAGGAACATGCGGCGGTGGAGAAAGCGGAGCGCGAAATGATGCACGAAGAGACCGCGCCGCTCGCCGCGGAGATCAAGGCGCTGAGGGCCGAGATCGCTTCGCTGCGCGATGACGTCTCAAGCAGCAAGCGCCGCTAGTTTCGGGATGCGCGCCGTCGCGGCTCGGGTTCCGGCTGTCGTTTGATCGTGGGGCCCTCGTCGAAACCGGCACGGCTGCTGTAGAAGACGAGGATCATCAGGCCGCAGCCGACCACAAGCGAAAAGAGGATGCCGAGGCCCATCATCAGCCAGCCCCACGGAGGCATCGCCACATCGCCTGCCGAGATCCACCCGTAATGGGCGACGAACACGGCCCCGGCGAGGAAAGCGAACAGGATGGCGGCAAGCGCCCATCTCATTGCCAAGGCTCCTTCAGCATGAACCGGCGTGATGAGGAGCGTCGGATTAGGTGTCGCGCCGGCGGCGGGACACTGTTGCCGGATTGCCGCGAGGCGGGCGAATTTGCGGCGAAATCGCTCCGCGCCTGCGAGCGGTGCGAGATGGTGATGTCGCAGCGGCGGCGTCCTAACGGCACTGACCTTGCGCCTGCGCCACAAAACCTCGCCGGGCAGGGTCGTCTGAAGGGAACCCGCGCGCTCCCCATTCCGTTCCTGGTTAAGCTCGACTTGCCGGGTTCAGCGTTGGGAGGACGCCAATCGAGAGGTTTGAAGGATGTCGGTACATGTCCCCCCAATCCTGGTAGTGATTGCCTGTAAGGTTGTCATGTCCGCGAATGCGGACCCGAATGCCGCCTATAGCCATGTCGAGAATTTCGACTGGGCGACGCAGAACTCGATGATGACGTGCCAGCGGCACGAGGTCGAGCTTTACGATCCGGCAGAAGGCATGCAGCTCGGCCCGGTCGACGATCCGGCGCCCCCGCTGAACCCCAATTTCACGGACCGCGGACAATGCGCAAGAGCCGGGCTGTCGCTCGCCATACAATGGGATGAGGCTCACCGCCGCACGCCATGGCGCGTATGGCGCATCGGCTGCCCCACGCCGATCGTCGATCTCAAAACCGGTGCGCTGATCGGCTACAAGCTCCCCGAATGCGGACATCGCGACACGGTGGTGTGCGAGAACGATTCGGAGATTTAGCGAGGCCGATCCGCGCTCGCGCTAGCGACGATCGGATCGGGCGCGGCCGGAGCCGAGCTTGGGCAAGGGCGCGGGCAGCATGGCCTCCATCGCTTCGACCCAAGGCGACCAGGCCAACCGCATGGCTTCGGCCCAAAGGGCGAAGGGGTTGAGCATTTCGAAGCTCTTGGCCCAGGCCTCGAAGGAGGGCACGGCCGTGAGCATGATCGCGATCTGCTCGCCCCGTCCGTCGGGCGACGGGCGGTGGAGGATCTCGATGTCGAGACCGGGCAGATGCGCGATCGCCTT
This sequence comes from Methyloceanibacter sp., assembly GCF_035650995.1. GTDB lineage: Bacteria > Pseudomonadota > Alphaproteobacteria > Rhizobiales > Methyloligellaceae > Methyloceanibacter. The sequence goes on along the minus strand of NZ_DASRGO010000142.1, from coordinate 15,291 downwards.
CATGTCTTCGACTTCGCCTTGATCGGCGGCTGGCTCGGACCGCGACACGACTTCACTCCGTTTCAGCCCCCGCGCCTAAAGAGGTACACCGAGTCTCTCTAGAAGGGAAGCTCGCCCGGAAGCGCGCGACAGGACGTAGCGGCCGGAGCTCAACACTTCGACGGCTTGCCTTGGAGCACGTTGGACAGCAAGTCGCAGCCCGTCGCGATCTCGTCGACCATCCAGCCCTTCTTGTCCTTGATCAGGCGGAAATTGATGTTCTCACGACGGTCGAAATTGTCGAAGCTCGCGAGCACGGTGGTCGCGGCGCCGTCATTCTTGAGCAGATCGACCTTGAGGTTCTTGATCTCCCAATCCTGGGCATTGACCCAGATGTCGAAATCCATGCACGGGTCGCCGGTCTTCTTCTCGCGCTTTCGGCATTGCGCCCAAAGCTTCTCGATGCGCGGCGAGTAGCGGGCCTGCGCGCCGGGCTCGGGCGCATCGGCATAGCGCTCGGTGATGTAGGCCACTGCGGTCTGCTCCTCGGCTGAGAACGCGCTCGCCATGCCCGTGGCGCCGGCCAGCAAAGCGCCAATCAACGTCAAACCCACTCTTGTCATCGCCTCGAACCCTCCAGCCATCTCGATGGGGACGGCGCGGAAATCGTCGGTTACGGCAGACGCCTTATTGCTCGGCCGGACAAACGATTACCACTTTACCGGGATACAATATCGTTGGCGGGGAGCACCATCGACCCTTCGCATTGGAGGAGCTTCAATGTGTGACTACAGCCTGCAGCTCATCGCATCTCGCCCGGCAAGGCTCGGCGAGAAGCTGGTATCGACGCGGTTTCCGACCTCTGCCACGCGCGGTTTCGCTTCGATCGATAACCTGAACGTGGCCGTATGCCTGCTGCCCGGCACAGAGCTCGCCTTCGAGGAGGAAGTTCTCGCCGAGCCGAGAGGTCTGTTTCGCCCAAGACGTCCATTCGGGCACAAGGTGGCTCAATTCCGACAGGTCCACATGGATGAGCCAAACACCCATCACGATGCGCTCGAATTTCCCGACGGTCAGATCGTTCTGCTGACGGAGTTGTGCGAAGGCCAGCGCGCGACGGTGCTGCAATTGCCGCCCGGATCGCGGGCCTCGATCGAGAGAGTGCAAGTGCCCGAGACGGCCATCTAGGGGGCCGCATTTGAACCGAAACGATGCCGGTAGGCGGCCTGTTTCGTTCCACCTGCTAGAGAGGCGACGGCTACAGGCCCCAACCCGTGACGGCGATGGTCTGCCCGGTGATGCCTTCGCTGGCAGGCGAGGCGAGAAAGACGACCGCCGCGGCGATGTCGTCGCGCTTGGCCCAGCGCTTCGTGTCTTTCGGCTTCATGGCGGCGATATTGGAGGCCGTGTCCACCAGCCCCGGCGCGATGGCATTGACCCTGATGCCGAGATCGCGGCCCTCGAGCGCGAGGGTGCGGGTCAGCGCCTCAATGCCGGCCTTGGCGCAGTTATAGGCCACCATGTTCGCTTGGGCCTGGCCGGCCCGCGCGAAGTTGATGATGACGCCGTCGCCTGCCGCCTTGAGATGCGGGAAGGCAGCGCGAGAGGTGAGGAAGGCGCTCAGCAGGTTGTTGTCGAGCTCGGCGCGCCAGTCTTCGAGCGTGTGCTCCACGGCCGGCTTATATTTGGTGAGCCCGCCGGCGAGGTTGACCAGGATGTCGATACGGCCGAATTCGGCGATTGCTCCGTCGATCAGACGCTTCACGTCGGCTTCGTCGGTCAGCGAGCCTGCGACGGCGAGCACGCGAGCTCCTGCCTCGCGCGGCTCCTTGGCTCGGGCTTCCACCTTGTCCTCATGTCGCGCGCAAATCGCCAGCGCCGCGCCGTTGTCGGCCAGCGCCTTTGCCACCGCCTGTCCGACCTGTCCGTCGCCGCTGACGCCGGTCACCACGGCGACCTTGCCTTCGAGTCTCGCTGCCATGACTTTTGCTCCTAGCTCGCGCCCCTCGTGAGGCCTGACGAATAGCTAGTGACGCGGGCTTCTGTGCGTCAAGGCGCGGCCGGTTTGCCATATCTCCCCGCGCGAGGAGGTCCGACGCCGCTTTGCGGCGCCGGGGTGGGGGATGATCGTATGTCGCTCCACCCGGCCAACTGAAGATGTCGGCCACCCTCCCTATCAAGGGAAGGGATGAAACGGAGCTACTTCTCGATCAGGACAGCGCGGAAGTCGTTGACGTTGGTGAGGGTGGGGCCCGTCACCAGCAGATCCCCGATGGCATTGAAGAAGGTCCAGGGGTCATTGTCGGCGAGCATGGCCTTGGCGTTGATTCCGGCTTTTGCTGCGCGCTGAAGCGTGTCGGGATAGATCAGCGCGCCGGCATTGTCCTCGCTGCCGTCGATGCCGTCGGTGTCGCCGGCAAGCGCGTAAATGCCCGGAAGCCCATCGAGCGCGATGGCGAGCGCGAGCAGGAATTCGGTGTTGCGCCCGCCTTTGCCTTTGCCTTTGAGCGTGATGGTGGTCTCGCCGCCCGAGATCAGGACGCATGGCGGCTTTTCCGGCTGGCCGCGCAGCTTGCATTGCCGCGCGATGCCAGCATGCACCAGCGCCACGTCGCGCGACTCGCCTTCGATCGAGTCGCCCAGGATCACGGGCGTCACGCCCTCCTTGCGCGCGACCTCTGCGGCGGCTTCGAGCGAGGCTTGGGGGGTCGCGATCATGATGTTCTCGACCCGCGCGAAGCGCTTGTCGCCGGGCTTCGGCGTCTCGGTGTCGTTGTCCGTAAGATGCGCCACCATTCCTGCAGTGACTTCGATTCCGTACTTGGCGAGAATGCGACGGGCATCCTCATTGGTTGAGGGGTCGGGCACGGTGGGGCCCGAGGCGATGATCGACGGATCGTCGCCCGGGACGTCCGAGATCATCAGCGCCACCACGCGCGCCGGGTAGGCAGCGGTAGCAAGCCGTCCGCCCTTGATGGCTGAGAGGTGCTTCCGCACCGTGTTCATCTCGGAGATGGTGGCACCCGACTTGAGCAGCGCCTTGTTCACCGCCTGCTTGTCCTCCAGCGTGAGGCCCTCCGGCGGGAGCGCGAGCAGCGCCGAGCCCCCGCCGGAAATCAGGCAAAGCACGAGGTCGTCCTCGGTCAGTCCTTGCACCATCTCGAAGATGCGCTTCGCCGCCTCGCGACCGGCGGCATCGGGGACGGGATGGGCGGCCTCGACCACTTCGAGACGCTTCGTCGGCACGCGATAGCCGTAGCGCGTGACGACCAAGCCTTCGAGGGGGCCGTCCCAGGCGTCTTCGAGGGCCTTGGCCATGGCGCCCGACGCTTTGCCCGCGCCGATGACGATCGTGCGGCCCTTGGGCTTCGGCGGCAGGTGTGCCGGCACGCAGAGCGAGGGCAGCGCCGCATCGACCGCGGCCTTGAACATGGCCTTGAGCAGAACGTCAGGCTTCATCTTGTTGGCGTCCCTCTCCAAATGGGGCCTGACCTCGCACAGACGATTGCAATAAGGCAAGCGAATGAATTAGTTTGCTCACCCTTGGTGCAGAGACGACCCGCGTCCTTCGTGAGGCTAACCAGTTGGGGGCCAAAGAGTAATGTCAGTTCAGCCGCGTGACGATGCCGAAAAAGCGGGCAAGCGTTTGCACGACCAGCACAAGACCCCGAAATCGGACATCGAGATCAGCCAAGCCGCGCAGATGCGGCCGATCGTCGAGGTCGCCAAGGACAAGCTCGGCATCGACGCCGAAGACTTGATCCCCTACGGGCATTACAAGGCCAAGGTCTCGCTCAACTATATCGCCTCGCTCGCCGGCAGGCCCGACGGCAAGCTGATCCTCGTCACCGCGATCACGCCGACGCCTGCGGGCGAGGGCAAGACTACGACCACGGTGGGCTTGGGCGATGCGCTGAATGCCATTGGCAAAAAGGCGATGGTCTGCATCCGCGAACCGTCGCTCGGGCCCTGTTTCGGGGTGAAGGGCGGCGCAGCCGGCGGCGGCTATGCCCAGGTCGTGCCGATGGAGGACATCAACCTCCACTTCACCGGCGATTTCCATGCCATCGGCGCCGCCAACAATTTGCTCGCGGCGATGATCGACAACCACGTCTATTGGGGCAACAAGCTCGATATCGATACGCGCCGCATCACCTGGCGCCGCGCCGTGGACATGAACGACCGCGCGCTCCGCTCGATCGTGACCTCGCTCGGGGGCGCGGCCAACGGCTACCCGCGCGAAGCGGGCTTCGACATCACCGTGGCCTCCGAGGTGATGGCGATCTTCTGCCTGGCGAGCGATCTCGCCGACCTCCAGCGGCGGCTCGGCCAGATCCAGATCGGCCAGACGCGCGACAGGAAGGCGGTCACCGCCAAGGACCTTTCGGCCGCGGGCTCGATGGCGGCGCTGCTCAAGGACGCGCTCGCGCCGAACCTGGTGCAGACGCTCGAGAACAACCCCGCCTTCATCCATGGCGGCCCGTTCGCCAATATCGCGCATGGCTGCAACTCGGTGATCGCCACCAAGGCCGCGCTCAAGCTCGCCGATTACGTGGTGACGGAGGCGGGCTTCGGCGCCGATCTCGGGGCCGAGAAGTTCTTCGACATCAAGTGCCGCAAGGCGGGGCTCAAGCCCTCATGCGCGGTGATCGTGGCCACCATCCGCGCGCTCAAGATGCATGGCGGGGTGGCCAAGGACGATCTCAAGAAGGAGAACCTCCAGGCGCTGGAGAAGGGCTTCGCCAATCTGCAGCGCCACATCGAAAACCTGCAGAAATACGGCGTGCCGGTGGTGGTGTCGGTCAACCGCTTCTCGAGCGACACCGAGGCCGAAATGGCGCTGCTCAGACGGCTTTGCGCCCCGCTCGGGGTCGAATGCGTACCCGCCGATCACTGGGCGCAAGGAGGCGCGGGCGCGGTCGATCTCGCCAAGATTGTGGTCAAGACCATCGAGACCAAGGCGTCCGATTTCGACTTCCTCTATCCCGACACCATGCCGCTCTGGGAGAAGACGCGCACCATCGCCCGCGAGATCTACGGCGCCGAGGACATCACAGCCGAGAAGAGCGTGCGCGACCGCTTCGCCGAGCTCGAGAAGGAAGGTTTCGGCAAGTTTCCGATCTGCGTGGCCAAGACCCAGTACAGCTTCACCACCAATCCGGACGCCAAAGGCGTGCCGCTCGGGCACACCATCCCGATCCGCGAGGTGAGGCTGTCGGCAGGCGCCGAGTTCGTGGTGGTGATCTGCGGGGACATCATGACCATGCCGGGCTTGCCCAAAGTGCCGGCGGCCAACGCCATCCAGCTTGGGCCAGACGGGCGCATCGCCGGCCTATTCTAAGGGCAAAAAGGGTTGCAAGCGGGCGGGCGTGACGCTAACACCCTCTCCACGCGAGCTTCTCGACCGGCCGGACCCATGGCCGGGCCCAAGAAATTCAAGGGAGTAGACGATGGCTGGAGCAAGACGGCCAGGCCGTAATTTTCTTTTTGTGCCTGGACCGACCGATGTGCCTGACCGGATCTTGCGCGCCATGCACGTCCCCATGGAGGATCATCGCTCCTCCGACTTCCCCAAACTTACCAAGCCGCTCTACGAAGACCTGAGGAAGATCTTCAAGACCAAGGACGGCCAGGTCGTCATCTATCCGTCGAGCGGCACCGGCGCGTGGGAAGCCGCGCTGACCAACACGCTGTCGCCGGGCGACAAGCTTCTTGCCGCGCGGTTCGGCCAGTTCAGCCATCTGTGGATCGAGCTCGCCAAGCGCCACGGCCTCGAGGTGATCGTCCAGGAGGAAGAGTGGGGCACGGGCGTCAATCCCGACCGCATCGAGGAAGCGCTGCGCGCCGACAAGGGGCACGAGATCAAGGGCGTGCTCGTGGTGCACAACGAGACGGCGACCGGGGTCACCTCGAACGTCGCCGCCGTGCGCCGGGCGATCGACGCCGCCAAGCATCCGGCGCTGCTCTATGTCGACGGCGTGAGCTCGATCGCGAGCCTCGATTTCCGCTTCGATGAGTGGGGCGTCGATCTCGCCATCACCGGCTCGCAGAAGGGGCTGATGCTTCCCGCGGGCTTGGGCATCGTGTGCGCGAGCCAGAAGGCGCTCGCCGCGATGAAGGACGCGAAGTGCCGCAGAGCCTATTTCGATTTCGGCGACCAGATGCGGGCGAACGCCACCGGCTACTTCCCCTATACGCCGGCGCTGCCGCTGCTCTATGGCTTACGCGAGTCGCTCGCCATGCTGCTCGAGGAGGGCCTCGAAAACGTATTTGCGCGGCATCATCATCTCGCCGGAGGGGCGCGCGCGGCGGTCGAGGCCTGGAACCTCAGGCTCTGCGCCAAAGAGCCGAAATGGCATTCCGACACGGTGACGGCGATCATGGTGCCGCCGGGGTTCAACGGCGCGGACGTGATCGACCGCGCCTATCGCCGTTACAACCTCGCGCTCGGCGCGGGGCTTAGCCAGGTGGCGGGCAAGCTGTTCCGCATCGGCCACCTCGGCGATCTCAACGAATTGATGCTGCTCGGCGCAATCGCGGGCGCCGAGATGGCCATGCGCGATGTCGGCATCGAGGTCGAGTTCGGCTCGGGCGTTGCCGCCGCGCAGGCGCATTTCCGCGGGGCGCAAGCGGCCAGGGAAACCAAGGTCGCCGCCGAGTAGGTGGGAGGAGCGCGGGTTCCCGGCGAAGAGCCGGTCTCGCCTCATTTCAAGAGTGGGTCGGCCCGACGCCGGTTCGTGTCGGGGGAAGCTGAGGCGTGTCGCGAGGGCGTGGGCTCGAGCGGCGTGTGGTAAGGGGCAGTAGTCGGTGCAGCACGCGATCGTGTTTCTCGATCGGGAATCGGTGGACGCCAAGGTGAGGCGGCCGAATTTCCCGCATAGCTACCAAGAGTATCAATCGACGTGGACGCACGATGAGATCGTCGAGCGCCTGAAGGACGCCGACATCGCCATTATCAACAAGGTGCCGATGCGCGCCGAGACGCTGAAGGCGCTGCCCAAGCTCAAGCTGATCGCGGTGGCGGCGACCGGCACCGACATCATCGACAAGGCCTATTGCAAGGCGAACGGCATCACCATCGTCAATATCCGCAATTACGCCTTCAACACCGTTCCCGAGCATGTCATCGCGCTCATCTTCGCGCTCAGGCGCAATCTGTTCGCTTACGTGCACGACACCATGAATGGCGTGTGGAACAAGTCGAGCCAGTTCTGCTTCCTTACCCATCCGATCCACGACGTCGCGGGATCGACGCTCGGCATCGTGGGCTACGGCGCGCTCGGCAAGTCGATCGGAAAGCGCGCCGAGGCGCTCGGCATGAAGGTGCTTCCGTTCGACGTGGTGCCGCAGCCGGGGCTGGTCGATTTCGAGACGATTCTGCGCGAGAGCGACATCATCACGCTGCACGTACCGCTCACGCCCGAGACCAAGAACATGATCGGGGCGAAGGAGCTCGCCAAGATGAAGCGGAGCGCGATCCTCATCAACACCGCCCGCGGCGGCCTGGTCGATGAGGCAGCGCTTGCCGAGGCGCTCCGGAACGGCACCATCGCCGGCGCCGGCTTCGACGTGCTCACCAAGGAGCCGCCGAAGGAGGGGAACATCCTGCTCGACCCCACCATTCCCAATCTCATCGTGACGCCGCATGTCGCCTGGGCGAGCCAGGAGGCGATGCAGATTCTTGCCGATCAGCTCATCGACAACATCGAGGCGTTCGTCGCGGGCAAGCCGCAGAACGTCGTCGAGTAAGTTAGGATAAAGGCCATGAAGAAGCTTCTGTTCTTGTTCGACACCGATCCAATGCCGAGCGTGTTCGATACCGTTGTCGCCTATGACGGCGGCGCCGACCGCGTCACCGGCTACGCCAACGTCACGCCCGAGAATGTCGGGGCGCTGGTCGACGGCACGATCTACACGCGCGGCGGCAAGGACAAGCAGTCGACTGCAATCTTCGTCGGCGGCGGCGACATGACCAAGGGCGAGGCCGTGCTCGCGGCGGTGAAGAAGCGCTTCTTCGGGCCGTTCCGCGTCTCGGTGATGCTCGATTCGAACGGCTCGAACACGACGGCCGCGGCGGGCGTGGCGCTGCTCGCCAAGGCCAAGAAGCTCAAGGGCAAGAAAGCGGTGGTGCTTGCCGGAACCGGACCGGTCGGCATGCGCGCTGCGGCTTTCCTCGCGCAAGAAGGCGCCGACGTGACCATCACTTCGCGCACCAAGGACAAGGGCGATCAGGCCGCCAAGGCGATCGAGCAGCGCTTCAACGTCAAGGTGAAGGCGGTCGCGGCTCCCGACGACAAGACCCGCGCGGAAGCGGTCAAGGACGCCAATGTCGTGTTCGCCGCGGGCGCCATCGGCTTCCAGCTCCTGCCGCTGTCGGCGTGGAAGGACAACCCCAATATCGAGCTTCTCGCGGACGTGAACGCCCAGCCGCCGCTCGGCATCGAGGGCATCGAGGCGACCGACAAGGGCAAGGAGCGTAACGGCAAGATCGCCTTCGGCGCGCTCGGCATCGGCGGGCTGAAACTCAAGCTGCACCGCGCCTGCATCGGCAAGCTGTTCGACAGCTCAGAGGGCGTGTTCGATGCCGAGGAAATCTACGCGTTGGCAAAAGAGATGGCTTGATGACCCAGATCAAGGACACGCCGATCGAGAAGTTCCTCGATGCGCTTGCCAGCCAAAGCGCGACGCCGGGCGGCGGGAGCGCGGCTGCGATCATCGGCGCCATGGGCGCCGCGCTCGTCAGCATGGTGTGCAACTTGACCATCGGCAAGAAGAAGTACGCCGAGGTGGAGGGCGACATGAAAGAGGTCCTCCGCAAGGCCGAAGCGGTCCGCCTGAGGCTCACCGGCATGATCCAGGATGACGTGAAGGCCTTCGACACGGTGATGAGCGCCTACGGCATGCCGAAGGAGACCGACGCCGAGAAGGCCGCACGCGAGAAGGCGATCCAGGCCGCGCTGAAGCAGGCGACCGACGTGCCGCTCGCCTGCGCTCGGGCGGCGCGCGAGGTGATCGACCTTGCCGCGATCGCCTCCGAGAAGGGCAATCTCAACGTGATCTCGGATGCGGGCGTCGGCGTGCTCGCCGGTTATGCTGCACTGCGAAGCGCCGCCTTGAATGTTTTCACCAATGCAAGAATGATTACCGACAAGACTTTCGCCGAGGCCAAGCTCAAGGAATTGAACGAGCTTTTGGCCGGGGCCGAAGGAGCAACGGAAAGGGCCTATGGCGTCGTCAAGAACAAGGTGAGCTAGAAGCTCACGCAAGCGACCGCCGCTATCGATAAGGAGGAGAGACGTGGACGTTCACGAGTATCAAGCCAAGGAATTGCTCGCTTCCTTCGGTGTGCCGGTGCCGAAAGGCGCCGTCGCTTTCAGCCCCGATCAGGCCGTGTATGCGGCAACCGAGCTCGGCGGTTGGAATTGGGCGGTGAAGGCCCAGATCCACGCCGGCGCGCGCGGCAAGGCGGGCGGCATCAAGCTGTGCAAGACCTACCACGAGGTGCGCGACGCCGCCGCCAACCTGCTCGGCAAGCGGCTGGTCACGATTCAGACCGGACCGGAAGGGAAACCCGTGCAGCGCGTCTATATCGAGGTGGCCGAGCCGTTCGACCGCGAGCTCTATCTCGGCTACGTGCTCGACCGCAAAGCCGAGCGTATCCGCGTCATCGCCTCGCAGAGGGGCGGCATGGAGATCGAGGAGATCGCCCGGACCGAGCCTGAGGCCATCCTCCAGGTGCTGGTCGAGCCGGCCGTGGGCTTGCAGGCCTTCCAGGCGCGCGAGCTCGCCTTCCAGCTCGGCTTGAACATCAAGCAGGCGCAGAGCGCCGTGTCGACGATCATGAACGCCTATCGCGCGTTCCGCGATTGCGACGCGACCATGCTCGAGATCAATCCGCTGGTCGTGGCCCAGGGCGACCGCGTGCTCGCGCTCGACGCCAAGATGTCGTTCGACGACAACGCGCTGTTCCGCCGCCACAACGTCGCCGACATGCACGATCCCTCGCAGCAGGACCCGCGCGAGGCGCAGGCCGCCGAGCACAATCTCAACTACATCGGTCTCGACGGCGAGATCGGCTGCATCGTCAACGGCGCGGGGCTCGCCATGGCGACCATGGACATGATCAAGCACGCGGGCGGCACGCCGGCGAACTTCCTCGACGTCGGCGGCGGCGCGAGCCCGGAGCGCATCGCGACCGCGCTCAAGCTCGTTCTGTCAGACCCCAAGGTCAGCGCCGTCCTGGTCAACATCTTCGCCGGCATCAATCGCTGCGATTGGGTGGCCAAGGGCGTAGTGCAGGCCTGCAATACGGTCGACGTCAAGGTGCCGCTCGTGGTGAGGCTCGCCGGCACCAATGTGGAAGAGGGCCGCAAGATTCTCGCCGAGAGCGGGTTGAAGCTGATTACCGCCGATACGCTTGCCGAAGCCGCCGAAAAGGCCGTGGCGGCCTATCGCAGCGTGGCGGGCAAGGCGGCGTAGGCCGGCCGGGAAGGAGACGTCATGAGCATTCTGATCGATGAAACTACGCCGGTCCTCGTGCAAGGCATGACCGGCGACAAGGGGACCTTCCACACCAAGGAGATGGTCGCCTACGGCACCAACGTGGTCGGCGGCGTGACGCCCGGCAAAGGCGGCGGCACCCATCTCGGATTGCCGCTGTTCAACACCATGAAGGAAGCGGTGAAGGCGACCGGCGCCACCACCTCGATCACCTTCGTGGCGCCCGCCTTCTGCGCCGACGCCATCATGGAAGCGGCCGACGCCGGCATCAGGCTGATCTGCTCGATCACCGACGGCATCCCGGCGCAGGACATGATGCGCGTGAAGCGCTATCTGATGCGTTATCCGCGCGACCGCCGGCCGATGATGGTCGGACCGAACTGCGCCGGCATCATCAGCCCCGGCAAGGCCATGCTCGGCATCATGCCCGGCCATATCTATCTCCAGGGACGCGTCGGCGTGATCTCGCGCTCAGGGACCCTCGGCTACGAGGCCGCCTCGCAGATGAAGGCCAAGGGCATCGGCATCTCGACCTCGGTCGGCATCGGCGGCGATCCGATCAACGGCTCCTCCTTCCTCGATCACCTCGCCCTGTTCGAGGAGGATCCGGAGACCGACGCGGTGCTGATGATCGGCGAGATCGGCGGTCCGCAAGAGGCGGAAGCGGCGGCCTGGATCAAGGACAACATGTCGAAGCCGGTGATCGGGTTCGTGGCGGGTCTCACCGCGCCCAAGGGCCGGCGCATGGGCCATGCCGGCGCGATCATCTCGGCGGCAGGCGACAGCGCGGCCGAGAAGGCCGAGATCATGAAGTCGTGCGGGCTGACGGTCGCTCCCAATCCGAGCGAGTTCGGCTCGACGGTGGCGGCCGTCCTTGCCAAGCGCCCCGAGCGCCGGGCCTTCGCCTAGCTTCGCCTAGCCGTTGGGCTGACGCGAAGCGCAAACGGCGCGTTTTCTCGGGCGGGTCATGGCCGGGCTTGTCCCGGTCATGCACGTCTTTGTTTCATCGGGAGATGGTCGGATGCCCGTGGTGAGGCGGGAATGACGATCCTCGCCGACGATATTGCGTTATAAGGCCTCCTGGCCGCGACCCTGGGTGCCATTGAGGATTGTCCATTTTTCAAGCCGATCAGGGCGATCGGGAATGCACAAGCCTGCCATGAACGAGGACCTGAGACAGACGCCGCGACCGGCGGGCGAGACGCCGCAGGCGCTCCTCAGCGGCACTTCCGCCAAGGAGGCAGCCGAGCTTCTGTTCAACCTGCTCATCGAGGTGGTGCGCGAGCACCAGCCGGAGATCGAGCCGGTGCTCAAGGGCGGCGCCAATACCGAGAGCTTCTCGCCCGAGCTGATGGCCCGCGCGCTTCAGGCACAAGGCATCTGGTTCCAGCTGCTCGCCATCGCCGAGCAGAACGCGGCGATGCGCAACCGCCGGCAGATCGAGCGGACGCGCGGCCGGGCGAGCTTGCGCGGGACGTTCGACTATGTGCTGGCCGAGGCCGCGGCCGAGGGCGTGCCGGCGCGGGTGATCGAGCACCTCTTGTCGGGCCTGCGTATCCGCCCGGTCATCACCGCGCACCCGACCGAGTCGAAGCGCGTCACGGTGCTCGAGAAATACCGGCGCATCTATCTCCTCTTGCGCGAACTCGAGCTGCCGCGCTGGACCGAGCGCGAGCGCACGGCGGTGATCGACGCCTTGCGCGATCAGATCGAGCTCGTGTGGATGACGGGCGAGCTGCATTTGCAGAAGCCGACCGTGCAGCACGAAGTGTCCAGGGGCCTCCACTTCTTCCACGAGACCCTGTTCGAGAAGGCGCCGGAGATGCTCGCCCTGCTCGACGGCGCGCTCGAGCAATATTATCCCGGCACGCGCTTCGAGCTTGCGCCGTTCTTTCAGTTCGGCTCGTGGATCGGAGGCGATCGCGACGGGAACCCATCGGTGACGACCGAGGTCACCGCGTGGGCCTTGCGGCAGAACGCGCTCGCTTCGCTCCGCCACTATCGCGACCGCATCGAAGAGCTGGCGAAGACGCTGTCGATCACCGAGCGCGCACTTCCGGTGCCGGCCGGCTTCCGCGCCGAACTCGACCGCGAGCTTGCCGCGAGCGGCGAGGGGGAGGAGATCGCGGCACGCAATCCGGGCGAGCCTTACCGCCAGTTCCTGTCGCTCGTGCTGCGCAAGCTCGATACGACGCTCGCCCGCGTGCAGGGGCTCAAGATCGGCGGCCCGGGCGCCGCCTACGAAGGCGCCGACGAGTTGATCGTCGATCTCCGCATCGTCGAGGACGCGCTCATCGCGGCGCACAGTGCCTCCATCGCCAAGAACCTGGTGAGGCCGGTGCGCCGCGCAGTCGAGATCTTCCGCTTCTCGACCGTGCGGCTCGATCTCCGCGAGAACACGACGCGCACCACCGAAGCGCTGCAATCCTTGTGGTGGGCGACGGCCGGACACGGCGATGCCAACCCGCCCGAGCTCGGCAGCCGCGAGTGGCGCGCATGGCTCCTGCGCGAGCTGTCGCGCCCGCTCACCGCACCGCGGCTCGTGCCGGATCTGCCTTCCGAGACGGCCGAGCTGATCGCCATGTTCCGCCAGGCGGGGGAGGTGAGGCGCGGGCTCGATCGCGACGCGCTCGGCACCTTCATCCTGTCGATGACGCGCTCGGTCGACGACATCCTCGGCGCCTACCTGCTCGCCAAGGAGGGCGGCCTGTTCCTCGATGCGACCGGCACCGAGATTTGCGCCATGCCGATCGTGCCGTTGTTCGAGACCATCACCGATCTGAGGGCCGCGCCCGCCATCATGCGCGAGGCGCTCGACATCCCGCTCATCCGCCGCTCGACGCATTGGCAGGGCGGGGTGCAGGAGGTGATGCTCGGCTATTCGGACTCGAACAAGGACGGCGGCTTCGTCGCCTCGAATTGGGAACTGTGCAAGGCGCAAGTTCAGCTCACCCGCGTTGGCGCCGAGGCCGGCACGGCAATCGCCTTCTTCCATGGCCGCGGCGGCTCGGTATCGCGCGGCGGCGCGCCGACGGGCCGCGCCATCGCCGCCCAGCCCGCGGGCTCGATCAGGGGACGGTTCCGCGTCACCGAGCAGGGCGAGGTGGTGTCGTCGAAATACGCCAACAAGGGCACGGCGCTCTATCAGATGGAGCTGCTCGCCGCCTCGGTGTTCGAGCATGCGCTGAAGTCCGAACGCGAGGAGGCGCTTCAGCCCTCCCGCGAGTTCGACGACGCCATGGAGGCGCTCTCCGGCGCCTCGCGCGCCGCCTATTCGGGCCTCGTCGGCCATCCCGACCTCGTTCCCTATTTCCAGGCGGCGAGCCCGCTCGAGGAGATTTCGCTGCTCAATATCGGCTCGCGCCCGGCGCGGCGCTTCGGCGCTCGCTCGCTGAAGGACCTGCGCGCCATCCCCTGGGTGTTCGCCTGGGCGCAGAACCGCCACGTCATCACCGGCTGGTACGGGGTGGGGAGCGCGCTTCAGAGCTTCCTCGAAGTGCGGGGCGAGGAGGGGCTCAAGCTGCTTCGCCGCATGTTCTCCTCCTCGCGCCTGTTCCGCCTCATCATCGACGAGGTGGAGAAGACGCTGCTTCTGGTCGATATCGACATCGCCCGCCGCTACGCCGGTCTGGTCGCCGAGGAGGGCGTACGCGCGAACATCCTCGCGCTGATCGAGAGCGAGCTTGCCCGCACCACGGAGATGGTGTTGAAGGTGAGCGGCGGAGCGTTCGTCGCCGAGCGCTTCGCTGAGCACCGCGCCGCGCTTTCCGCGCGGCTTCCCACCATCAACGAGGTCAATCGCGAGCAGGTCCAGCTCTTGCGCCGTTTCCGCGGAGCTCAAAGCGAGGCCGAGCGCGAGGGCTTCAAATCCGCGCTGCTCTTATCCATCAACACCGTCGCCGCCGGTCTCGGCGCCACAGGCTAAGACGATGCTGGCACTCCTGGAAATTTCACGTCATCACCGGGTCGATCCTCGGGTCAAGCCCGAGGACGGATCCGGCAACGACGCGTCCTGTTTTCGTTCAGCCCATTAGAGAGGAAGAGGAAGATGAGCTTTACCCTGATCCAACAGGCGACCCCCCGCCTTCACCGTTCCGAGCTTGCCGTGCCGGGGTCGAACCCCTCGCTGTTCGAAAAGGCGGCCAAGGGCGGCGCCGACGTCATCTTCCTCGACCTCGAGGACGCGGTCGCGCCCGACGACAAGGAGCAGGCGCGCAAGAACATCATTCAGGGCCTCAACGAGATCGACTGGGGCTCGAAGACCATGATGATCCGCATCAACGGTCTCGACACCCATTACGCCTATCGCGACGTGGTCGACGTGGTGGAAAACTGCCCGCGGCTCGACATGATCCTGATCCCCAAGACCGGGGTGCCCGAGGACGTCTACGCCATCGACATGCTGGTCACCCAGATCGAGCAATACAAGAAGCGCGACAAGCGGATCGGCTTCGAGTGCCTGATCGAGACCGCGCTCGGCATGGCCAATGTCGAGCGCATCGCGCAAAGCTCGAAGCGGCTCGAGGCGCTGTCCTTCGGCGTCGCCGACTATGCCGCCTCGACGCGGGCGCGCACCGTCGGCATCGGCGGCCCGCACCCCGATTACGGCGTGCTCACCGACAAGGACGCTGACGGCAAGCGCCACTACTACTGGAACGATCCCTGGCACTTCGCGCTGTCGCGCATGATGGTCGCCTGCCGCGCCTACGGGCTTCGCCCGATCGACGGGCCGTTCGGCGATTTCTCCGATCCCGACGGCTACACGGCCGCGGCCAAGCGCGCCGCCGTGCTCGGCTTCGAGGGCAAGTGGGC
>NZ_DASRGO010000141.1:0-9176 GCF_035650995.1 Methyloceanibacter sp. | reverse complement strand
TATGTCAATCAGGTCGGCGGCCAGGACGAGCTCGTGTTCGATGGCGCATCCTTCGTGCTCAACGCCGACGGCAAGATCGCCGTGCAGATGCCGGCCTGGGAGGAGGCGGTCGGCATCACCGAATGGCGGCGCGAGGGCGCGCGCTGGCGGTGTCTTCCGGGCACGATCGCCGTGGTTGAGGAAGGCGAGGCCGCGAACTATCTCGCCTGCGTCACCGGGCTTCGCGACTATATCGACAAGAACGGCTTCCCCGGCGTCGTACTCGGCCTTTCCGGCGGTGTCGACTCGGCGCTTTGTGCCGCGATTGCCGTCGATGGGCTCGGCGCCGAGCGCGTGCGCGGCGTCATGCTGCCCTATGTCTACACCAGCAACGAGAGCTTGAACGACGCGGCGGCGACCGCCGAGGCCTTGCACATCCGCTACGACATCATGCCGATCGGAGACGCCGTCGAGGGGCTCACCGAGGCGCTCGCCAAATCGTTCGAGGGGACCAAGCCCGATGCCACCGAGGAGAACTTGCAGAGCCGCGCCCGCGGCACCCTGCTGATGGCCCTCTCCAACAAGTTCGGCCCGCTCGTCATCACCACCGGCAACAAGTCGGAGGTGTCGGTCGGCTACGCCACGCTCTACGGCGACATGAACGGCGGCTTCAACCCGATCAAGGATCTGTACAAGGGACAGGTCTATGCTCTCGCGCGCTACCGCAATCGCGCGCGGCCTAAGGGCTGCCTTGGGCCCGAGGGCATCGTCGTTCCGGAAAATGTGCTGACCAAGGCGCCGACCGCAGAGCTCAGGCCGGGGCAGCGCGATCAGGACACGCTGCCGCCTTACGAGGTGCTCGACGATATCCTGAACTGCCTGGTCGAGCTCGAGATGCCGTTGCCCGAGATCGTCGCGCGCGGGCATGCGCCCGAGACGGTGAAGAAGGTCGAGCGCATGCTCTATCTCGCCGAGTACAAGCGGCGGCAGGCGGCGCCGGGCGTGAAGATCACCGCCAAGAATTTCGGCCGCGACCGGCGCTATCCCATCACCAACAAGTTCCGCGAGAAACTTTAACAATGAGCGTGACGGTCAGATTCGCGCCGAGCCCGACGGGACGGCTGCACGCGGGCAATATCCGCACCGCCCTGATCAACTTCCTGTTCGCGCGCAAGACCGGCGGGCGGCTGATCTTCCGGCTCGACGACACCGACCGTGAGCGCTCGACCGACGAATTCGCCGAAGGCATTCGCGAGGATTTGGCCTGGCTCGGCATTACCTATGCCTCGGAAGTGCACCAGTCGGACCGCTTTGCCCGTTACGCCGAGGCCGTCGAGAAGCTCAAATCGGCCGGGCGCCTCTATCCCGCCTACGAAACGCCAGAGGAACTTGAACTTAAACGTAAGCGCCAACTCGCGCGCGGCAGGCCCCCCGTCTATGACCGCGCCGCCTTGAAGCTCACCCCCGAGGAGCGCGCCAAGCTCGAAGCCGAAGGCAGGCGGCCGCATTGGCGCTTCAGGCTCGAGACGCGCGATGTCGTGTGGGAGGATCTCGTACGGGGACGCCAGCACGTCGATGCTTCGTCGCTGTCGGACCCGGTGCTGGTACGCGCCGACGGCACCTATCTCTACACGCTGCCGAGCGTGGTCGACGACATCGAGCTCGGCATCACCCACGTGATCCGCGGCGAGGATCATGTGGTCAATACCGCGCCGCAGATTCAGCTGTTCGAGGCGCTCGGCGCGGCGCCGCCGGCCTTTGGGCATCACAGCCTGTTGGTGAACGCGGACGGTCAGGCGCTGTCGAAGCGCGACCGGTCGATTTCGATAAAGGGCATGCGCGAGGAGGGAATCGAGGCGCTCGCGGTGGCGAGCTACTGCGCGACGATCGGCACCTCGGACCCCGTGGCGCCGCACGCAAATCTGGACGAACTGGTGCGGGGCTTCGATTTCGCCAAGCTGTCGCGCGCCCCGGCGAGATTCGATCCCGCCGAACTTCGTGCCCTCAATGCCAAGCTCCTCCACATGCTGCCCTTTGAGGCGGTGGCCGGGCGGCTTAAGGGCATGGGCGTCGAAGGCGGGGCGACGTTCTGGGGGGCGGTGCGCGGCAACCTCGCCGTGCTCGGCGATGCCGGGACCTGGTGGGAGGTGGTGCGGAACCCGCTTTCGCCCGTCATCGAGGATCGCGATCTCTGTCGCCGGGCGGCTGAGCTCTTGCCGCCTGAGCCGTGGGACGAGACGACCTGGGAGCGCTGGTCAACAGCCATCAAGCAGGCGACCGGTGCGAAGGGCAAGGCGCTGTTCCAGCCCTTGCGGCTTGCGCTGACGGGCCGCGAGCATGGGCCCGAGCTCAAGCTTCTCTTGCCGCTGATTGGACGGGCGCGCGCGCTTGCGCGGCTTGAAGGCAAAACCGCCTAAGAATGAAGGCTATTGCGCCGGGGCGGCCTTGTTCGTCTTTTTGATGACGCTCGACGTGCTAGGGCTTGCGGCCGGCGCAGCCGAGGCCTCGGCCTGCGCCGGGTGCGCCGGAGAAGCCGCGGCCGCCGCAGGGGCGGGCGGCGCGGGGGGCTTCTGCGCCTGAGGCACCGCGGCTTGCGCGGGCGGATTGGCCGGCGCGTTGCTGCCGGTCACCTCGGGCGCGGCCGGCGTTGCGGCGGCTTGCGCGGCGGGAGGAGAGGCCGGCACGGCAGCGATCTTGCCCTTGCCCTTGCTCTTTCCGCCCTGAGCCGCCTCTTCGGCTTCGGCGCGCTTGTTGGCTTCCTCGATCGCGGTCGGATTGTATTCGGCCTGCTTGCAGGAGCAGCCGTTCACGTAGGTCTTGCGGAATTTCAGCGCGACCGGCAGGTCCATGTAGGCCGAGCCGTTGAGCGAGATGGCCTGCTCGATCTCCTGCCCGGGGTTGCGATAGACGTAGAGTTCGGCGGGCGCCGCGCAGCTCGACTGGCACCGCTCGGCCTCCTGGGCGAGGCTCGCGGCGGTGGTCGAGTAGGCGAGCGGATAGAAGAAGCCGTCGCAGAGCCGTACGCACACCGCGCGATAGCGTCCGTTCGGGTCGATGCTGCGATAGATCGGGGTCTCGGGCTGCGCGGGCTCTTCCTCCTGGCCGCCGCCGAAGAAGTCGAACAGGCCGCCGCCCCGCCGCGGCGGCTGGCGCACCTGGCCGCCGCAACCGCTCTGCGCCATGGCTTGCTGGATCTCGGCCTGACGCCGCCTATTGCCGCCGCCGCCGGTCAGCGCCTGGCGTTGCTGCTGAAGCTGGGTCAGCTGGCGGCGCGCATCCTCGACGCGATCGTTCATGCTGAGACATTGCGGGCTGCGCACCAAGGCCTTGCCGAAGATGAAGAAGCTCTCGAAGCAGCCCGCATCCTGCATGGCGGCTTGCGTGCCCTGGAAGACGCGATCGTACTGGGCCATCTGCTTGTCGATACGGGCGAGATCGTCGGCGTTGGCGCCGCCGCCGCTCTGCGCCGCGATCAGGTCCTGCTGCAGCTGATAGCAGCGGATCTGCTGCTCGCTCGATTGGGCGAGCGCGAGCGAGGCGCACGCGGCAAGCATCACGCCGCCGAGCACGACGGCGACAGCGCGCCGCCGGCCGTCCGGCGATGCGAACGGCGCCCGCAAGCGCGAAAAAGCGCGTTTAGCCCTCACGACTTAAAAGTCCCATCCCCAAGGCTCAAGCGAGCATTATGCGCCCATAAAATCGGGGGTCAATGAGGCATGATTAAGATGACAGGCGCGGGGCCGGTGGACACGAGCCCAGAGCCCCTTCGCTTGACGGTTGCGGCAATTCCCGCCATAAGCGGGACCAAGATGATGCAAGAGCAACCGATCCTTATTATTTTGTGCGGCATCATTCTGGGCTAGCAAAGAAGCTCGCCCGGGTCGTTCCTCCTTTACCTCGCATCACAATTTGCCGATGAACGTCCGGCGGGCCGTAAGCCGAAGGGGCTTGGACCGTGGCGCTTAAGCTTTACAACACGCTCACCCGCAAGAAGGAGGAGTTCCGCCCTCTCGACCCCTCCAACGTGCGCATGTATGTGTGCGGGCCCACGGTCTACGACTTTGCCCATATCGGCAATGCGCGCCCGGTCATCGTGTTCGACGTGCTCTACCGGCTGCTCCGCCACGTCTACGGGCCCGATCACGTCACCTATGTGCGCAACATCACCGACGTCGACGACAAGATCAACGCGCGCGCGGCGCAAGACTATCCCGGTCTGCCGTTGAACGAGGCGATCAGGCGCGTCACCGAGAAGACCGAGAAGCAGTTCCACGAGGACATGGCCGCGCTCGGCGCGCTGCCGCCGACGGTCGAGCCGCGCGCCACCGAGCACATCGAAGAGATGAAGGCGATGATCGAGCGGCTCGTGGAGAAGGGCTGCGCCTATGTCGCCGAAGACCACGTGCTGTTCCACGTCGCCGCGATGCCCGATTACGGCAAGCTCTCGGGCCGCTCGCTCGACGAGATGGTGGCGGGCGCGCGAGTCGAGGTGGCGCCGTTCAAGAAGGATCCGATGGACTTCGTCTTGTGGAAGCCGTCGAAGCCGGGCGAGCCGTCGTGGGCCTCGCCCTGCGGCATCGCCGCGCGCGGACGCCCGGGATGGCACATCGAGTGCTCGGCGATGTCGGCCGCGCATCTCGGGGAGATGTTCGACATCCACGGCGGCGGCATCGACCTCGTCTTTCCGCACCACGAGAACGAGGTCGCGCAATCGCGCTGCGCCAACGGCACGCCGATCATGGCGCAGGTGTGGATGCACAACGGCTTCCTCCAGGTCGAGGGTGAGAAGATGGCGAAGAGCCTCGGTAACTTCGTCACCGTGCATGAGTTGCTCGAAGACTGGCCTGGCGAGGCCGTTCGCCTGAACATGTTGATGACGCACTATCGTCAGCCGTTGAACTGGACGGAGGCGGGACTGCGCGAGGCCAAGCGCATGCTCGATCATTGGTATGAGTTGACCGCCGATACGTCAGGCGAGGGTATGCTCTGCGCGGACGCCGTCGCAGCGATCGAGGACGATCTCAATACGCCGAAGGCGGTTTCAGCCCTTCACGAGTTGCGCCAAGCGGCAGCCCGCGGTTCCAAACCAGCTGGACGCTCGCTTAAGGCGTCGGCGCAAATGCTTGGGCTCCTGCAGCAGGACTCACAGACATGGGCGGACTGGCGCCCGCCGTCCTTCACGCAAGACGATGCGCGCATCGCGACCTTCATCAGCGCGCGGAACGCGGCGCGGGCGGCCAAGAACTTCAAGGAGGCCGACCGCATCCGCGACGAGCTGGCCGCCATGGGCATCGTGCTGAAAGACGCCAAGGACCCCAAGACGGGCGAACTGGTCACCACCTGGGAGGTCGCCCGATGACGATCCGGTTCCTCAAGGATGCGCCGTTCAGGGGCAGCCACGGCGTCTATTTCGCCATCAAGCTCGTCGTGCTCGCGCTTGCGCTCCTGCTCGCGCTGCATTTCCTGTTCAACGTGGTGTAGGAAAGACGATGGCCCGCGAACGCCTCTCGCTCTACGACACCACGCTCCGCGACGGCGCCCAGACCCACGGCGTCGACTTCTCGGTCGAGGACAAGTGGCTGCTCGCCCAGCAGCTCGACGTGCTCGGCATCGACTATATCGAAGGGGGCTATCCCGGCGCCAACCCGACCGACACGCGCCTGTTCGCCGAAGCGCGCGAGCTCGGGCATGCGCGGCTCACCGCCTTCGGCATGACCAAGCGGCCGGGCCGGTCGCTCGCCAACGATCCGGGCTTCCAGGCGCTGCTCACCGCCAAGACGGGCGCCATCTGCCTCGTCGGCAAGACCTGGGACTTCCATGTCAAAGTCGCGCTCGGCACCTCGCTCGAAGAGAATATCGAGGGCATCAGAGAGTCGGTCGCGGCGGTGGTTGCGAGCGGACGCGAGGCCCTGCTCGACTGCGAGCATTTCTTCGACGGCTACAAGGCCAATCCCGACTACGCGCTTCGCTGCGCCAAGGCGGCCTACGAAGCAGGCGCGCGCTGGGTCGTGCTGTGCGACACCAATGGCGGCACGCTGCCCGAGGAGATCGAGACGGTCGTCGCCGAGGTGGTCACGCATATTCCCGGCGATCATGTCGGCATCCACGCGCATAATGACACCGACAACGGCGTCGCCAACTCGCTCGCGGCGGTGCGCGCCGGCGCGCGCCAGATTCAGGGCACGCTGAACGGTCTCGGCGAGCGCTGCGGCAACGCCAATCTCACCTCGATCATTCCGACGCTGATGCTGAAGTCGGACTACGCCCTGCGCTTCGAGACCTCGATCACGCCGGAGAAGCTCAGGACGCTCACGCATGCCTCGCGCATCCTCGACGAGCTGCTGAACCGCGCGCCGAACCGGCACGCGCCTTATGTCGGCGAGTCGGCCTTCGCGCATAAAGGCGGCATCCACGTCTCGGCGGTGCAGAAGGACCCGCGCACCTACGAGCACGTGCCGCCCGAAGCGGTCGGCAACCGCCGCAAGCTGCTCGTCTCCGACCAGGCGGGCCGCTCGAACATTCTCGCCGAGCTCGAGCGCATCGGCATCGCCGTGCCCAAGGACGATCCCCGCATCGCGCGCCTGCTCGACGAGGTGAAGGAGCGTGAGGCGGCGGGCTATGCCTACGAGGCGGCCGATGCCTCCTTCGAGCTGCTCGCGCGGCGCATGCTCGGCAACGTGCCGCAGTTCTTCGACGTCGATTCCTTCCGCGTCACGGTCGAGCGGCGCCACAACGCATTTGGCGACCTCGTCACGGTGTCGGAGGCGACGGTCAAGGTGCGCATCGACGGCGAGACGTTCCTCTCGGCCGCCGAGGGCAACGGCCCGGTCAACGCGCTCGACAACGCGCTGCGCAAGGATCTCGGACCGTATCAGAGCTATATCGACGACCTCGAGCTCGTGGACTACAAGGTGCGCATCCTGACCGGCGGCACAGACGCCGTCACGCGCGTTCTGATCGAGAGCCGCGACAGTGGCGGGAACCGCTGGTTCACCGTGGGCGTCTCTCCGAATATCGTCGATGCCTCGTTCGAGGCGCTGCTCGACTCGATCAACTATAAGCTGATCCGCGACGGCGCTAGCGCGGCCTGAGTTGGAGTTGGCGATGGCGAGCCAGCAGGACGAACAAGAGCGCGTCGCGCGTTGCGCTTGCGGCAACTTGGAGGTCACCACGCGGGGCGAGCCGATCGATGTCTATATTTGCAGTTGTCTTGCCTGCCAGCGCGGCACCGGCAGCGCGTTCTCCTATGCGGCGATCTTCCCCGAATCGGCGGTGAGCAGCGCCGGCAATAGCCGGACGTACCGGCAATACGGAGACTCGGGACGTTTCATCGAGAGTTACTTTTGCCCCACCTGCGGAACGGCAGTCCTGTTTCGCGCCGAGGGGTTCCCGGGAGCGGTCGGCGTGCCGGTCGGCTGCTTCGCTGATCCGAGCTTCGCGCGTCCCGCGAAGCTGTACTGGGCCTCGCGGCGCCATCACTGGCTCGACCTGCCGGAAAGCATCGTCCTGATCAACACGCAGTAGCGCTAACCTAAACCTCTTTGCGGTCTCTCGATTCGTTGAAAGATCAGAACTTGGCGGCGACCTCGGCGTCGTACTGGTCGGCGAGTTCGACCGGGTAGGGCTTCACCGCCGCCTCGATGGCCGGGACGATCTTCGCCACGTCGTCCACCACGCTCATCTTCAATTCGAGCCCGTTGCGGATGAAGGTCTCGCCGCTCATGCGGTCGAACAGAGCAAGCAGCGGGTTCCAGAAGCCATGAATGTTGGCGAGGACGATCGGCTTCGTATGGCGGCCGAGCTGAGTCCAGGTGAGCTGCTCGACGAATTCCTCGAGCGTGCCAAGCCCGCCGGGGAGCGCGACGAAGGCGTCGGACTTGGCGAACATCAGCTGCTTCCGCTGATGCATGTCGTCGACCACGATCAGCTCCTGCGCCTCGAGCAGCATGTGCTCGCGCTCGCTCAAAAAGCCGGGAATGATGCCGGTCACGTGGCCGCCGTTCTCGAGGGTGGCGCGCGCGATCTCGCCCATGAGCCCGAGGCTGCCGCCGCCATAGACGAGACCGATGCGCGAGGACGCGAGGATGCGGCCGAGCGCGCGCGCGGCTTCGGCGAAGGCGGGATTTAATCCCGAGCCAGAGCCGCAATAGACGCAGATATTCTGGATGATGGCGGTGGGGGTGTCTTTCATGACCTCATGTGGCATTGCCGTCGAGCGGGCGTCAAGGAAACCCAGGCATGGCTTGCTTCGGTGACGAGAATTCGACGGATCGCCATGGTTTACGCTGTGGCGAGAGAGGCGCGGGCCGGACGTTTTTTCGCCTTCCGCGCCGTATAGAAAGCGTCTTAAACAGAATAAGGACGGAACGCTCAAGGAAGAAGGACATGACGGTAAGACGATTTATTTCCGGCTTCGCGGCCCTTATGGCGCTTGCCTGCGTCGGTCTCGCCGGCGTCGCGATCGGCGCCTCGTTGGCCAAGGCCGAGACGGCCGGCATCAGGCTCGCCGAGGATGACGTGCCCGGCGACAAGAGTTTAATCCAGGATGAGCCTACTTCGCCGTCCGACGAGCAGTCTCAGACCGGCTCGCATGCGCCCAAGTATCCGATCCGGTTCAAGACCGTGGATTATCAGGACGCGGGCGACACCGGCAAATTGACACTTGCCGGCACGGCGCCGCCCGAGACCCCCGTCTATATCTATTTCGACGATCAGCCTTTCGTGAAGGTGATGGCCGACAAGGATGGCAACTGGTCGACGGAGAAGGAAGTCGGCAAGCTCGATCAGGAGCGCCACATGCTGCGCGCCGAGCAATACGACATGACCACGCGCATGGTGAGCGGCCGGGCGATGGTGACGCTCGCGCGCGCGCCGGAGGATGCCGCACCGCCGCAAGCGGGGCAGGGGGAGTCTTCCGGCCCGCACTAGGGCGAGCTTGCCGCGAAATCGCCACGCGGGGGTTTAACTCTAACCCGGCGTGACCTTTTTTGGCCTTTCCCGTGCCCTAGAATAGCGGCGCTGGGAGGGACGAATCATGCGCCGGAATGCCGTCGCTTCGCTTGTCGCTCTTCTCGCCGTGATCCTGCTGGGCGTCGCGGGCGTCTACCTTTACCGGCAGGCCATGCCCGTGCCCCAGGGCGACGGCAGCACGCCCGTTGGCGGCACGGCCGCGCTTGCGCCCGCGCCGGCACCGGCCG
>NZ_DASRGO010000140.1:0-7143 GCF_035650995.1 Methyloceanibacter sp. | reverse complement strand
AAGATCGGCGTCCTCTCCTTCGGCGGCCCGGCCGGCCAGATCGCGCTGATGCACCGCATGCTCGTGGACGAGCGGCGTTGGATCGCGGAGGAGCGCTTCCTGCATGCGCTCAATTTTTGCATGCTGCTGCCCGGGCCCGAGGCCATGCAGCTCGCCACGTACATCGGCTGGCGAATGCACGGCACCTTGGGCGGTCTTGTTGCCGGGCTTCTCTTTGTGCTGCCCGGCGCAATCGTGGTGCTCGGCTTAAGCATCGCTTACGCCTATTTCGGTCAGGTGCCGATCGTCGAGGCGGCCTTTATCGGCATCAAGGCGGCGGTGCTCGTCATCGTCATCGAGGCGCTGCTCAGGGTTGCGCGCCGCGCGCTGCGGGGGCCTTACGATGCGGCGATCGCCGCAGCGGCTTTCATCGCCTTATTCTTCTTCGTCATCCCCTTTCCCTTCGTCATCGCGGCGGCCGCAGCGATCGGATTCCTGCTGCATCCCGCCGCGCCGCTCCATAAGGAAACGCCAACGCTCGCCCAACCGGCCGTCACGTTCGCGCAAACGCTCGCGACCGCAGCCCTCTGGCTTTTCATCTGGATCGGTCCCCTGCTCTTGCTCACAGCAACTCTCGGCCGCGATCACGTCACGACCGACATCGCGCTGTTCTTCTCCAAACTCGCCGTCGTCACCTTCGGCGGCGCCTATTCGGTGCTTGCCTATATGGCGCAGCAAGCGGTCGAGACGTACGGTTGGCTGAGCGCGGGAGAAATGCTCGACGGATTGGGGCTCGCCGAGACTACCCCGGGCCCACTCATTCTTGTCACTGAGTTCGTTGGTTTTCTTGCCGGTTTCCGCCACGGCGGTACGCCCCCACTTGCCTTCGGTCTGCTCGGAGCGGCCGTCACTCTGTGGGCGACGTTCGCGCCATGCTTCCTATGGATCTTCGTGGGCGCGCCCTATGTCGAGCGTCTGCGCACATATCCGAGGCTCACCGGCGCGCTCGCCGCCGTCACTGCCGCCGTGGTCGGCGTGATTCTAAACTTGAGCCTGTGGTTCGCCCTGCATGTCCTGTTCGGCAGCGTCGTCTCGACATGGCTCGGCCCCATGCGAGTATGGACGCCGGAGATCGCCACGCTGAATGTCGAGGCGCTTGCGCTTACGTGCCTCGCAGCCCTGTTGTTGTTCCGGCTGCGACTCGACATCGTGGCCACGCTCGCCGCAGGAGCGAGCCTGGCTCTCGCCTGGTCCCTACTGGCTAGCCTGATCGACTAGTGCGGGTTCCACAGGTTGACGAACGGCGCGCGCACCCAGGTTCCGTAGCGGCCGCTATAGACCCTCACGAACGGCGCCGCGACCCAAGTGCCGCGCGTGGTGTCGACCTCGGTGAACGGTGCGCGCACATAGGTGCCGCCGTTGCCACATAGACCGCGGCGCCAAGCCTTCCGCGTGCAGTAGGCGACCGATTCGACGTTGGAGACATGCGCCGGCGCGGCGACGGTGCCCGGTTGCGCCGATGCCACCGACGGCAGAAGCGCGCTTGCCGCGACCACCGAAGCTGCGAGACCAAGAGCTGCAAATCGCATGGACATTCTCCTCAGATGGCTTCGATTGCGTAGCGCCCAACGCCCGTGATCGGAATGTGGCGATCTGGGCGTGTGCTTGCAAGCGCGAAATTACAGCCAGCCTTTGCGTTTGAAATAAATGTAAGGCAACACCGCGGCGAGAACCATCAGGACGATCGCGAGCGGATAGCCGAACATCCAGTCGAGTTCCGGCATGTGGTGGAAATTCATGCCGTAAATCGAGGCGAGCAGCGTCGGCGGCAGGAACACCACGGCCGCCACGGAGAAGATCTTGATGATGTCGTTCTGCTGGATGTTGATCATGCCGAGCGTGGCATCGAGCAGGAAAATGATTTTGCCCGAGAGAAAGGTGGCGTGATCGGTCAGCGACGCGACGTCGCGCGCCGCGGTCCTGATGCGCGCCTGAAGCAGCTTATCCTCTTTCCGCTCGTTGGCGGCGTGGGCAAGAAAGGTGAGCAGCCGCCCGAGCGAATGGGCGCTTTCACGCACTTTCGACGAGATCTCGCCCTCGCGCCCGATCGCCCGCAGGATGATGTCGAAGCGCCGCTGTCGCGTGACCGTGCCGCCCTTGATCTCGAAGATCGAATGCGACAGGCCCTCGACCTCGGCTTGGATGCGTTCGATGAAATCGGCGAGCCGGTCGACGATGGTTTCGATCAGACCGATCAAGACCGACGCTCCCGCCTTCAGCTCGGTTTCGGCCCGGTTGCAGCGCGCGACATAGATGGCGAATGCGCGCGGCTCGGCGTAGCGCACGGTCACCAGCCTCTGTCCGGCAAGAATGAAGGTGACCGGCGTCGTCCGCGGCTCGCCTTCCCGCGGCTGAAACAGCAGCGTCGCCGTCATGAAATAGGCGCCGTCTTCCTGATAGAGGCGGCTTGAGGCCTCGATCTCCTCCTGCTCCTCGCGGGTCGGGACGTCGATCTTAAGCGCCTTCTCAACCTTCGCCTCCTCCTCGGGCGTAGGATTGAGAAGATCGATCCAGATGACCTGTTCGGTGATCTTCGGCGGACCGGATTGGGCCTTGAGCTCTCCCGATCTTGTTTCGTAGATGGTGAGCATCGGATCTCCCCTGCCGAGCCTCGCCTCCCCGAGCGGACCATATACCAGCGGCCGGGCATTGCCACTGAGACAATGAGGCCCGGGCGCAAAAAATTGCTGCGACAGGCTAGTTCTTCTGCACGATGCAGGAACCGCCAGCGGCGCGGAGCTGTTGGCAGAGTTTGGCCGCGTCGTCGCGACTATCCGAGCCGATCTCCACCATATAGAGGGAACGCCGTCCTCGACTGAGATTGCGCTCGGGCTGCACGAAGGGTTCGCGTTCGGCGAGGACCGACGGGTAGCGCGCCTTGACCCGCGCGAATTGGGCAAGGGCTTTGGCCTTGGAGAAGGCGGTCGAGACATGCACGCCCCACGGCCGCCAGGCCCCGCTCGCTGTCAACGGCTCGGTCTCATAGACCGCGCGCACGACGAGCGGCGCGAGATTCTTGCAGGACTGCTGCACCTCCTCGCCGTCGGCTTTGAGCGCCTGGGGCAGGTCGGTCTCGGGGAGCTTCCATTCCTCGGCGGCGCGGCCGGTGACGAATTGGACATAGGCTTCCGTCTCGTAAGGAAGCCCGCTATCGCCCGCGAGCCATCCCCTCACCCGCTCGGCGCCGGCGTTATAGGCGGCCGCCGCCAAGCCGAAATTGCCGAACTCCTGCCGGAGGTCGGCGAGAAGGCTCGCCGAGTGGACGATGGCCTGCTTCGGCTCGAAAGGATCGTCGAGCCCGCGATCAGCGGCGGTCGCCGGCATGAACTGGGCGATGCCTTGCGCGCCCTTGGGGCTGACCGCGTTCGGATTGAAGCGGCTCTCCTTCCAGATCAGGCGCACAAACGGCATCGGCGGCAGGCCGTATTGCTCGGCCTCATGCTGCATCAGCGGACAGACGATATCGACGAAGGGCTTGGGGCCCGCGAGGACAAGGCCCGCCTCCTTCACGCCGGCCTCGACGCTCATCAGCGCGGAGGCCTCCCTGCCCTCCCCATGCGTCGAGAAGAGCACGAGCCCTGCGATAAGAGTGACCGGCGCCCGGACCCGCATGTCGGACATCAGAAACCAGAAATTTGAAGCCAGAACGCGATAAGTCGCAACCCTGTTGCTCCTCGCCCGATACTATTCTGGCTTCTAGTTCTTCTGCACGATGCACGCCCCGCCGGCCGACCTTAGCTTGGCGCACAGCGCGTCGGCATCGTCGCGGCTGTCGAAGCCGATGCGCGCCGAATATTGCGGCGAGGTGCCCATATGCAGGTTGCAATCCTCGACGACGAGCGGCTGATAGCTCCCGAGCAGGTCCGAATACTGCTTCTGCACCCGGGCGAAATCATCGAGCGCCTCCTGCTTCGCGAAGGATGTCGCGATCTCAACCCCCCACGCCGGGCCGGTCTGTCCTTGACCGCTTGTCGTGCTGTCGCCCCTGACGCACGGTCCGAGCGGCCCTTCGTCCTCGACCGCGGCGCCGGCCAAAGCCGGACCCGAAGCGAGGACAAGACAAAGGCCGAAAAGACGCGCGATCTGCATGGAGCACAGTTTGCGCCGAGTCGAAGGCCCGATAAAGGGGCGCAATCGCTTCAGCCTGAAGCCATTCCTAACCGAGAGCCCGCCAGGGGAATTCAATCAAGCATCCCACCAGTCGGAAGGACGCGACGACTAGCGGCGGTCGGTCGCGGGCCAGGCCGCCATGGCCGCGTCGGCGATGGCCGCGAGCTCCTTGCGGGTGGCGCCCCCCGCCGCCTGCACCGCCATGCCCTGCATCACCGTCGAGAAGAAGCGCGCCAGCGCGGCCGAATCGGTCTTGGCCGGGAGCTCGCCTTCGGCCTTTGCCCGCTTGAAGCGCTCGCGGATCAATTTCTCGTTGGCGGCGCGCTTTTCCGACAGCGCATCTCTGATGCACTGGGCATGATCGCCCGCCCCTGCAATACCCTGCACCAGCAGGCATCCGCGCGGACTTTCCTTGTCGGTTAACGACTCCGCTGTGTTGAGCAACAGCGCGGCAAGTGCATCCTTCGCTTTGGGCCGCGCCAGAATTTCGCGTATGCACTGGTTGTGCCTATCCGTGTAGCGGTCGAGTGCTTTGCGGAACAGCTGTTCCTTGTTGCCGAAGGCGGCGTAAAGACTCGGCGGATTTATTCCCATCGCCTCCGTGAGGTCGCAGATGCTCGCGCCCTCGTACCCCTTGCGCCAGAACACGTCGAGCGCCCGGTCGAGGGCCGCGTCCATATCGAAATTCCGGGGACGGCCGATGGCGATGCTGCGACGTTCTGACATGCTCGCGCTATAAGCCAAAATCACGTAATGTAGCGACCACTATATAAGCCCCTTGACAGGCCGGGTCCAGGATACATATGTAGCGATTGCTACAGAAATCCGAACCGAGGTGGACCCATGACCAAGACTCTCGCAGGAAAGGTTGCTCTCGTTACTGGCGGCTCGCGCGGCATCGGCGCGGCCATCGCCCGCGCCCTTGCCGACGACGGCGCCGACGTCGCCATCAGCTACTCATCGTCGCCCGACAAAGCCAAGGCCGTGGTCAACGATCTGTTGGCCAAGGGCGTACGCGCGGAGGCCTTCAAGGCCGACCAGGCCAATGCCAAGGAGGTCGAGGCCCTGGTGAAGTCCGTCGTCGAGCGCTTCGGCCGCCTCGACATCCTCGTCAACAATGCCGGCGTGTTCGCCGGCGCTCCGGTGCACGACCGCGCCAACAATCTCGCCGAGATCGAGCGCATGTTCTCCGTCAATGTCGGCGGCGTCGCCACGGCGGTCCGCGCCGCTGCCCCGCTGATCGGCGACGGCGGCCGCATCATCTCCATCGGCTCGGTCGCGGGCGACATCTCGCCCTGGAGCGGCATTGCCGACTATTCGGCCACCAAGGGTGCCGTCGCGGCTTACACCCGCGGCTGGGCGCGCGATCTCGGCTCACGCGGCATCACCGTCAACAATGTTCAGCCGGGCCCGATCACCACCGACATGGCTCCGAGCGAGGGCGAGCTGGCCGACCTGCTCAAGAACCGCACCGTGCTCGGGCGTTACGGCAAGCCCGAGGAGGTCGCGGCCGCGGTCGCCTTCCTGGCGAGCCCCGCCGCGGCCTATATCACCGGTGCCACCTTGAACGTCGATGGCGGGTTCGCCGCCTGACATCTCGTCGTTTCGCGTGGAGGATAAAGCGAGGATAAAGCAATGATCGAGAGGAGACCCTTCGGCGCCCTTGGCGGCGCCGACCATGGCTGGCTCAAGGCGAAGCATCACTTCTCCTTCGCCCGCTACTACGATCCCGACCGCATGGGTCACGGCGCGCTCAGAGTATGGAACGACGACGAGATCGCCCCCAATACGGGCTTCCCGCCCCACCCTCACGCCGACATGGAGATCATCACCTATGTCCGGCAGGGCGCGATCACCCATGAGGACAGCTTGGGACACAAAGGCCGCACCGAGGTCGGCGACGTCCAGGTCATGAGCGCAGGCTCGGGCATCCGCCACGCGGAATATAACCGCGAGGACGTGCCGACCCGCATCTTCCAGATCTGGATCGAGCCGGGCAGACAAGGCGGCAAGCCCTCGTGGGGCGCCAAGCCCTTCCCCAAGTCCGATCGCTCGGGGCGCTTCGTGCCGCTTGCGAGCGGCTTTGCCGGCGATAGTGATGCCCTTCCCATTCGTGCCGAGGCGCGCGTGCTCGGCGCCACGCTGAAGGCAGGCGACTCGGCCGAATATAAGCTGGGCTCAAGACGCCACGGCTACCTCGTGCCCGCAACCGGCAGCATCGAGGTGAACGGCGTGCACATCGATGCGCGCGACGGCGCCGCGATCAGCGATGAGGAGGTGGTGAAGGTCAAGGCGCTCGAGGACGCCGAGATCGTCCTCGTCGACACGGCGTAGGCAAGCTACGCGGGCGTGAGGTAACAACGGCGTAAGCCGCTGCCTATCCTACCGCCTCACGACCACGGCGCCGGCTGAATGTGCAGCTCATCCAACGCCTCGAGCCACAGTCCGAAATAGAGAAACGCGCCAATTCCGGCGAGGAAGGCCGCAAGCAGCAAATAGCGGCTCTCCTTGCCGAGGACGAAGGCGGGCAGCGTGAACGGCAGGAAGATCAACATGACGGCCGCGCCGACGAGGACCATCTCCATGCCGTCGCCCATGGGATCGGCGTGGTTCCAGGTGAACACAGTGAGAAAGACCAGAAAGGCCATCTCGACGCCGGTCGCGAACAGGACGCTTGCGCGAAGGCGACGGTTGCCGGGCCCGCTCGCATAACCCCTCTGCAAGGTTCGCGGATCGGTCGTGCTCATTCTCCGCCGGGCTCCATCCAGCGTCATCAGGCGCGAGTCTCTCCCCAGAATGGGCACGCCCGACGATCGCGCCGCCTCAGTCGTCCGCGACTTCGGTTTGCGGCCGGTCGGAACCCGGATCGATCTCGCGATGCCAGACGCCATCTTCCGTCTCGTATTCGATGCCGGCCGTCTCTCCCGGGACCTTCTGCTCGGCGGCTGCGATTCTCGCCGCGGCAAGGGCGGCATCGTGCGTGGGGAAGGTCTC
>NZ_DASRGO010000139.1:0-5696 GCF_035650995.1 Methyloceanibacter sp. | reverse complement strand
TCGAAGAAGAACGTGGTCGATCCCGACAGCATCATCCAGGCCTACGGCGCGGACACCGCGCGCTGGTTTATGCTGTCGGACACGCCGCCCGAGCGGGACATCGAATGGACGACAGCAGGCGTCGAGGGCGCACACCGTTTCGTCCAGCGCGTGTACCGGCTGGTGCGCGAGGCGGCAGGCAAGGGTGCGCCGCTTGGGACCCAACCGCCACAGGAATTTAGTCCTGAAGCCGAGGCGCTGCGGCGAGCCTCCCATCGAAGCGTGGCGGCGGTCACGAGCGCCATCGAGCGGCTTCGCTTCAATACGGCGGTGGCCCAGATTTACGAGCTTGCCAACGCCCTTTCCACGGCCCTGCAGAACGCCGGCAACGAACCCGATTCGGGGCTCCGCTACGCGATTCGCGAGGCTGCCGAGCTGATCACCCGCATTTCCGCCCCGATGATGCCGCACCTTGCCGAGGAGTGCTGGGCCCTTCTCGGCTATCGGCGGCTCGTGGCCGAGGAGCCTTGGCCGAAGCCGGATTCGGCCCTCTTGGTCGAGGAGACCATAACCATCGCGGTCCAGGTGAACGGCAAAAGGCGGGATGAATTGACGATTGCGCGTGACGCCGCAAAGGAAGATATTGAAGCTGCGGCGCTGAAGCTCGACAATGTCGTTCGCGCCATCGGGGGACGTCAAGTCAAGAAGGTCGTGATCGTACCGCAGAGGATCGTCAATGTGGTGGCCTAGGCTTGCCATAGCGGTTGCGCTTTGCGCTGCCGCCGCGACGCTCGGCGGCTGTGGCTTCCAGCCGCTTTACGGCGGCACCACCGCGAGCGGCGCCAGACTCACGGAGGTGATGGCGGGGATCGACGTCAATCCGATCCCGGGTCGCGTCGGACAGCGCGTCCGCAACGAGCTTATCTTCGAGAATACCGGCGGCGGCACGCCAGGGCCGCAACGCTATCGGCTCGAAATCGCCATCAGGGAGAGCGTCACCGATCAGCTCGTGCAGATTACCGGCGACGCCACCGGCCAAGTGTACCAGCTGAACGCGACCTACAAACTGATCGACTCGACGAACGGCACGGTCGTGCTCGCCGGAACCGCCATCTCGCGGGCGCCCTACAACCGCTTCCAGGAGATCTTCGCCAACGTCCGCGCGCGCTACGACGCGGAGAACCGCGCGGCGCGCACCGTGGCCGAAAGCATCAAGACGAGGATCGCTTCCTATCTCGCCACGACGGCCTAGGCGTTCTCTTCGCGCTTGAGGCGCCTTCTTCGCGCTCCTACTTTCTCCGCCATGGTCGCCTACAAGGCTTCAGCCGTCGCGAGCTTCCTCAAGTCACCCGACCCGTCGTGCCGCGCCGTGCTGCTTTACGGTCCGGACGCCGGCCTCGTCAGCGAGCGCGCAGCCGCGCTCGCCGCAACCTTCTCCCGGCGCGACAAAGGCGGCGCCGAGATCGTGCGGCTCGATGATCGCGATCTCGCGGAAGATCCGACGCGCCTCGAAGTCGAGCTGCGCACGCGTCCGATGTTCGCCGCGAGCCAAGTCGTGAGGATCACGGCGGGAGCGCGACTCGACGTGCCATGGCTGAAAGCCCTGCTCGCCTCGCCCTTCGACAACGCGCTCATCGTCGAGGCGGGCAATCTCCGTCCCGACTCGGCACTGCGAAAATTGTTCGAGACGACCAAGGCCGCGGCGGCGCTGCCCTGTTATGGCGACGAGCGCGGGCTCGCGTCTCTCATCGATGCCGAGCTTGCAGAGGCCGGGCTTCGCATCGATGCCGAAACGCGACGCTATCTCATGACGCGGCTCGGCGCCGATCAGGCGCTCTCACGCTCGGAGGTGACGAAGCTCGCGCTCTACGCGACAGGCGAAACGGCGGTCACCCACGATGACATCGATTCGATCGTGGGCGACGCGGCCGAGACCGCGCTCGAGACGTTCGTCTATGCGGCAAGCGGCGGCGACTCCGCCCAAGCCCTGCGCGAGCTCCAACGTCTCGCTGCCTCCGGCACGGAAGCGCAAGCGGCCCTGATCGCGCTCGCCCGCCACTTCACCCAGTTGCACAAGGTGGCCGCGGCGCAGGCCGAAGGCCAAAGCGCCGAGGAGGCGATCAGGCTGCTCAGACCGCGACCGCATTTCAAGCGCGAACCGGAGTTCCTCGCGCACTGCCGGCGGCTCGGCGCGACCCGGCTCTCGCACCTGCTTCCCTTGATCCAGGAAACGATCCGGCGCACGCGCCGCTCGCCGGAGCTCGAAGGCGCCTTCACCGAGCGCCTCCTTCTGGCGCTCAATTCGAAAATTTGACGCGCCGGCCTCCTTCCATGCGATGCTTGGGGCGAACGGAGGCCAGGGCCAACATGGACCAGCGCAACTCAAGCCTTGAGCTTCGCAACAAGCTCTTCATGCTGCTCAAGGAGCGCGCCTTCAGGCGGGGCAAGGTCATCCTCGCCTCGGGCCGCGAGAGCGATTTCTATTTCGACATGAAGCCGGCGATGCTCGATCCCGACGGAGCGTCGCTGCTCGCCGAGCTCATCCTGCAAGAGCTACGCGGCGTCGATGCCGAGTGCGTGGGAGGAATCGAGATGGGCGCGGTGCCGCTGATCGCGCCGGTGGCGATGAAGAGCCTCGACCACGGGCGCCACCTCCGAGGCTTCTTCGTGCGCAAGGCGGTCAAGGACCACGGCACCAAGAAGCGCGTCGACGGCGCCGACATTGCCGGCAAGTCAGTGGTGATTCTCGAAGACGTGACGACGACCGGCGGCTCGGCGATGGAAGCGGTGAGGGCCGTCACCGAGGCGGGCGCCAAGGTCGTCCTCGTGCTGTCGATCCTCGACCGGGGCGAGGGGGCCTCGGACCTTTATGCGGCCGCCGGCATCCCGTTCAAATCGCTCTATCGCGCCGAAGAGTTCCTCGCCATCGCCTAGCTGCTAACGGCCGGGCTTGCGCAGGAGGCGGTAGCGCAGGTCCTCCAGCTGGTCGAGGTTCGTATAGCGAATCCTGAGTTCGCCCTTTTCCTTCCCCTTGCGCCTGATTTCGACGCCGAGCCCGAGCGCTTCTGCGAGTTCCTGCTCGGCCGCCCTGGTGTCGGCGTCCTTGCGCGGCTTATCGCGCTTAGGCTTGGTTACCGCATCCTTAACCAATGCCTCAATTTGGCGCACCGTTAACCCTTCGTTAACGATCCGCGCCGCGAGAGCGGAGGCATCGGGGCGCCCGATGAGCGCGCGGGCATGACCCGCGCTCAGCGCACCGCTGCGCACGAGCTCCTGGACATCCTCGGGCAGCTTGAGGAGGCGAAGCGTGTTGGCAAGGTGGCTCCGGCTCTTGCCGATAACTTTGGCGAGGTCTTCCTGGGTATAGCCGTGGCCGTCCATCAGGAGCTTATAGCCCTCGCCTTCCTCGATCGCGTTCAGGTCTTCGCGCTGGACGTTCTCGATGATGGCGACCTCGACCGCCTCTTGATCGGTCAGCTCGCGCACGATGACCGGCACTTGATGCAGATTGGCGAGCTGAGCCGCGCGCCAGCGCCGCTCGCCGGCGACGATCTCGTAGCTGTCCGTTTCGCTCATCGACGGGCGCACCACGAGCGGCTGCACCAGACCGCGCTCGCGGATCGAGGCGGCAAGCTCCTCAAGCTGGTCTTGCGAGAAATTGCGCCGCGGATTGAACCTGCCGGGCTTGAGCGCCGCTAGCGGCAGACTTCGCTGGTCTTCGGTGGTCGCGCTGATGAGCGAGGCCAAACCCCTCCCCAGCCTGTTCCTTTGCACACCCGCCGACATGGCAGTCTCCTTCCCGTTTATCCGCCGATAGATGATCACGCCGCACGTATCCGCCGCTCGCGCTCGATCACCTCGGAGGCGAGCCTGATATAGGCCTGGCTGCCGGAGCAGCGATAGTCGTAAAGCAGCACCGGCTTCCCGTGCGACGGCGACTCGGCCACGCGCACGTTCCTCGGGATGATTGTCGCATAGACTTTCTCGCCGAGGACACGGCGCACGTCCTGCACCACCTGGTCCGACAGGCTGGTGCGCTGGTCGTACATGGTGAGCACCACGCCGTGAATCTGAAGCTTCGGGTTGAGCCGGACCCTGATCTCCTCGACAGTGCTCAAGAGCTGGGCGAGACCTTCGAGCGCAAAGAACTCGCATTGCAGCGGCACGAGCACGGCGTCGGCCGCTGCAAGCGCATTCACGGTGAGAAGATTGAGCGAAGGCGGGCAGTCGATCAGAACGTAGCTCGTGGCGATTTCGGGGTCCTCGGAGGCGCTCATCGCGGCGAGGCAATCGCGCAGGCGATAGTGCTTGCCGCTTGACGCCGCGGCCTCGCGCTCGAAGGCCATGAGGTCGATGGTGGCGGGCACGATCGAGAGGCGCGGCACGTGCGTGGCGACGCGCGCATCGGCGATGGTCGCGGCGCCGCTTAAGACATCAAAGGTCGAGACAGGGCGTTGCTCGACGCCGAGGCCCGTGCTCGCGTTCCCTTGCGGATCGAGATCGATGATGAGAACCCGTTCGCCGACGGCGGCGAGCGCGGTGCCGAGGTTGATCGCGGTCGTGGTCTTGCCGACGCCGCCTTTCTGGTTGGCGAGAGCGAGCACCCGGGCGCGGCGCGGCGCGAAAGCGCTCACGGGAAAGGTGCTCATGGTTTGTCACCCTTCGTCCTGGCCCGGGGACAAAGCGCCGTCACCTCGACGATCTTGGAGTCGCGCGAGGTCAGGCTCGGATGGAGGCGGGAAGAGAACGTCCAGCCTTCGCGCGCGGCATCGACTTCGGCCTCGGCCTCTCGACCTTTCGGGAACAGCCCCCTGGTCCTTTCCCCAAAGAACGGCGCTGCCAACTCGAAGAGACGGGGGAGCGGCGCAAGAGCGCGCGCGCTGACCACGTCAGGCGTCAGGCTTTGAGCGCTTTCGGCGAGGTCTTCAATACGCATGGGATGGATGTCCACAGGGGCCTCGGTCGCGCGTGCGACTTCGGCGAGGAAGGCGCATTTCTTGTGGTTGCTCTCGACGAGATGCATGCGGAAATGAGGCGTCCCGGCTTGGACGATGCCAATCACGAGCCCGGGAAAGCCTGCCCCTGAGCCAAGATCCAGCCAGAGTCGCGCATCCGGCGCAAGGCTCAAGAGTTGAGCGGAGTCGGCGAAGTGGCGCGACCAAAGTTCATCGAGGGTGGAAGGGGCGACGAGATTGATGCGCTTTTGCCAGAGGGCCAGGAGCTCCGCGTAGCGCGTCAGCCTGTGGATTGTTTCACGTGGAACTTTAAAGGCTTCGGCGAACTCCTGGGGTCCACGGACGGTAAAGGACGCGTTAACCTTTGCCATGCTCAGGCGCTCTTTGCGGCCGGACCCCTCTTCAAGTGGGCAAGGAGAAGCATGAGCGCCGCAGGCGTCATGCCGTCGAGCCGCGCCGCCTGGCCGAGTGTCTCGGGCCGGTTCCGCTCGAGCTTCTGCCTAAGCTCGGTCGAGAGCCCGGGCAAGGCAGAGAAGGGGAAGCCGTCGGGGATCGCAATGCCCTCGTCCTTGCGGAAGGCGGCGATGTCCATTTCCTGGCGCTTGACGTAGACCGAATAGCGCGCATTTGCGGCGATTTGCGCGGAAATGGCGGGAGAAATGGATCGAATTTCGGGCCAAATGGACTGAAGCCGGGCAAGGTCGATTTCCGGGTAGGACAGCAGCTCGTATGCGGTTCGCTTGCGCCCGTCGCGATTGATCG
>NZ_DASRGO010000138.1:0-8522 GCF_035650995.1 Methyloceanibacter sp. | reverse complement strand
TCCGGCGAACGCCGGGTCGTGTCGAAGCGGTTGCTGTTCGTGGAGATCGACGCTGAGGGAACGGCGCGGCATATCAACTACGCGCCTTATCTCGACTACCGCCCGCTGGGCGACGGCGAGCCGACGGCGGAAGCGATCCTGGCGCGGCCCGAGGCCGCGTGGATCGGGCGCGACCTCGAAAGTAAGGCCCAGGCGCACGCTATCGCGGAGGTGGTGCCGGAGCATCTGGCCGAGGTCCGGGACCGCAAGCTCGCGCTGCTCGACAAGACCGAGGCGGCGGTCAAAGACCGGCTGACCAAGGAGATCAACTACTGGGATTTCCGCGCCGAGCAGCTCAAAGAGCAGGAGCGCGCCGGCAAGGCCAATGCGCGGCTGAACTCGGGCGAAGCGCGCAAGCGGGCGGACGAACTTCAGGCCCGCCTTCAGAGACGCATGGACGAGATCAAGCGCGAGCGCCAGTTGGCGCCGCTGCCGCCCGTGGTGCTCGGCGGCCTGTTGGTCGCGCCGATCGGACTGATCCGCGCGATGGGCGGGCAGCCGCAGGCGGTCCAGGCCGTGGTCGATACCCAGGCCGCGGCCGCGCGGGCGCGGGAGATCGTCATGGAAATCGAGCGCAGCCTCGGCTTCGTGCCCGTCGATCGGGAGTCGGACAAGCTCGGCTACGACATCGAAAGCGCCATTCCCGGCACCGGACGCCTGCGTTTCATCGAGGTCAAGGGCCGCGTCGCGGGCGCGGACACCGTCACCGTGACGAAGAACGAGATCCTCTATTCGCTGAACAAGCCCGACGATTTCATCCTGGCGATGGTCGCGTTTGGCGCGGACGGATCGCATGAGGTTCGCTATCTGCGCCGGCCTTTCCACGAGAAGGGCATCACCACCGACTTCGCCGGCGCCACCGTCAATTTTCCCATCGCGCAATTGCTCGCCGAAGCGGCGTTGCCATCGTGAGGAGCCTTGATTGAGCAACGATCTTCATTTCGCGATCTTGGCGCCTGTCCCCTTGGAGCATCTCCAGACAGGCCTCGAAGTCTGCACCAAAGAGGGGTCCGTCGCCTTTGGGACCCGAAAATGGGAATTCTTCCGCAACTTGGATCAGATGCGCGATGGCTTGCCGGTTGCCGCACTGATCTATCCGTCCCATGACGAAGATGCGCCCGCCAAGGACACGTTCATCGTTTGCTGGTTTGGCTGGTACGTGCGTTCGGTCGACAGCAAGGGGGGAGCCCATCCCGACGGTATGAAGTACCGCCCCCCGACAACCGCCTACCCTCTGGCCGACAACAAGGGCCATTGGGCCACTTTTTGGCATGTCGAGGGGCTTCGGGAACTACCCGCCAACAAGCAGATTCCGATCGGGAAGCTTCAGGGCTTCAAAGGGGGCTGGCGGAAGAACGCGCCGCCGCGTGGGCCCGAGCTTGTCACGCTGCCGGAACTGCTGAGCTACGAGCCCTAACATGGTCCGAACCCGCAAGAAGCTCATCGAGGTCGCGCTGCCGCTGGATGCGATCAACGCCGCCTCGGCGCGCGAGAAATCGATCCGCCACGGGCATCCGAGCACGCTGCATCTGTGGTGGGCGCGGCGGCCGCTCGCGGCGGCGCGCGCCGTGATCTTCGCGCAGATGGTGGACGATCCGTCCGAATATGTGGACACGCTGCTCGGCGTTGCCGACGTCCGCCGGGCCGCGGAGCGGGAATGGAGGAAGCGGCGGGAGGCTTGGGCGGCCAAGCCCGACGACGCCGAGCGAGGCCCGGAACCGACGCTTGCCGAGTGCGCCGCGGACCTCGAGCGCCAGCGCCTGTTCAACATCATCGAAGAGCTGGTGAAATGGGAGAACACCACCAACGAAGCGGTGCTGCAGAAGGCGCGGGACGAAATCTGGCAGAGCTGGCGGCGCGCCTGTGCCGACAATGCCGACCATCCGCGGGCGAAGGAGCTGTTCGATCGGCACAAGCTGCCGGCCTTTCACGATCCCTTCGCGGGCGGCGGCGCCCTGCCGCTGGAGGCGCAGCGGCTGGGGCTTGAAGCCTATGCGAGCGACCTCAACCCGGTGGCGGTGCTGATCAACAAGGCGATGATCGAGATCCCGCCGAAATTCGCGGGAAAGCCGCCGGTCAATCCAGAAACGAGGGGAGAGCAGCGAGAAGCGACAGGGGAGAATGCATTACCGGGAGACGATCGTCTGGCAGAAAGCCATGGAGATCGCGAACGAGCTCTACCGGCTCGTGCAGCGGCTTCCGCGCGAGGAGACCTACGGTATGCGGTCGCAGATTACGCGCGCGGGGGTGTCGATCGCGGCCAACATCGCCGAGGGATGGACGCGGGAGACGCCGAAGGACAAAGCACACTTCCTGGCAATCGCGCACGGCTCGCTAGCGGAGACGGAAACGCTGCTGCTGATTTGCGAAAAGCAGGGATGGTTTCCGGTGGCGGAAACGAAGGTATTGTGGGAGCTTCTGGACGAGGTCAGTCGGATACTAACGACGATGCGGCGCAATCGCCGTATATGACCTCTCGCTCCTCGCTTATCTTCCCTCGCTCCTACAAGGGTGCGCAGGGCCTGGCCGAGGATGTGCGTTACTACGGCCGGTGGATGCGCGACGAGGCCGAGAAGCGCATCGGCCATCTCTATCCGAAGGTCGAGGTCACCGCCGAGATGGCGGCCGAGCGGCCGGACCTGAAGCCGCTGGTCGGCCAGAAGCTCACGGTCATCGCCTGGCTGTGGGCGCGCACGGTGAAGAGCCCGAACCCCGCCTATGCGAATATCGACGTGCCGCTGGCCTCGACCTTCATGCTCTCCACCAAGCCCGGCAAGGAAGCCTATGTCGAGCCGGTGATCGAGAACCGCGGCTATCGGTTCACGGTGAAGGTCGGCAAGCCCAAGGATGCGGAGACGGCGAAGAACGGAACGAAGCTTTCGCGCGGGGCGAACTTCCGCTGTGTGATGTCAGGCTCGCCGATCGCGCCGGACTACATCAAAGCCGAAGGTACAGCCGGGAGGATGGGCGCCAGGCTGATGGCGATCGTTGCGGAAGGCGATCGTGGGCGCGTGTATCTGTCTCCAACGCCGGAGCATGAAGAAGCGGCGGGGGAAGCCAAGCCAGAATGGAAGCCAGATACGCCGCTTGCGCCTGATCCCCG
The DNA here is from genome assembly GCF_035650995.1 of Methyloceanibacter sp. Lineage (GTDB taxonomy): Bacteria > Pseudomonadota > Alphaproteobacteria > Rhizobiales > Methyloligellaceae > Methyloceanibacter. The sequence continues at coordinate 5,380 of NZ_DASRGO010000138.1, read as the reverse complement.
CGCACTGTGGACACCTCCCTATGGCCTGACAACGTTTGGCGACCTCTTCACCGACCGCCAACTCGTCGCGCTGACCACGTTCTCCGATCTCGTGGGCGAAGCGCGCGAGCGCGCACGCCAAGACGCAATCGCCGCCGGCCTCACCGATGACGGCAAGCCCCTGCGCGACGGCGGCACGGGCGTGACGGCGTATGCCGAGGCGGTGCTGATTTATTTGGGCTTGGGCATAAGCCGGCTGGCTGACGCTCAAAATGCTCTTTGCCAGTGGGGGCCAAGCGCAGATCAAACACAGCATTTATTTCGAAGGCAAGCTATTCCCATGGTTTGGGATTTTGCCGAGTCGAGTATTTTTTCTGGTGCCGCGGGCGATCTTGTTACAAGTCTCGGAAGTATGTGCCGCGTGCTCGATCAGTTGGGCGTCGACATTGCCGGATGGGCTGAGCATGCTGACGCGCAGACGCAGTCCATTTCTAAGAACGCTGTTGTTTCTAGTGATCCGCCCTACTACGACAACATTGGCTACGCGGACCTGTCCGACTTTTTTTACGTGTGGTTGCGCCGAGCGTTGCAGCCTACTTTTCCGGGCTTGCTTGGCACGATAGCGGTGCCAAAAGCTGAAGAGCTTGTCGCCACGCCCTATCGACACGGCAGCAAAGAGGCTGCCGAGAAATTCTTTCTCACCGGGATGACGCAGGCGATGCGCCGCCTCGCCGAACAGGCTCACCCAGGTTTCCCTATCACCATCTATTATGCCTTCAAGCAGTCTGAGACCGACGACAACGACGGAACGGCCAGCACCGGTTGGGAAACTTTCCTCGATGCTGCAATCAGGGCTGGTCTCGCTCTCAGCGGAACATGGCCGATGCGGACCGAGCGCGGTGCCCGTTCGATCGGAATCGGCACCAACGCGCTCGCCTCCAGCATCGTCCTCGTCTGCCGTCCGCGAGCAGCGAATGCGCCTTCAACCACGCGCCGCGAATTCGTCGCCGCGCTGAAGGCTGAGCTGCCTGTCGCACTCCGCCACCTCCAGGCCGGCAACATCGCGCCAGTCGACCTCGCGCAGGCCGCGATCGGTCCCGGCATGGCGGTTTATACACGTTACGCCAAGGTACTCGACGCCGAGGGCAACGCCGTCTCGGTGCGTGAGGCGCTGGCGCTGATCAACGCGACGATCGACGAGGCGCTGGCCGAACAGGAAGGCGACTTCGACGCCGACAGTCGTTGGGCGCTGGCCTGGTTCGAGCAGGTTGGCTTTAACGACGGCGAATACGGCGTCGCCGAGACGCTGAGCAAGGCAAAGAACACCTCCGTCGGGGGCCTTGCCACGTCCGGTATTCTCGAATCGAAGCGTGGCAGGGTGAGACTGCTGAAGCCGGAAGAGTTGCCGGCGAATTGGGACCCGGCGACCGACCCGCGCCTGACCGCCTGGGAAATGGTGCATCACCTTATCCGCGTGCTCGGTACCGGCGGCGAGAGCGCGGCGGCCGACCTCGTCGCCAAGCTAGGCGCCCGGGCGGAGACGGCGCGGGAGCTCGCCTACCGGCTCTACACCATCTGCGAGCGCAAGAAGCGCGCTGCCGAGGCGCTCGCCTATAACGGTCTGGTCCAGAGCTGGCCCGAGATCGCGAGGCTGGCGCAGGAGGGAGGCAAATCGGCGACGGCGGCACCGGACCTCTTCAATGCGGGGGAGCGCTGATCCATGGCCATGACCAATCAGGAGCGCGTCGGCAAGGCAATGGACCTGCTGCGAGCGGGCCTCGCCCCGTTCGTCGAGCGCGAGGTGCAGGCGGCCGTGGAGGCCGGCACCGTGCGCATGGATGCCGTGCGCCGCTTCGCCGAAGACCCGATGCTGGGCAGCAAGCCGATCGTGCAGTGGGACGTTGCCGCCCTGCTGAAGCTGATGTGGGAAACCTGGAACGACGTGTTCAAGCGCACGCTGGGTTTCGCCGAGCGCAGCCTGGTGAGCGAGTTGCGGGATGTACGCAACAAGTGGGCGCACCAGAATCCCTTCTCCAGCGACGATACCGACCGGGCGCTGGATTCGATGGGGCGCTTGCTCACGGCCGTCTCGGCGCCGCAGGCCGACGAGGTCGGGAAGATGAAGATGGAGCTGCGCCGGCTCATCTTCGATGAGCAGGTGCGCGGCGAAAAGCGCAAGGCCGGCGGCTCGCTGATCGAGCCGGCGGCGGCCGGCAACCTGAAGCCCTGGCGCGAGGTGGTGACGCCTCATGCCGATGTCGCCAGCGGCCGTTATCAGCAGGCAGAATTCGCTGCCGATCTGTGGCAGGTGCATCTGGGCGAAGGCAGCGACGAATACAGCAAGCCCGTCGAGTTCTTCCGCCGCACCTTCCTGACGGAGAGCCTGAAGCGGCTTCTCGTGGGCGGCGTGCAGCGCCTGTCCGGCCAGGGGGGCGATCCGGTCGTGCAGCTCCAGACCAATTTCGGCGGCGGCAAGACCCACTCGATGCTGGCGCTCTACCACCTGTTCGGCACCGCGGCGCCCGGGGAACTCGCCGGCATCGACGCGGTGCTGGCCGAGGCGGGTGTCAAGAGTCTGCCCACGGCGCGGCGGGTCGTGCTCGTCGGCAATAAGATTTCGCCCGGTAACCCCGTCACCAAATTCGACGGCACCGTGGTGCGGACATTATGGGGTGAGCTTGCCTACCAGCTCGGCGGAGCCGAGGCGTTCGCGCGCATCGCCAAGGACGATGAGAAGGCAACCAGCCCCGGCGACGTGCTGCGCGAGCTGTTCGTCGAATACGGCCCTTGCCTTGTGTTGGTAGACGAATGGGTCGCCTATGCGCGTCAGCTTCACGACCAGAGCGATCTTCCGGCCGGCAGCTTCGAGACCCAGTTCACCTTCGCGCAGGCGCTGACCGAGTCGGCGAAGCTCGCCAAGAACTGCCTGCTCGTCGTCTCGCTGCCGGCGTCCGACACGCCAGGCTCGCCGCACACCCAGGCCGATGACGTGGAAGTCGGCGGCATTCGCGGCCGCGAGGCGCTCGACCGTTTGCGCAACGTCGTGGGCCGTGTCGAATCGTCGTGGCGTCCGGCGACGGCGGAAGAGGGCTTCGAGATCGTGCGGCGCCGGCTCTTCGAGCCGATCGCGGGCGATATGTTCAAGCAGCGCGATCTGACCGCGCGGGCCTTCGCCGATCTCTATCGGACCCAGGCGGCCGAGTTTCCGCCGGAGTGCCGTAGCGGTGACTACGAACGGCGTATCCAGGCCGCCTATCCGATCCACCCGGAGATCTTCGACCGGCTCTACACCGACTGGTCGACGCTGGTGAAATTCCAGCGCACGCGCGGCGTACTGCGCCTGATGGCGGCGGTGATCCACAGCCTCTGGGAGAAGGGCGACCGCAGCCCGCTGATCCTGCCCTCGACGATCCCGATCGACGATCCGCGCGTGCAGTTCGAGCTGACGCGATACCTCTCGGACAACTGGGTGCCGATCATCGAGAAAGACGTCGACGGCCCCAATTCGCTGCCGCTGCGGATCGACGGCGAGGTGCCCAACCTCGGCAAGGTGTCGGCGACAAGGCGTGTGGCGCGTACGATCTATCTGGGCTCGGCGCCGACCGCGGCGGCTGCGCATCGCGGCCTCGAGGACCGGCGCGTGAAGCTCGGCTGCGTGATGCCGGGCGAAACCCCGGCCGTCTTCGGCGATGCGCTGCGCCGGCTCGCCTCGGCGGCTACCTATCTCTATCAGGACGGACCGCGCGCCTGGTACGCGACCCAGCAGACGGTAACGAAGCTGGCCGAGGACCGCGCCGAGCAGCTCAAGCGCGACCCGGACAAGGTGGCCGCCGAGTTGGAGGCGCGATTGCGCGCCGACCTCAAGCGCAACGGCGATTTCTCGCGCGTTCACCCGATGCCACGCTCGGGCGGGGACGTGCCCGACGACTACGACGCGCGGCTTGTCGTTCTCTCAGCCGAGCACGCCTACACCAGGGAAAGCGGCAACGCCGCCGAGACGGCTGCGAAGGCGATCCTTGAATCGCGCGGGAACGCGCCACGCCTCTACCGCAACACGCTCGTCTTCCTCGCCGCCGACAAGGTGCGGCTGCAAGACCTCGACGAGGCCCTGCGCAAATATCTGGCCTGGTCGTCGATCGTCGCCGAGAAGGAGGCGCTCAACCTCGACCCCCACCAGACCCGGCAGGCCGAGACCCAGAAGCAGGCCGCCGACGGCGCGGTGACGGCGCGACTGCCCGAAACCTATCAATGGCTGCTGGTTCCGGAGCAATCGACGCCGCAGGCGCCGGTCGTCTGGCAGGCTTCCCGGCTCACCGGCAACGACGCCCTGGCAGTCCGGGCGAGCAAGAAGCTGCGCAGCGATGAGTTACTGGTCGCTAGCCTGGGCTCGACGATCCTGCGCAAACATCTCGACGATGTTCCGCTGTGGCGCGGCGACCACGTCGCGGTGAAGCAGCTCATCGACGATTTCGCGCGCTATCTCTATCTGCCTCGTCTCGCCGGTCCCGAGGTGCTGGTGCAGGCCATCCGGGATGGGCTCGCCCTGCTGACATGGCGCACGGACACGTTCGGCTATGCGGAGAGCTACGACGAAACGGCGTCACGTTATCGCGGGCTGCATGGCGGGCACGGCGTCAACATCTCGGCCGACAGTTCCGGGCTTCTCGTCAAGCCGGACGTGGCCGGCAAGCAACTGGATGCAGAGACGCCGTCCCCAGGTACTCCCGGCCCCACCCCCAGCCCCAGCGGTGGAGGATCCGATCCTCATCCCGGTACCGGCGAAACGCCTCCGATACCGCCGGTCGCTCAGCAGCTTCGGCGTTTCCATGGGTCAGTGCGGGTGGATTCGACGCGCGTGGGGCGCGACGCCGGCCGAATCGCGGACGAGGTGATTGCTCATCTCGCCGGTCAGGTGGGCGCGGCAGTCACCGTCACCATCGAGATCGATGCCCGCCTGCCGAACGGCGCGAGCGATCAGCTCATCCGCACCGTGACGGAAAACTGCCGCACCCTGAAGTTCGACAGCCAGGGGTTCGAGACTGAATAGGTGAGGCCACGCATGGTTAAGGATACGCGCGCGATCGCAGCGAGCGGCGGCCCGAGCGGCAGGCGGGCCCGACGGTCCGCCGGACGGCGATCCGGGTTCGCCTCCGGTCGGCGCCTCGCCGCGGCTACCCCGGCGGACACCCTCGCCCGCCGGTCTTCGCCGCGGTGCCGACATGGTGCCGACACGCCGCCGAGCGGCGCCCGCAGGTCGTGTCTATCTCATTGAAAAACCTGGCTGGGGGACTAGGATTCGAACCTAGACTGGCGGAGTCAGAGTCCGCTGTCCTACCGTTAGACGATCCCCCACCGGGCTCGTTCGGGCGGCGTGGTGATAGCACAGCCGGCCGCGATTGGG
>NZ_DASRGO010000137.1:0-4965 GCF_035650995.1 Methyloceanibacter sp. | reverse complement strand
ACCCACCAGCCAATCGCGAAACTTGGCAAGCCCCTCTATGTCATCGTCGCCGTAGGCGGCCTGATACTTTGTCGCGGCGCGAAGGATCATAAAGATGGCCTCGACCTCGTGGAAGTAATGAGGGTCCGGCTTTTGTGCGTCGTGGTGTTTTAGCCAGTTCCGCGTCTCATTCAGTCGTTGGCCGACTTCCTGCGCAGTGCCATACCCTCTTTCGGGACCGACCTGCTTCGCCTTCTCGAAGACATACGGTTCGTTAGTGGCGGGAGTGGCTTCCTCTGCGGCTCCTGCCAGCGAGAGCGACGGTATCGGTTTGCCTTGAGCGAATAGGGCGATAGCAGCCTCGATTTGGGCGCGCACGGCATCTCGCCGCCAAATCGGTCTTCGCTCCATTAAGCCGACGACTCTTTCGCAAGGCGCTCGGAGCGCGCCTGAAGCAGCGCCTTCAAAACCTTCGCGATCCCGTTTGAGTGTTTCCCGTAATAGGCATCCTTGCCGAATTGCGAGACGATCCCGAACAGTGTGTCGTCGCGATTGAACAGGTCTTCAACGGCGTTCGCTTCGTCGCGAGCTTGCTCAAGTGAACGTTCCCGCGTCTTCATGAGCCAATTGATGAGCAGGACCTTGATACGGTCGTAGCTGTTCACCGGCGTTGGATACTCGTGGACGAACTCGTGGAAGAGGCCCCACAGAAACTGTCGCTCCACGTAGAGCAAGCCCTGCTCGAGACCTTCCTCGTCAGCAAAGGCAGACGGGTTCTCAAATGCAGCAGCCATCACGCCACCGAGTTCTAAGTCCAATGCCTTTTTTGCAAGCTCCATCCCGCGTGTGATCGCTTCCTCGGCCAAAGCCATTTGCTCTGGTTGCTTGCCATTCTTGATCCGGGATTTGAGCAGAGCGAAGCGCAGACCCAGTGAAACCATGACGCCCTCCCTCAAGGGCCAACACGATAGCACAGGTTAGATCAGCGCAGTAAGGCAGTGCCCTTCACCTTCACCTTCGCCTCGACGTGGTCGGCCCACTTCTCAAGCAGTTCGCGTTTCCGTTCCAGCGCGATGCCATGCGAATAGCCCGCCGTCACGCCTGCTTCGGCATGATTGAGCACAAGCGCCCTGTCGAAGGTGTCGTGGCCGTTGTTCTCCAACCACGTCGCCAGCGTGTGACGGAACGCATGGTAGGTGAGGTCCGCCGGTGCACCTGCCTTCACCAGCTTTTTCTTGAGCGGCCCTGTCGGACTCAACGGCACACCACCGCGTCCGGGAAACACAAGATCGGTGTCGTCCTTGATCAGCCCCTTGAGGATTCTTTGGGCGAGGGGTGGCAGGGGCGTGACGTAGACACGCTTCTTGCGCGCCTTCTTCTTTGACTTCGTGCGCTCGTGCGGCGTCGTCCAGACGCCATCGGCAATCTCCTTGGCTCTCATTCCGGCCAATTCCGATTTGCGCGGAGCCAGAAGCATGAGCAGCTTGATGAAAGCACGCTCTACAGCCGGCAGCGCCTCGGCGGCCTTCCAAATCGAGATCAGCTCGGCGTCGGTGTAGACGCGCTCCCTGTGCTTCTTCTCGTAGTCGATGATGACGGCATCCATGACGTTGGCGGGAACGCGGTCTGTTCGCGCCGCCCACTTCCAAAGCGTCTTGAGCCATGCCTCCGTGATCTTCGCCTTCGGCCCGTGCCCTTCGGCGATCATCCCCTCGAGCAGATCGTAGGCGTCCTTCTTAGTGATGTTCGCCATCGAGCGCTTCAGCCAGGGCGAGCGCCTAGTGTCCTTGCCCCCGCGCTCGCGATTGTCCGTGCCGTCGAGAAGGATCCGTTTCGTCTGCGCCCATGTGCGCTGACGCGGCTTGGCGTAAAGTTCGATGAACTCTTCCACTATCGTTTCGTATGAGCGGCGCGAGGTCGGCTGATGCTGTGCGCGGGGGTCAATGCCCTCCGACGCCAAAGCGCGATCCTGACGGGCTCGATTGCGCGCCCATGCGATGTTCGCGTTCTCGCCAGTGTCAGTCGTCACCTCGCCGAAGCGGCCGAGCGTGCGCGTCACCCATTTGCCGTTCAGCTTGAACTGATGCCGGAACGTCTTGGTGCCACCTGGACTGACGAGCAGGTATAGTCCTTTCTGCACCTTGTCCCACGTAAGAACCTGCTTCTTGCGCGGCTTCATGCGGGAGATCGAGAGATCGGTCATGATGCTGGTGTTGCGCTCGCCGCGCGGCGGCTTCTTCAGCCGCTTGCGTTCTATCCGCTCCTGTTCCATCGGGCCGCTCCTATGTATACGATATGCATAAATGGACGGCCATTTTAGGTGCCATAGCCGTGCCCATCAATGACATAGCGATGAGCGTCAACTTTTTGATTTTCAAGGGGTTAAAACTGCCGCTGATGCCAGAAAAGCGTTGCGGCGCAACGTAGGAGCAAATGAATGGCATTCACGAGGTCGGCGGTTCGATCCCGCCTGGCTCCACCATTTCCCTCCCGTCACGGGTCGCGGGGTAGCTATCTCGAGCTGCCACCGGCTGCCACGCCGTCGGTTGCCATCGGCGCTCTCGCTCTCGGTGCGCTTGCGGTCGGCGCTTTGGCAATCGGCGCGCTCGCCATCGGACGCTTACGCATCCTCAGGGCCGAAGCCGATAAGCTTCACCTCCGCACTGTCGAGATCGACGACCTGACGGTTAAACGCCTGCGCGTCGTCGAGACGGCGAGCGGCAACGAGCCGAGCGAGATTTGAAAGCGTGCTGCGCTAGCTCGCGAGCTTGGCGAAGAAGGCGCGCCGCTTGTCTTGAAGCGCTGCTCGCGCGGCGGCGATCTCCTGCACGAGCGCAGGTTCCGCGGTGGCCGGGTCGCCCGACTTGAAGGGCGGAGCCGGATCATATTGCAACATCAGCTCGATCGCGGCGCCCTCGCGCGTGCCCGCGACCTCGCCGACGAGAGTCAGGGCGAGGTCGATGCCTGCGGTGACGCCCGCGCTCGTGATCCTGTTCCTGTCCTTGACCACGCGCTCGTTCACGGGGAGTGCGCCGACGAGCGGCAAGAGGCCGATGCTGAGCCAATGGGTCGTGGCGCGGTAGCCCCGAAGCAGCCCGGCGGCGCCTATGAGAAGCGAGCCGGTGCAGACGGAGGTGACATAGCGGGCCTGGGCCCCCTGGCGCTTGAGGAAGTCGAGGGTGGCGCCATCCGCGGCGGCCTCAACGATGCCCTTTCCTCCCGGCACGCAGAGAATGTCGAGATCGGGCGCCGAGGAGAAGTCCTCCTCGGCGATGAGCGCAAGACCAAGCTCGCTTTGCACCGCTCCTTTCGTCTTGGCAATGAGCCGCACATCCAGTTCGGGTGCGCGCGCGAGCACCTCGTAGGGACCGACGGCATCGAGCGGGAGAAACCCAGGAAACAGCAAGAGTCCCGTCTTCAAGCGCTTCGTTCCGTTCGTCATCGGCTAAGTTCCGGTCACAGCAACGGTGATGTTGGCGGCACGCGCTTCGCTCACCCGCGCCGGCAGGCCTTGGTCGTAGACGCCGGGAGCGATGAGGATCGTATCTCCCGGCGAAGCCTTCTCGACGGCGCGCGCAACCGAGGCGAAGGCCGTGGCGGGGCTCTGCCCGTCATGAGCATCGTCGCCCGTTTTTGAGCTGACATACCAGATCATGGCCGTAAGGATTCCCCCACGGAAACGAGAACGGCGGCGGAGCTTAGTCGAAGGCGCGGCCGGACGGAAGTTGCCGCCGGGCGCCCAGGGCCCGCATGCTTGAATCTACAGCCCGTTTTCCCCATATGCCGAACCGAGTTGAGTTGCTCGGAAGCCGCGGCGGCACGAGCATTTCCTGAGGCGCCGCAAGGGCCTCAAGAACCCAACGACAGGGCGCAGCCGCTTATGAAAGGGCGTTCGCTCCGATGTCGCGCATGACCATCCTCGACAGCAATCTCTGGCTCTTTCTCGCGGGCGAGCGCGAGCCGCGCGGGGCGGCAAAGACGGCTTCGGGCTACCCGCCCTACAACATCGAGCTCATGCCGAACGGCGAGACCATGCGCATCACATTTGCCGTCGCCGGCTTCGGGCCCGATGAGCTCGAGGTGATGGTCGAAGACGGCGCGCTCATCGTCTCCGGCCGGCAACGCGACGACGATACGAGGGAGTATCTGCATCGCGGCATCGCCGCACGCCAGTTCAAGCGAAGCTTCGTGCTCGCGAGCGGAGTCGAGGTCGGAAAGGCCGAACTGCACAACGGCCTCCTTGCGGTCGATCTCGTCCGACCGCGCAAGGAAAAGCGCGTGCAGAAGGTCGGCATCCTTACCGCCGGCTGACTCGTATCTTTGGCTGTGCCTGCTCTTTGGACGTGCCTTGGCCACATCGGCTCTCAGGAAGGATTTTAATGCGATGAACAAATACGAAGAAGACGATCATCTTGCGCGCGCCTTCATGAGCCGCAGCGAGCTCGCACAACTCGGCGATGGCGAAGTGGCCTACATCAAACAGCTCGATCCGGAGGTGGCCGAGAGATTGTTCCCGGCTTTGCAGAAGGCGCCGAAGGGCATTGAGTTCTACGCGGTGCTCGGCGCCGACGGCACGCCAATCGCTCTCGCCGAGAGCCGCAATGCCGCCATCGCCAACGCCATCGAGAATGACCTCGTGCCGGTGAGCGTGCACTAGAAGCTCCCATCCGGCCTAGCCGTAACCTCAACTCTTGTGCATAGTGCCGCCGTAAGGGGCGGAGGCGGCGCGCTATGACTTATCGCAGTTCGTTCAGTTTACGCACCGCTCTTGCGGCGGCGGTGTTTGGCGCAGGCTTTATTGCGAGTGGCACGGCGGCGCGCGCCGATGCCCTGCTCGACGAGATTGTCGGATTCACCGGACAGGTGTTCATCCTGGACACCAAGGTCCCGGCCGTGGTCATCGGCGCGGTGCGCGATGGCGAGATGTCGGTGGCGGGTTTCGGCGAGCGCGCCGGTCCCGGCAGCCCGGCGCCGGACGGCAATACC
>NZ_DASRGO010000136.1:0-20003 GCF_035650995.1 Methyloceanibacter sp. | reverse complement strand
GCATGGCTTTGCCGCCGCCGGCGAGGACAAGGACGCGCTTCGCGACGGCAAGGCGATGAATATCGGGATCGTCACCGCCTATAACGACATGCTGTCTGCGCATCAGCCCTACGGGCGCTATCCCGATCAGATCAAGCTGTTTGCTCGCGAAGTGGGAGCGACCGCTCAAGTCGCGGGTGGCGTCCCCGCCATGTGCGATGGGGTAACGCAAGGCCAGCCTGGCATGGAGCTGTCGCTGTTCAGCCGCGACACGATCGCGCTGTCGAGCGCTATCGCTCTCAGCCACGGCATGTTCGAAGCGGCGGCACTTCTAGGCATCTGCGACAAGATCGTGCCCGGCCTCTTGATCGGTGCGCTTAGATTCGGACATCTGCCGGCAGTCCTCGTGCCGGGGGGGCCGATGCCCTCGGGCCTCTCCAACAAGGAGAAGCAGCGCATCCGCCAACTCTACGCCGAAGGCAAGGCCGGACGCGACGAGCTGCTCGCCGCCGAGGCCGCCTCCTATCATGAGCCCGGCACCTGCACCTTCTACGGCACCGCCAATTCCAACCAGATGATGATGGAGGTGATGGGCCTGCATGTTCCGGGCGCCGCCTTCGCCAATCCCGGCACCAGGCTCAGGCAGGAGCTGACCCGCGCTGCCATTCACCGACTGGCTGAAATCGGCTGGAATGGCAACGACTATCGGCCGCTCGGCCGCGTGGTTGACGAAAAGGCGGTCGTCAATGCTGCTGTCGGTCTGCTCGCGACCGGCGGGTCGACCAACCATGCGATCCACCTGCCGGCGATCGCGCGCGCGGCGGGAATCGTGATCGATTGGGAGGACTTCGATCGCCTGTCGGCCGTCGTCCCGTTGATCGCGCGGATCTATCCCAACGGCGCCGGCGACGTGAACGACTTCCAGGCAGCCGGCGGCATGGCCTTCACCATCGCGACCCTGCTCGATGCGGGGCTGCTCCACCGCGATCTCCTGACTGTCGGCGGCCAGAGCCTGGCCGACTACGCGCGCGAGCCCAAACTCGACGGAGAAACGCTGATCTGGCAGGAGCCGCCGCTCACCTCCCGCGACGGGACGATGCTGCGTCCGGCATCCGATCCGTTCAGACCCGATGGCGGCATGCGCCTGGTGACGGGCAATCTCGGACGCGCCATCTTCAAGACGAGCGCCGTCGATCCCTCTCGGTGGACCATCGAGGCGCCAGCACGAATCTTCTCCGACCAGAACGAGGTGCTTACCGCCTATAGGGCAGGGGAGCTCAATCGCGACGTGGTCGTGGTGGTGCGCTTTCAGGGCCCGCAAGCCAACGGCATGCCGGAACTGCACAAGCTTACGTCCTCGCTCGCCGTGTTGCAGGAGCACGGCTTCCGGGTAGCGCTTGTCACCGACGGGCGCATGTCCGGCGCCTCGGGCAAAGTTCCGGCGGCGATCCATGTGAGCCCCGAGGCGTTGTGCGGCGGGCCTTTGGCCAAACTCCGTGACGGGGACCTGGTCCGGCTGAGCGCCGATTGCGGCGAGCTGGCCGCTCTCGTCGAGGGCCGTGAGTGGGAGAGGCGCGAAAATGCGCCGCCGCCCGCGCCTTCCTCCGGCACGGGGCGCGAGTTGTTCGCCTTGATGCGTGAGGGCGCCGACGGAGCGGAGAGCGGCGCGTCGGCGATTCTGGCAGCAGCTGGATTATGAGGAAGGGCCGATCGCGATGGAGTTGGTGGCGGCAGATATTGGCGGAAGCCATGCGCGGTTCGCGATCGCGAAAGTCGAAGCCGGACGCGTGGTGAGCCTCGGCGATGCGGTCGTCTTCAAGACCGCCGAGCATGCGAGCCTTCAGACCGCGTGGGAGACCTTCGGCCGGCAATTGGGACGGCCTCTACCGCGCGCGGTGGCGTTGGCCGTCGCTTGTCCGATCTCCGGCGACCTGCTCAAGCTCACCAACAACCCGTGGATCATTCGCCCGGCCATGATTGCCGAGAGGCTCGGTGTCGACCGCGTCACTTTAATCAACGATTTCGGCGCGATCGGTCACGCCGTCCTGCGTGTCGGTCCGGAACATCTTAGCCATGTCTGCGGACCTGACGTATCCCTGCCGGGGGAGGGCGTTATCAGTATTGTCGGTCCCGGCAGCGGGCTCGGCGTGGCCTACGTGCTCCGCAGCGGGGGCGCCGATCGCGTCATCGAATGCGAGGGCGGTCATATCGACTACGCTCCGGTCGACGCCATCGAAGATGCGATCCTCGCGCGATTGCGCCGGCGGTACCCGAGAGTCTCGGTCGAGCGCGTTCTTTCCGGTCCGGGACTCGCCAATATTTTCGAGGCGCTCGCGGCAATCGAAGGACGCACGGTTCACGTTGGCGACGACAAGGCCGTCTGGACCGCGGCGCTTTCGGGCAACGACAGTCTTGCGGTTGCTGCGCTCGATCGCTTTTGCCTGATCCTCGGAAGCTTCGCGGGCAACATTGCGCTTGCTCATGGCTCAAAGGCCGTCGTCATCGCCGGCGGGCTAGGCTTGCGCATCGCCCACCTGCTGCCGCGTTCGGGGTTCGGCGGCCGGTTCACCGCCAAGGGGCGATTCGAGCGCTTGATGTCCACGATTCCGGTCAAGGTGAACGTTCATCCTCAGCCGGGACTGCTGGGCGCCGTCGCCGCCTTTGCCGAGCAGCACAGTTGATGAGAACGATCGAGTCCATCATGCGGCTCGCGCCTGTGATCCCCGTGGTCACCATTTCCGATGGCGCCTCGGCACGCCCGATCGCCGAAGCCTTGGTGGCCGGCGGTCTCAGGGCAATCGAGGTTACCTTGCGCACGCCAGCTGCACTCGATGCCGTCGCCGCGATCGCCAAGGTGGATGGAGCCATCGTCGGGGCTGGCACCGTCCTGAACGAACGCGATCTCGATGCAAGTCTGAAAGCTGGTGCGCGCTTCATCGTCTCGCCCGGTCTCACTCAGCCACTCGCCAAGGCGGCAATCGAGTCGCAAGCGCCGTTCCTGCCCGGCGTCGCCACGGCATCCGACATCATGCGGGGCCTCGACACGGGCTTCAGCCGGTTCAAGTTCTTCCCCGCCGTCGCGGCCGGCGGAATTCCGGCGCTAAAGGCGCTCGCGGCGCCGTTTCCACAATGCCGCTTCTGTCCGACCGGCGGCATCACCGAAGCGACGGCACCGGAATGGCTCGCGCTCGACGCGGTGGAATGCGTGGGTGGAAGCTGGCTCGTGCCGCCGGGGCCGCCGGACCTTGCGGCCATCACTGCTGCGGCCAAGACCGCAAGCCGCTTTTCCGTCTCACCAATGTCGGTGCGGTCCGTGAGTCTCGGCGCATGAGGTCCAATCAATTGCGCTAACCGGCGTCGCCTCGGACCTCGGAGGACATGCCGACTTCATCGAAGCAGGCCGAATTCGGAGAACGGCATGAAATTCACCGTGTCGCCCTCGCGCACCTCGGGAATATCCTCAAGCACCTCGATCAAGCCGTCCGATTCGCGGAGCGAAGAGAGCAGGCCTGAGCCGTCGCGGGGAAATTTGACGACCTGAAGCCGGCCATGGGCGTTGATCAGTTTTGCGCGCCAGAACTCGCGCCGGCCCAACTTCTTCTTTTGGCTGAACGCCGCGGGCAGGGGATAGCGCACCGGTTCGGGCCATGATCCTCCGGCAAGCCGAGTCAGCACCGGGCGAACATACATCAGGAAGCAGACGAAAACGGCAACGGGATTGCCGGGGAGGCCGAGAACCAGGGCGTCGCCGATCTGGCCGAAGCTCATCGGCCGCCCCGGCTTGATGGCGATCTGCCAAAGATGCCGCGTGCCGAGCGCATCGATGCTGCGGGCCACGTGATCCTCCGCTCCCTGGCTGGCGCCGCCGGAGATGATGATCGCATCGTAAGTCTTGCTTGCCTCCAGGAGCGCCGCGCGAACAAGCTCGGCCTTGTCCGGCAGGATGCTGAGATCGATCGCCTCAGCGCCGACCGCCTTGAGGAGTCCCTCGATCATCGGGGCATTGGCATCGTACACCTTGCCGATCGCAAAGCGTTCGCCCGGCCGCATGATCTCGTCGCCGGTCGAGGCGATGGCCACTTTGAGCGACGTATAGCAACGGAGCCGGTCGAGCCCGGTCGCGGCCGCGCTTGCGACTTCCTGCGGTCTCAGTCGCGTGCCTGCGTAGACCAGCACCTCTCCCGTCTTGGCGTCCTCGCCTGCCGATCGTCGGTTGGCGCCCCGCTTGAGACCGGGAGGAATGGTGATCCAGCGCTCGCCGTCTTCGCCGTCGATCGTCACGTCTTCCTGCATGACAACCGTATCGAGGCCTTCGGGCATAACGGCCCCGGTGAAGATGCGGACCGCGTCCCTCGGCGAGGGTCTCGCGGAGAAAGGATGCCCCGCCGAGGCTTCACCGGCGATCCTGAGGCGGCCGCCGGTTGCGCTGTCGTACGAAGCATGAGCGAACGCGTAACCGTCCACGGCGGCATTGTCATGGGCCGGGATGGGGCGGGGTGCCATGATCGCTTCGGCGAGATAGCGGCCGGTCGCGCCGGCAAGCCAAACCTCCTCGACGCTCGCGACGATCCGCACCCGAGCCTTGAGAATGGCGAGCGCCTCGCTATGGGCGATGCGGTCCTTGTCCAGGACGAAACAATCGTCGGCGAGCTTCGAGGTCATGGAGATTTGACGTCGAGATGCTCGATGATGAAGTCGGCAATCGCCGTCTTATCATCGAGATGGAAAGTTGGAAGGCTCGCCACTTCCGCTTCGGGCCGATCGGAGGCAAGAGCGACGATTCCCGGGAACGTCCCAAGAAGCGGCTCGCGCGAGGCCGCACCCTCCCTGCGGATCTCGATTTTCGGAAAGTTCTCGCGCTTGAAGCCCTCTACGAGCACGAGATCGCAAGGCCCGAGGTAACGGCAAATGTCCGCGAAAACGAGTTCGGGCTCGCCTCGAAGCTCGCGCATCAAGGCAAAACGCCGCGGGGAGGACAGAGCAATCTGCGCCGCACCGGCTTCGCGCAGCTTAAAGGAGTCGCGGCCGGGATGATCGATGTCGAAGCGCTCGTGAGCATGCTTGATGACCGAGACCACGAGGCCGCGGCCAGAGAGTTCTGCCACGAGGTTGGCCATAAGCGTCGTCTTGCCGGAGTTCTTCCAGCCGGCCACACCGAACAGCGGCGGCTTCATTTTGCTCGCCCCATCATCGCGTTCGCCCTGGCAAGGTCCTCCGGGGCGTTGATGTTGAAGAAGGGATCGATTGGCACGCCCCCGATTTCAACCTTTGGAAAATACACTTCGATCGCCCGCTGCTCTTCAGTAAATTGCCCGACCTTGCGCTTCTCTTGCTTGAGGAAGCTCCGAATCGCCGGTGCGAGCGCAACTGGCCAAAGACCTATGACGGGATGCACGCCTTCATCCGAGCGAGCCACCAAGAGCGTGAGGTCGTCCCTTGCTTCGGCGCGAAAGCGATCCACGAGGTCGATCGGAAAGAACGGCGTGTCGGTCGCGACCGTGACCACGTGCGTTGCGTCGCGGCAGTTCTCCTTGATCCATTCGAGCCCAGCGTGCACGCCGGCCAACGGTCCGGCAAAGCCGGCGATACTATCGGCAACCACCGGGAGGCCATAATCCGCAAAGCGTGACGCGTCTCCATTGGCACTGATCACGATGCCGGAGACCTGAGGCCTCAACCGCTCGACGATGCGCGCGAGGATCGGCTTGCCGGCGAGCGGCCTCAAGCACTTGTCGCCACCGCCCATGCGGCTCGACCTGCCGCCGGCGAGAAGCAGCCCGGCGACATTCAATTTTGCGTTCATCCGAAAATCCGGGTCACAGACCCGAGGCCGTCACGTTAAGCCCGGGATCCGCGACAGGGTGCTCTTTTCCTTTCGCAGCCTCGATCCTCACCGCGCAGTATTTGTATTCGGGAATCTTGCCGATCGGGTCGAGCTGTGGATTGGTCAAAATGTTCGCGGCCGCCTCGACATAGGCGAACGGGATGAAAACCATGTTCTCCTTGACGGCGAGGTCCGCTCGCGCTGTGAGCTCGATGCTTCCCCGGCGCGTCGTGACGCGGATCGTTGCGCCGGGCTTGATCCCGTAATGGGCAAGCGTCTCCGGGTGAAGACTCGCCGTCGGTCCCGGCTCGAGCCAATCGAGCACGTTGGCGCGCCTCGTCATGGCGCCGGTGTGCCAATGCTCCAGCTGGCGCCCGGTCATTAGGACGAGCGGGTACTCAGCATCCGGCACTTCGGCCGGAGGAAGAATATCGGCCGGGACGAGCTTGGCGCGCCCGGTCTCGGTGGGGAAGCCGTTGCCGAACACCACCGACTCGCCGGGATGATCCGGGGCCGGGCAGGGGTAGATTACCGACGATTCGCGCTCGAGCCGTTCCCAGGTGATGTTGTCGAGTGAAGGCATCGCGAGCTTCATCTCGGCAAACACCTCGGACGGGTGGCTGTAAGTCCACGGCAGGCCAAGACGCTTGGCCATTTCGACGAGGATCCAAAGATCGTCGCGCGTATCGCCGGGGAGGGGGAGCGCCTTGCGCCCCATCTGGACCTGGCGGTTGGTGTTGGTCACCGTGCCGGATTTTTCCGGCCACGCGGACGAAGGCAGGATCACGTCGGCCATCATCGCCGTCTCGGTCAGGAAGATGTCCTGCACCACGAGATGTTCGAGCTTGGCGAGGCCTGCGCGGGCGTGGTCGAGGTCGGGGTCGGACATGGCCGGGTTTTCGCCCTGGATGTACATGCCCTTGATCTCGCCTCGGTTCGCGGCGTTTATGATCTCAACCACCGTCAGCCCGGGTTTGGGGGAGAGTTCGGTCTTCCACAGTTCCTCGAACTTCTGGTGCACCGGGCCGCTGCTGACATCGGCGTAGTCCGGATAGAACATCGGGATGAGACCAGCGTCGGACGCGCCTTGCACGTTGTTTTGGCCGCGCAAAGGATGAAGCCCGGTGCCCGGCCTGCCGACTTGCCCGCACATGAGGGCGAGAGCGATCAGGCATCTCGCATTGTCGGTGCCGTGCACGTGCTGGGAGATGCCCATGCCCCAGAAGATCATGGCGCGCTCGGCGCGCCCATAGGTGCGGGCGACCTCGCGAACCGTCTTGGCGTCGATGCCGGTGATCTCGGCCGTCTCCTCCGGTCGATAGGCGGCGAGGTGTTCCTTGTAGAGCTCGAAATTGTCGGTGAACGCCTGGAGATATTGCACGTCGTAGAGCCCCTCCTCCACGATAACGTGCATGATCGAATTCAAAAGCGCGACGTCGCTCGCCGGCTTGAACTGCAGCATATAGGTGGCGTACTCGCGCAGCGCCTGCCCGCGCGGGTCGATGACGATCAGCTTTGCGCCGCGCTTCGCCGCCTGCTTGAAATAGGTCGCCGCGACGGGATGGTTTTCGGTCGGATTGGCGCCGATGACCACGATAACGTCGGCGTGCTCGACCTCGTTGAAGGTTGCGGTGACCGCGCCCGAGCCGATGCCCTCGATCAGCGCCGCGACCGACGAGGCGTGGCACAGCCGCGTGCAGTGATCGACATTATTATTATGGAAGCGCGTGCGGATCAGCTTCTGGAACAGATAAGCTTCTTCGTTGGTGCATTTGGCCGAGCCGAAGCCGGCGATGGCGCCGCTCCCGTGCGTCTGGGCGACCCTCGCGAGGCCGCCGGCGGCGAAGTCCAAGGCCTCCTCCCAGCTCGCCTCGAGGAAATGGGTGTAGGGATTCGAGGGATCGACATCGACACGCTTCGGCAACCCCGGCTTGCGGATGAGGGGCTTCATCAGCCGCTGCGGATTGGTCACATAATCGAATCCGAACCTTCCCTTGACGCACAGCCGGTTCTGGTTGGAGAAGCCGTTGCGGCCCTGCACGAAGGCGATTTTGTTGTCCTTGATCTCGTAGGTGATCTGACAGCCGACGCCGCAATAAGGGCAGACCGAGTGGACTTCGCGGTCGACTTCCCGGCTGCCATGCTGAGTGATGGGATCGACGATCGACTTCGGCATCAGCGCGCCGGTGGGGCACGCCTGGACGCATTCGCCGCAGGCGACGCACGTCGACTGGCCCATCGGATCGTCGAAATCGAACACCGGCTTGGCGTCGATGCCGCGGAACGCCATGCCGATCACGTCATTGACCTGCACCTCGCGGCAGGCGCGCACGCAAAGTCCGCAATCGATGCAGGCATCGAGATTGACGGCCATCGCGGGATGCGAAAGGTCGGGTTTCGGAATGCCGTGGGCCGGGAAGCGGGAAGTCTGGATGCCTTGCACTTCGGCCCAATGCCAGAACTTCGAGACCCGGTCAGGCGAATCTTCGCGCGGCGGCTGATCGGCGAGCAAAAGCTCCATGACCATGCGGCGGGACTTCACCGCTCGCTCGCTCGCCGTCTTCACCACCATGTTCGGCGCGGGTTTCCGGATGCAGGAGGCGGTCAGCACGCGCTCGCCCTCGACCTCGACCATGCACGCGCGACAGTTGCCGTCGGCGCGGTAGCTCGGTTCCGGCAACCAACAGAGATGCGGGATGTCAATTCCCTCGCGCTGTGCGACCTGCCAGATGGTCTCGCCAGGGCGGGCGGAGACCACCTTGCCGTCGAGAGTGAAGAGCAATTGATCGGTCATGGCCTAATTCCTTGCCCCTACGGGCTTGGTTCATTCATCCATCAGGCGCGTCCGGCGACCTCGGTTCCAAGGCGCTCGTCGAGGAAGAATTGCATCGCCGAAATAAAAGCATTGGGAGCAGCCTGTCCGAGCCCGCAGATCGATGCGTCGCGCATCGTCTGAGCGAGCTCGCTGAGCAGTTCCTTATCCCACTCGCGTTGGGTGAGAAGAGCGACCGCCTTGTCGCATCCGACCCGGCAGGGCGTGCATTGGCCGCAGGACTCGCTCTTGAAGAAGCTCAAAAGATTGATGGCGATCTCGGCGATGTCGTCCTTGTCGGAGAAAATGACGATGGCGTGACTGCCGACGAAGGCGCCGTATTTGTCGAGCGTACCGAAATCGAGCGGCACATCGGCAAGGCTCGACGGCAGAATTCCGCCGGAGGCGCCGCCCGGCAGATAGGCCTTGAACTCCTGGCCGTCCTCCATGCCCCCAGCGAGCTCGATCAGCTCACGCGCGGTGATGCCCGCAGGGGCAACAATGACACCGGGCTTCTTGACCCGGCCCGAGACCGACCACGAGCGGAAGCCCTTGGAACCGTTGACACCGTGATCGGCGAACCATTTGGCGCCCTTGAGGAGTATCTCCGGCACCCAATAGAGCGTCTCGACATTATTATTGAGCGTCGGCCGTCCGAACAGGCCGACTTCGGCGATATAGGGCGGGCGGTTGCGCGGATAGCCGCGCTTGCCTTCGATCGACTCGATCATCGCCGACTCTTCGCCGCAAATATAGGCGCCGGCGCCGCGCCTCAGCTCGATCTTGCCCTTCTCGATGATGCCCGCTTGTTCGAGCGCCGCGATTTCGTGGGCGAGGATGTGGAGCACGGCCGGATATTCATCGCGCATATAGAGGTAGATGCGCTCCGCCTCGACGGCCCAAGCGCCGATAAGCGCGCCTTCGAACATCTGGTGTGGATTGCGCTCGAGATAGAAGCGGTCCTTGAACGTGCCCGGCTCGCCCTCGTCGCCGTTGATGGTCATGAGTCGGGGGCCTGGGTAGGATCGCACGATCTGCCACTTGCGCCCGATCGGAAACCCTGCGCCTCCGAGCCCTCGAAGCCCCGCGTCCGACATCTCCTTGATGACCGCATCGACGCTTCGCTCTCCCTTGAGACAGCTCTCCAGCACTTTGTAGCCGCCCTGGGCTCGGTACTCGCTCAACGTCTCGTAACGCGGGATCTCAGTCTCGCGCTTTCCGCTCTTGATCACCGTTTCGACGCTGGCCTGTGTGGCGTGATCCACGAAGTAATGGCCGACTTCGCATACGGGCGCTGTGTCGCACCGTCCCATGCACGGAGCGCGCATCACCCTGACCTGAGACGGTTCGGCGCTGGACTTCAGAGTCCGATAGAGCGCCTCTGCGCCCTTGATCGCGCAGGTGATCGAATCGCAGATCCGAACCGTGGTGGGAGGAGGCGGCGTTTCGCCCTCCTTGACCACGTCAAAATGGGCGTAGAACGTCGCGACCTCGTAGGCTGCGGCCTGTGGCAATCTGATCTCCTCGCAAAGCGCGCGCAGATGACGGGCCGAGATGTAGTGATAGTGATCCTGGATAAGGTGCAGATACTCGATCAGCAGGTCGTGCCGCCGCGGCATATCGCCCAAGAGCTCACGGATCTCGCGGAACGCCTCTGCCTCGAGCTGCCGGCCCTTGGGAAAAGCCCGCGCGCGCTTGCGTGATCCGACGTGTCTCGCCGGGCGGTCGGGGCCGCCGTCGCCTGCTGTCTTTTGCTCCACTTCGCCTACCCTTCCGCTTGCGTCATTCCGACCCTCAGGAAGCTTGGCCCGGCAACTCTTCTCACCACCGCCGGTTGGTGATACAGCGGCACGTCTTTGGCGACAAGTAAGCTCAGCACCCCGGCAAATATTCCTTCGCAGGGCCTACCCTTGCAGCTTCGAGGCCTTTTTTTGCATCGCAACAAGGCAAGCTGCCGCCGAAATGGAGTATCGTTGCCATTGATATAGTAAGCCCGGCCCAGTCCTCCCATGACCGATCTCGTCGAAGCTTTTCACACGGCTCTGAGGCTCATTGTCACGATTGATCCGCAACTGATCGAGATTGTGATGCTGTCGTTGCAGGTGAGCCTGCTCGCAGTGCTTCTCGCCGGTATCGTCGGTTTCCCCCTCGGCGCAGCTCTTGCCGTTTATCGCTTTCCCGGCCGTGGCTTGGCCACGGCCGCATTGAATGCCCTGATGGGGCTCCCACCCGTCGTCGTCGGACTCGTGGTTTACCTCCTTCTCTCGAACGCGGGTCCGCTGGGCGTCCTTCAACTGCTCTATACGCCGGCGGCGATGATCATCGCCCAGACGGTTCTCGTGGTTCCCATCATCGCGGCACTCTCGCGCCAGCACTGCGAGGACCTGTTCGAGGAGTATGACGAGCATCTCCGCTCGCTCGGGGCCTCCTCGCGCGAAATCGCCGCGACGTTGCTGTGGGACGGGCGCTACCGGCTGACCACCGCCGTGCTCGCCGGTTTCGGCCGGGCCATTGCCGAAGTCGGCGCGGTGATGATCGTTGGCGGAAATATCGACCACGTGACGCGGACAATGACCACGGCGATCGCGCTCGAAACATCGAAGGGCAATATTGCGTTAGCTCTTGCCCTCGGAATGGTGCTGCTCGCTACCTCCGTCGCGATTAGCGGAGCATTGATGGGCGTGCGGCGTGGCGCGAGGCGCTTTGCCTATGCTTGAACACGCCGCCCCGCAACCATTGTATGAGCGCAGCGCCAGGGAGGCCTGCTCCCTCCTTCCGCTCGAGCTCCGTGGCCTCACCTATGAGGTCGGAGGTCAGCGTGTCATCGACGGCATTGACGCTCGAATCGGGGAATCCGGGATTACCGTGATCATGGGACCGAACGGTGCGGGCAAGAGTATGCTGCTCAGGCTCATGCACGGGCTCATCGCTCCCACCGGCGGCGAGATCTCGTGGGCCGGGCAACGCCCTCACCGGGCGATCGCCTGCCGTCAGGCCATGGTCTTCCAGAAGCCGGTGCTGCTTCGGCGCTCCGCCGCAGGCAATATTCGGCATGCTCTGCGGCTGCGGCGGGTCAACCGGCGCGAGCGCGCGGCACGCGTCGAAGAGGTCTTGCGGCTGGCCGGGCTCGAAGCGCGCGCGGACACCCCGGCGCGTACGCTGTCCGGCGGCGAGCAACAACGCCTTTGTCTTGCACGTGCGCTCAGTCTCGAGCCGGAAGTCCTGTTTCTCGACGAACCGACGGCTAGCCTCGATCCGGCGTCGACCTTGCTGATCGAGCGGCTGCTGATCGAAGCGCAACGGCGCGGCATCAAGATCGTTCTCGTCACGCATGACGTGGGCCAGGCGCGCAGGCTCGCCCACGATGTCATGTTTCTCCATCACGGACGCGTTATCGAGCACGCGGCGGCCAAGGACTTTTTCGACCGACCGCGGAGCGAGGTAGCGCGGGCCTATGTTGCCGGCGGGCTTGTGCTCTGAGCAAGGAGGGATCGATGACCAAGATTCATAGAAGGGCAATCCTCGCAGCTGCCCTTTATGCGGTCTTGCTTCTCGCGGCTCACGACCGGCTGGTTGCGGGTGAGGACAAATTTATCATCGTGCAATCGACGACTTCGACCCAGAACTCGGGCCTGTTCGAGCACATCCTTCCCATCTTCACTAAGAAGACCGGCATCGAAGTGCGTGTCGTCGCGGTGGGCACCGGCCAGGCCCTGAAGAACGCCGCGAACGGCGACGGCGACGTCGTGCTCGTTCATTCGAAGCCCGACGAAGAGAAATTCGTTGCCGACGGCTGGGGCGTGAAGCGCTACGACGTCATGTATAACGACTTTATTATTGTCGGGCCCGCTGCCGACCCGGCCAAGATTGCCGGCCTGAAAGATGCGGCCCAAGCCTTCAAGCAGATCGCCGCGGCAAAGGCGCCGTTTGCCTCGCGGGCCGACGACTCCGGCACCAACAAGGCCGAAATCAAGCTTTGGCAGGCCGCCGGCGTCGACGCCAAGGCGGCGAGCGGCAGTTGGTATCTCGAAACCGGGTCGGGCATGGGCGCGACGCTCAACTTCGCGGTGGGCAAGGAGGCCTACACCCTGACCGACCGGGGCACGTGGCTTAGCTTCGCAAACAAAAGTGATTTCAAGGTCCTAGTCGAGGGCGATCCCAAGCTGTTCAACCAGTACGGGGTCATTCTCGTCAATCCGGCGAAACATCCCAACGTGAAGGTCAAAGAGGGGCAGGCCTTCATCGATTGGCTGATCGGCCCCGAAGGGCAGGCGGCGATCGCGAGTTACAAGATCGACGGCCAGCAGCTCTTTTTTCCGAATGCCGGCCCGCCCAGTTGATGGCTGGCGGTCTCGATCGGCTTGCGCCGTCCGACTCGACTTGGTTTTCGAAAGTGCCAGCGAGCGACGTCGCGGTCTTTAGCAGGGCCGGCGCTCGACGCTCTCGCCGTAACGGGCCAAGCATGTGCGTAGGGTACCAGCCAAACGCGATGCAAAGCGCGAGCAGGACTCCGGGCCAGCGTTAGAAGCTTGGCAAACTTGGGCCAGCGCAACGTGACCCCCGCGCCCGCTACGCCATGCCGCGACCGCCCGACGGGGGCGGGTTACTGCGCCGGCCCCTTAGTCTCCACCCGTCGTTGATTGGCATCAAAGAGCGCGCGATCCGACCGTTTCGCCGCAAGCCGCGCTGCGCCCGCTCCGGCCTCCGCGACGAGTTTTGCGATTTCGCCACGGCAAGAGCCGCAATTCGTGCCGGCCTTCAGCGTCTCACCGATTGCCTCGAGCGTCAGGCAGCCGCGTGCCGCCGCAGCGGCGATTTCGTTTGCGCCGACGCCGTAGCAGGAACAGACGATGGCGCCCCGATCGACGAAACCGTTGCCCGGCCTGCCGGCGATGACCGCTACGCGTGCCCGCTGATCCGGATGACGCTTCACGAGTTGCTCACAAGCCCAGGCACGCGGCGCGGCGACCGGCTCGGCGGCGACGAACAGAGCACCAACCAAACGCTCGCCGTCGAAGCAGGCGAACCGATGCCGCCCTGCCGCTTCGTCGTGATAAGCCAGCGTCTCGGCGCCCTCGCGAGGTGCGAACAGCGAAGCAGCGAAGGCCTGCCAGTTTTGACCCTCATCGGCGAAGGCAAGCTCGATTCGCCACCCGCCTTCGCATTTGGCGAGCGCCCAATAATCCGCCGCGACATTGCTGGGACGGTCGGCAATCACCGCAAAGCCGTATTTAGCCGCACCGAATCGCTCCACGCGCACTGGTACGCGTTTCGAGGCCGGCTGGCCGGAATGGGGATCGGTCACCGCCGGCACGAGCGTGTCGATGCGCGCGTTCGCGGCGAATTGGTCGGTCCAGTGCATGGGCACGAATACGGTTCCTCGCCTCTGCCGCGAGGTGATGAGCGCGCGCACCAGAACCTCTCCGCGCTCGCTCATGACTCGCACGATATCGGCGTCGGCGATGCCGAAACGCTGCGCATCGCCGGGATGGATTTCGGCGAAGGGTTCGGCGAGGTGTTGCGACAAGCGCGCGCTCGCTCCGGTCCGCGTCATGGTGTGCCAATGGTCGCGCACGCGGCCCGTGTTCAGAATGAGAGGAAAAGCGTCCGCCGGCTTCGGCGCGGGCGGACGAACCGCGACGATGCGCGCGCTGCGGTCGCTCGTGTAGAAACCGCCGGCGCCGAAGAACCGCGTCTCGGCGGGAGCGCCCGGCCTCGGTCGCGGCCATTGGAAGGGGCACATCCTGTCGTAGCTCTGCCGGTCGATGCCGGAGAAAGCTCCGATATCGAAATCGCGTTCGCCGTCATTCTCGAAGGCCGATAGCGCGGCATGCTCGGCGAAGATCTCGGCCGGGGATCTGTAGGGGAAATCGCGTGCGAAACCCATTCGTTTCGCGACCTCGGCAATGATCCACCAATCCGGCCGCGCCAAGCCCGGCAACGGCAGGAAGGCGCGCTGCCGCGAGATGCGCCGCTCCGAATTGGTGATCGTCCCATCCTTCTCGCCCCACGCAGCCGCCGGCAGCTTCACGTGGGCGTGGCGAATCGTATCGGTGTCGCGGACCACGTCGGAAACGACGAGAAACGGGCAGTCGCGCAGCGCCTGTTCGACGCGGCCGGCATCGGGCATCGAATCGGCTGGGTTGGTGGCCATGATCCACAGGGCCTTGATGCGGCCGTCGCGCACTGCCTCGAACATGTCGACGGCCTTCAGCCCCGGTCTCGAGGCGATGCGAGGCGACTGCCAGAAGCGCCGCACTCGCTCGCGATGGATCGAGTTCTCGATCTCCATATGCGCCGCAAGCATATTGGCGAGACCGCCTACCTCGCGCCCGCCCATGGCGTTCGGCTGACCGGTGACCGAGAAGGGGCCGGTGCCCGGCTTGCCGATGCGGCCGGTGGCGAGATGGCAATTGATGATGGCGTTGACCTTGTCGGTGCCGCAAACCGACTGGTTGGCGCCCTGGCTGAATACGGTGACCACCTTCTCGGTCGCGGCGAACAGGCGGTAGAAATGCTCGATCCGGCCGACAGAAAGCCCTGTCGCATTCGCGACCGCTTCGAGGGTAAGGGCCGAGGCGGCGGTGAGCGCTTCCTCAAGGCCGATCGTGTGCGCCTCGACATAGGCGCGGTCGATGCGCCGCTCGGCAGCGAGATGCGCGAGCAGACCAAGGAACAACGCTACGTCGCCGTCGGCCTTGATAGGCAGGTGCAGATCGGCGATCTCGGCAGTCATGGTGCGGCGCGGATCGACGAGCACGACCTGCATCTCCGGCCGCTCCTCTTTTGCCGCAGCCATGCGCTGGTAGAGCACCGGATGGCACCAGGCGAGATTGGAGCCGACGAGCACGACGAGGTTGGCAAGCTCGAAATCGCGATAAGTGCCCGGGACGGTGTCGGAGCCGAAGGCGCGCCGGTGGCCAGCGACTGAGGAGGCCATGCACAGCCGCGAATTGGTGTCGATATTGGCCGAGCCGATGAAACCCTTCATCAGCTTGTTGGCGACGTAATAGTCCTCGGTGAGGAGCTGGCCCGAGACGTAGAACGCGACCGAATCCGGTCCGTGCTCGGCGATTGCAGCGGAGAACCGCGATGCCACCAGATCGAGAACTTCGTCCCAGGACGCTTGGCGTCCCTCGATCTCGGGAGCAAGCAAGCGCCCTTCGAGACCGATCGTCTCGCTGAGCGCCGCTCCCTTTGAGCAGAGGCGCCCGAAATTTGCGGGATGATCGGGGTCGCCCCGCAACGTTGTCCTGCCGTCCGGTGCGACCTCTGCCAGCACGCCGCAGCCGACCCCGCAATAGGGGCAGGTGGTCCTGAGCGCGCGCGAGGTCGGGGAAGTTCGCATCAGGCCGCCCGCACCACCACGTCGCTGGCGATAAACAGCTCGCCGCCCTCGGCCTTAATAGGGATGGTGCGCACTGACCCTTCATCGGCGCCTTGCGCCTTGCCCGTTTCAAGCGAGATCACCCAGTTGTGCAGCGGGCAGGTGACGGAGGTGCCGTGCACGATGCCCTGGCTCAAGGGTCCGCCTTTATGGGGGCAACGGTCGTCGGTGGCGAAGACCTGGTCGTCGGCGGTGCGGAACACGGCGATCGTGCCCCGCGGCGTCGCCACGCAGCGGGCGCCTCGGCGCGGAATGTCGTCAAGCATGCCGATCTTGATCCAGCGCATCGGGGTCACTCCGCGGCCCGCGCGAACCCGACCGAGGCGAGCGAGCGGAATTCATGCTTGTCCTTGCCGGCGGCGCGCTCGGCCCACGGGTCGACCTGGGCGAATTGCTGCGAATAGATGAAGCGCGTGTAGTAGACCGTGCGCTTTTCGAGATCGTCCATGATCTGGCGGCGGATCTCGTCGACGCCGATGCGCTTCGCCCATTTGTAGATGCGCTCGAGATACCGGCCTTGCTCGCGATACATCTGAACGAGCGCCGCGATCACCTCGAGCGCCTCGTCTTCGGTAGAGACGTGGCCGAGCACTTCGGTGCCCTTGATGTCGAGGCCGGCGGCGCCGGCGAAGTGGATTTCGTAGCCCGACTCGACGCAGATCACGCCCACGTCCTTGCACGTCGCCTCGGCGCAATTGCGCGGGCAGCCCGACACCGCCATCTTCACCTTGGCCGGCGTCCACGAGCCCCACATGAAGCGCTCGATGCGTACGCCGAGCCTGGTCGAATCCTGGGTGCCGAAGCGGCACCATTCGGAGCCGACGCAGGTCTTTACCGTGCGGATGCCCTTGGCGTAGGCATGGCCCGAGACGAAGCCGGCTTTGCCGAGCTCGGACCATACCGCCGGCAGGTCTTCCTTGCGCACGCCGAGCATGTCGATACGCTGACCTCCGGTGACCTTGACCGTAGGGATCTGAAATTTGTCGACCACGTCGGCGATGGCGCGAAGCTCTGCCGCGCTGGTCACGCCGCCCCACATGCGCGGCACGACCGAATAGGTGCCGTCCTTCTGGATGTTGGCGTGGACGCGCTCGTTGATGAAGCGCGATTGGTAATCATCGGCATAGTCGCCCGGCCATTCGCACACGAGGTAGTAGTTGAGGGCAGGGCGGCATTTGGCGCACCCGCATGACGTCTTCCATTCGAGCTCTTGCATCACGGCGGGAATGGTGCGCAGGCGTTTCGCTTTGATCAGCCTACGCACGTCGTCATGGCCGAGCGTGGTGCAGCCGCACATGGGCTGGACGACCGCCGGGTTATAGGCATCGCCGAGCTTGAGTTTGAGCAATTGTTCGACGAGGCCGGTGCAGGAGCCACAGCTCGCCGAGGCCTTGGTATGCGCGCGTACCTCCTCGAGCGACGTCAGTCGCTTAGCTTCGATGGCGCCGGAGATCTTTCCCTTGCACACGCCGTTGCAGCCGCAGATCTCCGCATCATCCGGCAACGCTGCAACGGCCGCCATAGGGTCCAGGGGGGTGCCTCCCTGATAGGCCTGGCCGAAGATCAATGTGTCGCGCATCGCCGATATGTCGACCTCGCGCTTCTTGAGGTCGCTGAACCAGGCGCCGTCGGCAGTCTCGCCGAACAGCACCGTACCGATGATGCGATTGTCCTTCAGCACGAGGCGCTTGTAGACACCGGCCGAAGCGTCGCGCAGCACGATCTCCTCGCGGTCGTCGCCGTCGGCGAAATCGCCTAGAGAAAAAAGATCAATGCCCGTCACCTTGAGCTTGGTCGGTGTGTCGCTGTGGACGAAGCGGGCGCCGTCGTCGCCGGACAGGCGCGCCGCAGCGACGCGGGCCATCTCGTAGAGCGGTGCCACCAGCCCGTAGGTATGGCCGCCGACCTCGGCACATTCGCCGATGGCGAAGATGTCGGGGTCGGAGGTGCGCATGCCGGGGTCGACGACGATGCCGCGATTGACCTCGAGGCCTGTATCCTTGGCGAGCCAGGCATTCGGCTTGATTCCAGCCGCCATGACCACAAGTGTGGCCTTGATCTTGCGCCCGTCGGCGAGCTCGACCGCTTCGACCTTGAGTTCGCCCAGGATTGCCTTGGTCTCGGCTTTGGTAATCACTTTGATGCCGCGCGCCTCGATCGCCTTCTGCAGCAGGTAGCCCGCGGCGGGATCGAGCTGGCGCTCCATCAGCGTCGGCATCAGATGCAGCACGGTCACATCCATGCCGCGCGCCTTGAGCCCTGCGGCGGCCTCTAGCCCGAGCAGGCCGCCTCCGATTACCACCGCTTTCGCCGTGGATTGGGCGGCAAGCAGCATCGCGTTGACGTCGTCGAGGTCGCGATAGGTGAGCACGCCGGCGAGGGTGTTGCCCGGGACCGGCAGCACGAACGGAACCGAGCCCGTGGCGATGACGAGCTTGTCGTAGCGCGTCACCACGCCGTGATTGGATATCAGCGTCTTGGCGGCGCGGTCGATGCCGACGACCTTGTGCCCCTTGTAGAGGATGATGCCGTTCTTGATGTACCACCCGTCGCCGTGGATGATGATTTCCTCATACTCCTTCTCGCCCGATAGCACCGGCGAGAGCATGATGCGATCGTAATTGACCCGCGGCTCGGCGTTGAAGATGGTGACCTCGTAGCGCCCGCGCGCCTTCTCGAACAGATGTTCGAGCATCCGTCCCGGCGCCATGCCGTTGCCGATGATGACGAGCTTCTCGGTCATGACGTGGCCTCCGCCTCAAGTTGAACGGCGGACGCGGGCCGCGCTGCGCGGCGCCCCAGCGCGCGGATCGCCGCGTGCATCATGCCGAGCGAGGCGATCACCAGCACGAAGAGCAGCATGAAGCAGCTCTGCCAGAGCCCGGTCACATCGTTGAGGAAGCCGAAGGCGATCGGCAGCACGAACCCGCCGAGACCGCCGATCATGCCAACCAGCCCGCCGACGGCGCCGACACTGTCCGGGTAGTAGGACGGCACGTGCTTGTAGACCGCCGCCTTGCCGAGACTCATGAAGAAGCCGAGGATGAAGATCACCACGATGAAGGCGAGCGGTCCGACCTCGAAGTGGAAGGAAATACGTCCTCCTATTCCTTGCGCCACGAAATCGGTGGGGGGCACCGAAAGGATGAGGGTCGCGATCGCCGAGACGGCGAACGTCCAGTAGAGCACCGTGCGCGCGCCGATTCGGTCCGACAGCACCCCGCCATAGGCGCGGAAGATGCTGCCGGGGATGGAGAAGAAGGCGGCAATCATGCCAGCCGTGGCGATGCCGAAGCCATAAGCGCCGATCAGGTAACGGGGCAGCCAGAGCGCGAGCGCGACGAACGCGCCGAAGGCGAAGAAGTAATAGAGTGCGAAGCGCCAGACTTGCGCCTTCTTGAGCGGCGCGTATTCATGCAGCAAGCTCGTGCGCGGCTCGCCCTGCTTGCCTCGCGTGCGGATGACCGGGTCGTCGCTGGTGGTGAACCAGAACACGATGGCCATGGCGGCAAGAATCGCAGCCCAGATCAGGGCGACGGACTGCCAGCCCCACGCGAGCAGCACGAACGGCGCGAGAAACTTGGTCACCGCCGCGCCGACGTTGCCGGCGCCGAAAATGCCGAGCGCCGTGCCCTGTTTGCCCTGCGGGAAGAAACGCGAGACGTAGGTCACGCCGACGGCGAAGGATCCTCCGGCGATGCCGACCCCCAGCGCGGCGATGAGCATCTCCGGATAGGTCTTGGCGAAGGCGAGCAGGAAGGTCGCAAGCGCCGCAGCCAGCATGGTCGCGGTATAGACCAGCCTTCCCCCATAGCGGCTTGTCCATACGCCCAGGATCACGCGGACAAGGGAGCCGGTAAGGATTGGGGTGCCGACGAGGAGGCCGAATTCGGTCTCGCTTAGGCCGAGCTCCTGTTTGATCTGGATGCCGATGATGGAAAAGATCGTCCACACCGCGAAGCAGATGGTGAAGGCGATGGTGGACATCCAAAGCGCACGCG
>NZ_DASRGO010000135.1:0-39537 GCF_035650995.1 Methyloceanibacter sp. | reverse complement strand
ACGGTGATCTCGAAGAGATCGGCGTCGGGGTCGCGCGTAGCGAGCGGACGGGACGCTATTATGCTGTGCAGGACTTTGGCCGGCCCAAGTCGAAGGCCATCCTCTTCCGCATCACCAACGAGACGGACGCACCCATTCGTTACATTGTGGACGGCCAATCGTTCAATCTTGGTCCGCATTATACGGCCACACACACGCGCTGCCGCACACCAGAACTTGATTTCCCCAATGCACGCGGCAAAAGCGAAGCGGGCAAGGAAGGGGAGGAAACCTTTTATCCAAGGAGGGACGCCCATTACGTCATTCGTGGCAGCGAATCGAGTGGGTACACCGTAGATTCTCAATAGACGCATGAGTTGCCGGATGGCCCGCTATAGCGCTTTCTTCCGCAGCCGCAGCGAGTTGCCGATCACCGATACCGATGACAAGCTCATGGCCGCTCCCGCAAGGATGGGAGGGAAAAAACCAACCGCGGCGAGTGGAATGCTCACCGTGTTGTAAACGAACGCCAGAAACAGATTTTGCCGAATGGCCGACAGTGTGAAACGGCTGAGGCGGCGCGCTCGAGCGATGGCCCGCAGATCGCCGCGCACTAGCGTGACGCCGGCGCTCTCCATCGCTACGTCGGTGCCGGTGCCCATTGCAATGCCGATGTCGGAGCGAGCCAGGGCCGGAGCGTCGTTGATGCCGTCGCCGGCCATGGCGACGACCGCGCCTTTCTTCTGAAGGCTGTCGATCAAGGCGAGCTTGTCCTCGGGCCGTAGTCCGGCGCGGACCTCGTCGATGCCGAGATCGGCGGCGACCGCTTTCGCCGTGGTCTCGTTGTCGCCGGTCGCCATTACGACCTTGAGGCCGAGCGCGTGCAGCTTGGCGATCGCCTCGGCGGCCGCAGACTTGATGGGATCGGCCACGGCGATCAGGCCCGCGAGCTTGCCGTTTGCGGCCAGGAACATCACGGTCTCGCCGCGCTTGCGCCTAGCCTCGGCGGCTTTGGCGAGAGAGGCGGTCGCGATGCCCAGGGTCTCCATCAGCCGGGCATTGCCGAGCGCAACCTCGGTCTCGCCGAGGCGCGCCTTCACGCCCTGACCGGTTACGGCCGCGAAGCCGGCGACCTTTTCCGGCTTCACGCCGCGGGCTTCCGCGCCACGCAAAATCGCAGCGGCAAGGGGATGCTCGCTGCCTGCTTCGAGCGAGGCGGCGAGCTTGAGCACTTCATCCTCGGTGAAGCCGCTGGCCGCCTCGACGGCGGTCAGCGCGGGCTTTCCCTCGGTCAGCGTGCCGGTCTTATCGGCAATGACGGTGTCGACCTTGGCAAGCCGCTCGAGCGCGGCAGCATTGCGGATCAAGACGCCGGCCTGCGCGCCGCGTCCGGTCGCCACCATGATCGAAATCGGCGTGGCAAGGCCGAGCGCGCAGGGGCAGGCGATGATGAGCACGGTGACAGCGGCCACGAGCGCGTAAGCGAGCTGGGGCGCGGGGCCGAGAACATACCAGGCGATGAAGGCGAGGATTGCGACGAGCACCACCGCCGGCACGAAATAGCCGGACACCGTATCGGCAAGGGCCTGGATCGGGGCGCGCGAGCGCTGGGCAGCCGCCACCATCTCGATCACCTGGGCGAGGGTGGTCGCAGCACCGGTGCGATCGACGCGCATGTCGAAGCTGCCATTGCCGTTAAGCGTGCCGCCGGTGACGCGGTCGCCGGCCGATTTCTCCACCGGGATCGGCTCGCCGGTCAGCATCGATTCGTCGACCGCGCTCCTGCCGTCGATCACTTTGCCGTCGATCGGAACCTTGTCGCCCGGCCGCACGCGCAGGATGTCGCCGACCTGAATCGAGGCGAGGGGGACGGTCTCGGTCTTGCCATCCTTGAGCACGCGGAGCGCGGTCTTGGGCGCGAGGTCGAGCAGGGCGCGGATCGCGCCGCCGGTCCGCTCGCGGGCACGGAGTTCGAGCACCTGACCCAACAGGATGAGCGCGACGATGACCGCAGCGACCTCGTAATAGACGGGGACCACGCCGTCCATCGCCATGGCGGCCGGGAACAGACCCGGCGCGACCGTGGCCACCACGCTGTAAAGGAACGCCGCGCCGGTGCCGAGGGCGATGAGGGTGAACATGTTGAGCCGCATCGAGCGAAGCGATGCGAAGCCGCGCACGAAGAATGGCCAGCCGCACCACAGCACGGCAGGCGTCGCGAGGACCAATTGAAGCCATTGCTTGCCGCTCGCGGAGAGGATGGGCAGCACGTCGAGCCCGAACAGGTGTTTGCTCTCGTCGAGAATGACGAGCGCAAGCGAAAGCGGCACGGCAACCCATAGGCGTCGCGTGAAATCGATCAGCTCGGGATTGACCTCGTCCTCGCCC
Source organism: Methyloceanibacter sp. (assembly GCF_035650995.1). Lineage (GTDB taxonomy): Bacteria > Pseudomonadota > Alphaproteobacteria > Rhizobiales > Methyloligellaceae > Methyloceanibacter. The sequence goes on along the minus strand of NZ_DASRGO010000135.1, from coordinate 37,170 downwards.
GGCACGCCCATCGGCTCGAGCGCCATGCCGCAGATGGGGCAATGGCCGGGACCTTCCTGCACGATCTCGGGATGCATGGGGCAGGTGTATAGCGTTCCCTTGGGCAGAGGCTCAGGCTCGCCCTTCTTGTCGAGAAATCGCTCCGGCTCCTTGGCGAATTTCAAGCGGCAGCCGTCCGAGCAGAAATAATAGGTGTGGCCGCCATGGACATAGGTCGGCTTGCCGGCGTGCATGTCGACCGTCATTCCGCAGACGGGATCGATGGCGCGCTTCCCCGCCGGAGCCGCGGTCTCTCCGTGCCCGTGTGGGTCGGCGTGGTGGTTGTGGCAGCACTCGGCGCTCATGGTTTCGGTCCCGCTTGAAACAGATACCCCCTAGGGGTATATAGCGCGTATGAGAGAAGATGCCAAGGAGGCCGCGCTGAAGCGGCTCAAAAGAGTCGAAGGCCAGGTGCGCGGCCTGATCCGCATGGTCGAGGACGACCGCTACTGCATCGACATCGTGACGCAGATCTCGGCCGCGCGCGCGGCCTTGCGCAAAGTCGAGGAAGAAGTGCTTCACGACCATGTCGCGCATTGCGTCGAGCATGCCATTGCGAGCGGCAACAAGTCCGAGCAGCGCCGCAAGGTCGCCGAGCTCATGGAGGTCCTCGGCCGCACGGAGCGTTGACCCCGCCATCAGCAGTGCTGAACTCGGGCCGAACACCGGATATGATGTCGCCGGGGGAACGCCGGTCTTTGGGGGAAAAAATGATTCGCGCAGCGCTCACTGCCGTCGCGCTTGCCGTGGCCGCCGTGGCAGGCCTCGGCGCAGGCTATGTCCTGTGGAACAAGAAAGAGGTCAATTGGTACGCGGCCGACGTCAACAAGCTCGGCCCGGGTCCTGAGAATGACCTTATTCGCTACGGCAAGGATTTGATCGTCAACACCGCACGCTATATCGGCAAGAACGCGTCCAATCCGGCGATGCGCTATGCCGGCAACGATCTTTCCTGCCAGAACTGCCACCTGAACGCGGGGCTCCAGCCCTTCGCGGCTCCGTTCATCTCGACCTTCGGGACCTTTCCCATGATGGTCGACGACCAGGTGCTCACGCTCACCGGCCGGCTCAACGGCTGCATGCGGCGGAGCCTGAACGGCAAGAACTTGCCCGAGGACAGCCGCGAGATGCAGGCTCTGGTCGCCTATCTCAAATTCCTCGGAGAGGGAACGCCCGAAGGCGTGCGGCTCCCCGGCATGGGGCTCAAGCCGCTCGAAAATCCTGCCTCGCCGCCCGACGCGCGGCGCGGGCAAGAGGTTTACGCGCAACAATGCGCCAAGTGTCACAAGGAGGATGGCCAGGGGGAGCTCAAGCCAAGCCCCGGTATCGGCTATTCCATTCCGCCGCTCTGGGGAGAGGCGAGTTTCAACGCAGGCGCAGGCATGGCCAAGACCGCCTACGCCGCCGCTTATATCCACGCCAACATGCCTTTCGGCGTCAGCTATCTCGATCCGGTGTTGACCGTGCAGCAGGCCTGGGACGTGGCGGCGTTCATGATCTCGAAGCCGCATCCGCCCGCGACGCCCGAGACCGGCTCGGACTTGCAGTAGAGCCGGCAAAATTGGCGATCGACTGAACGAGCTCCCGCGGCCGGTCGAGCGGCAGGAAGTGGCCGCCGTGCTCGAGAGTCGTTACTTCCAAGCCCGGAATTGAGTCGCGATCATGATCGCGCTCGGGCAGCCTCGCCCAATCCTGGTCGCCCCAGATAAGGAGCACTGGGATGCTGATGCGGCGGTAGTCTTTGGTCGCGGCCTCCCAGCTTTCAGCGTTGCGCAGCAGACTGAGGAAGGCGCGATAGTGTCCCGGGCGGTTGCCGACGAGATACATTTCTTTCAGGAGCGCAGGCGGGATGCTGCCCGGGCCGGCGACGCCGCCATTCAGCACCGCTTTCATGATGATAAAATTTCTGAGCCGCATGACCGTCTCGCCGATCACAGGCACGAGTGCCGTATAGGTCACGATCCAGCCGAACAGACCGGCCCGCGACATGCCGCGGCCCTTGGCATAGTCGTAAGGATTGATGGCGATGACCCTGGCAAGGCGGGGGTTTTGCCGCGACGCGAGAATGAGCGCGATCGAACCTCCAATCGAGACGCCCGCCAGAGTCACGTCGCGAAGGTCAAGCTTGTCGAGAAAGCCTTCAACTGCGGCGGTAAAGAAGTGCGCATCGTATCGCGCCTGGGGGATGTCCGAGTGGCCGTGGCCCGGATAGTCGAGCGCATAGACGGTGAAATGCTTGGCAAGCTCTGGCACGACCTTCTCGAACAGGTCGAGTTGGGTCCTCAGCGTGTGAAGCAGCACGAGGACTGGCCCGTTGCCAGTCTTGATATAGCGAAGCTTATTGCCGTCGATTTCAATCGCTTGAATCGGAATGTTGGGGGCCCATCTGAGCTTCTCCGGGGCCGCAGGCCTTGGCCGCAGCGCCTCGACGACGAAGGAGACGAGCCACACGCCGATGCCGACGGCGACGAACAGCAAGACCCACAATGTCCAATTCATGATTCGCTCCTCAAGCATCCACGACGACGTCGGCACTGATCTCGGCCTGGCAGGCCAGGATGTACCCGTCGCTCTTGTCTTCGGCAGTGAGCGCGTCCTGAACGGCCATGCGTGTTGAGCCCTTGATCAGCTTGACGCGGCACGAGCCGCAGGTTCCCGACCGGCAGGCATTATCGATGAAGACGCCGGCCTCCTCGGCAGCATTGAGGATCGTCCCTCCGGCAAAGACCGGCGCCGCAATATTCGACGCCTGGAAGAACACCTTGCCGGCAACCGTCGTCGAAGCGCCGCTCTTGGCCGTGGGATCGCGCTTGACGGTGCCGAAGGCCTCCGTGCGGATTTGCCTTTCGGGCACGCCCAGTCCGACCAGCGCCGACTTGACGGCGTCCATCATGGCGGGAGGCCCGCAAACATGCGCCGGGTGCGAAACGATATCGGGAACGGCTTGGGCGAGGAGCGCCGCATCGATCTGCCCCTTCCGGCCGTTCCATGTCTTTCCATCGGGCCGGCTCATCGTCACGGTGACGTGAAGATTGGGATTTTGCGCTTTGAGCTTTGCGAGCTCATCGCGAAAGATGAAATCGGCCGGCGTCCTGAATCCGAGGATCAAGTGCACGGTCCCGGACCAGCCGATCTCGGTGAGGTAACGCGTCGTGCTCATCATCGGGGTGACGCCGACGCCGCCGCCGATAAGGAGCACGCTCTTGGCATCCTTCCCGGTGAAATAGAATGTCCCGTTAGGGGCTTCGATCTCAACCTCAGCGCCCGGCTCAAGCTCATCGTGGAGGAAGCGTGAGACGAGGCCATGCTCTTCGCGCTTAACTGTAATCTCGATGCGGTCGCGCCAAGTGGGTGTCGAAGCGATAGTGTAGGAGCGCTTGGTGGCGACGCCGCCAGGCGCAACATGCAGAGTAAGGAACTGTCCTGGCTTGTAGTCGAACGGGATAGGGGCGCCGTCCGGCGATTTGAAGCGGAAGGTCGCGACGTTATGCGTTACGTCTTCCTTCTCGGCGAGCACGAGCTTACCGAGCCATCTAATTTTTCCCGTCGCTTGGTCGTTGCGCCGATAACGCGGCGGCTCGCGCTTCAGAAGCGAGGGTTGGGGGAGGATCTCGACCGGCTTGCGGCGCACGGGCGCCGAGGGAAAGCACTTGCCGAAGGCGAGCAGGAGCCGAAGGTTTCCTTTAAATCGAACCTTGCCGCGGAGGACGGCGAGCGACAGGCTCTTTTCACCGGCGAGGAAGCCAAGCCACGTCTTGGCGTCGGCGGTGACACGAAGGTTGGCTCTGCCGTGAAGTCCATCCTTGATGTCGAGCGTGCGATTTCTGATGGTGATGGTAGCCTTTCGCTCCTCGGCGCCGGTGAAGATGAAATGGAAGGTGGCATCGAGCCCGCGCGATTGATTGGGCTGGAACACGAAGGGCATGAAGGTGAGCAATCCGTCGATGGTCCGCGGCCTGAGACCTCCGGAAACGGGTTTGACCGTCTTGTTCTTGAACTTACGGCGGGCAATGGCCGCGGCGTCCGAGCCCTCGATCACATAGACAGGCTCGGCGCGTTCTTGGAGCGGACGCACGACCTCTCGCAGATGCCGCTGCTTGTCCGCAAGATAGGGGCCAATCACGTCTTCGCCCGCCGGGCAGACGGCCATGCAATAGGCCGACTTGTAGTTGGCGCTGTAGCTCAGGCTCTGCCACATCGACGACGTTTCGGACTCATTGATGCGCTTGCGGTAGTCGAGGGCATCGCGCGAATCGGCGATCTGCTCGACGAAATCGGTGAAGCCGCCCAGAAACTCGCGATAATTGTGGGTAAGACAGGCCGAGAAATTGAATAAGCCGTCGGGACCGATGGCGCCGACGGGGCAGGCCGCCACGCAAAGCTTGCATTCGAGGCAGGGATTGTAATCGACGGGACGGTCTTCGCTCGAGACCTCGAGTTCGACGAGCACGGTCCCGAGAAGGACGAAATTGCCGAACTTGGGATGGATCAGGTTGCGGTGGATGCCCATATGGCCCAGCCCGGCTTCCACCGCGACCGGCTTGTGCGAGATGATCCAAGGGGCATAGGACGGGGTTCTATTCATCTCCATGGGAAAGCCCATGGAGGGATTGACGGCGCGGATGCCGCGCGCTTCGAGCCGCGCGACGATGGCGGCACCGATCGCATCGACCTCGTGGCCGGCCCGATGGAATTCCAAATTCGCGACGGAACGCGGCGCGCCACGGACCGGCTCCCGCGCCATGCGAACGACGAAACTGAGCAGCGTCTTGGTCCAGGGGTAGTTGCGCAGGATCTCATCGCGCTGGGGATCGAGGCCTGGCCGGCTGATCTCGACCACGCCGGCATCGGCGGCGCCGCAGTCGAGCGCCATCTGACGGAGGGCCGCAGCGTCGATAGGGCTCTCCAAAGGCGTCGCTGCCGCGGTCTTGGCCTTTGCGAGGCGCCTGACCGTCGGGTGATCTTCGAGATTCATGGGCCGGCTTCGGCTGATGACCCTTTCAAGGGCCCCGAGCGTGCCCAGAACCTAAAGATGTTCAAGATCATCTTTTGGTCTATGTATAAGGCCGTCCCTTGAGGAGGACTATGCCATGCCCTATTCGCGCGAGCATAAGGCACAGACGCGGCAAAGGATCATCGCGAGCGCCGCACGGCTGTTCAACCGGAGAGGCTTCTCCGAAGTCACAGTCGGCGAGATCATGACGGCCGCCGGGCTAACTCATGGCGGCTTCTATCGGCACTTCAAGAGTAAGGACGAACTCTATTCAGAGGTTATCGCCCAGTACTTGTGTCGGCCGCCGCAGCCTTGGCAGCAGACCCCGGCGGGACGATGTGCGCCTGGCCTGCCGTTCGCCCGTTATGTGGTCGATGCTTATCTCTCGCGCGAACATCTGGAAGATGTCGATGGGTCGTGCCCGCTGATAGGGCTGCCGTCAGACGCCGCGCGGGGGAGCCCGGCAGTCAAGACCGCCTATCGGCAGGTTGCCGAGCATATGGTCCGCTTGTTCGAGGCGAATCTCTCGGGACCCGAGTCGCGCAATCAGGCCCTCGTAGTCGTCGCGCTCTGCGTCGGCGGCATGGTGCTGGCACGGGCGATCGACGACGAGGCCCTGGCGACCGAGCTCCGCGAGTCGGTTCAGAGGCATATTCTCGCCAGTACGGGCTGGGAGGATGCCCGTCGCGGTTAGCCTCGGCAACGGAGATGGCTTGCTTTAATTGCACGTCCGCGCCATGTGATGCTCATGGCCAAGGATAAGACCGCAACACATCGCTTCGCCGTCGCGCCGATGATGGAGTGGACCGATCGCCACTGCCGCTATTTCCTGCGCCTCATCTCCAAGCGGACCTTTCTTTATACCGAGATGGTGACGGCCGAGGCCGTGCTCTATGGCGACCGCGAGCGCGTGCTCGGCTTCGATCCGGCCGAGCATCCGCTCGCGCTGCAGCTCGGCGGCAGCGATGCGGACAAGCTCGCGCAAGCCGCGAGGATCGGCGCGGAGTTCGGTTACGACGAGATCAACCTCAACGTGGGCTGCCCGTCGGACCGGGTGCAGTCGGGCCGCTTCGGCGCTTGCCTCATGGCCGAGCCCGCGCTTGTGGGCGCGTGCGTCGCCGAGATGGTGGCAAGCTCCGGCCTTCCCGTCACCGTCAAATGCCGCATCGGCATCGACGATCAGGATGCCGAGGAGAGCCTCGATCGCTTCATCGACGAGGTCGCCCGCGCGGGCTGCGCGAGCTTCATCGTGCATGCACGCAAGGCATGGCTCAAGGGCTTGAGCCCGAAGGAGAACCGCGACGTACCGCCGCTCGACTATGGACGCGTCCATCGTTTGAAGAAGCGCCGGCACGATCTCGAGATCATCCTCAACGGAGGAATCGAGTCGTTCGCTGCGGCGAAGGCAGAGCTTGCGCATGTGGACGGCGTGATGCTCGGGCGCGCCGCCTATGCCGATCCGTATCTCCTCGCCGAGGTCGATGGCGAAATATTCGGCGAGGAGGGGCCGGTTCCTTCGCGATTGGATGTGCTCGATGCGTTCAGGCCGTATGTCGAGGATCAGCTTCGGCGTGGCGTGCGCCTCAACGCCATGATGCGGCATATCCTCGGGCTGTTTCATGGTCAGCCGCGCGCCCGCGCCTTTCGCCGCCATCTCGCCGAGCACGCACATCTCGACGGCGCCGGCATCGAGGTGCTCGACGGCGCGCGCCGCATCGTTGCGGGCGAAAGCCGTATGTCTATTGCGGCCGAATAAGCGCGAGTCGCGCGCTTCGCGCGTCCCATCTCGTCATGCCGGGCACTCGGATCGCGAACCTTGCGACCCGGCCAGTGCCCGGCCATGACGAATCTCAACGCATCGCTGTCAGCTCGTTTGGCGCGAGGGCTTCTTCCGCTCGATGAGGGCAGCGAGCGCTTGGGCGAGCTCTTGCGTGTCGAGAAAGCGCGCCGTCTCAAGGCAATAGTCGCGATACGGCGCCCCGTACCGCTCCTTCAACCATTCCTCTTCGACCAGGGCCATCAGCACGTAAGCCCCGATGATTGCGAGCGAAAGCACGATGGTGAAGATCGAGTTCGCGCCGATGGACAGGCCGATGAGGCCGATGATCGAGGCGGTGTATTGCGGGTTGCGGCTGAAGCGGTAAAGGCCGCCGGTCACGAGGCCGTCCGCGCCGCAATAGGTGTTGCCGAGCCCGAGATTGAAATAACCGCATACGGTAACGAAAAGCCCGGCGAGACCGAGCGGCAGGGCGAGGACGAAACGGGTCCAGTCGAGGAGCGGCGTCGAATCCCAATCGAGCGCCGCGGTGAGGAAGGTGAGCACCCAGGCGCCGCGAAACAGGCCCCAGAAGGTCAGGCTCTGCCAGCTGCCGGGTTCCGGTGTCGGCCAGATGCGGAACGGGGGAAAGAGAAAGGTGCGCAGAAGCAGGAGATCGAGCGTGACGCCGGCGATCAACCCTGCGGCGAAGACGATATGTGTGAAATCGAAGTCAAGCATGGTACGCGGCGAAAAAAACAGATTCGTTTTGCAAATTTGCGACGGTACGCTGAAGGTTCTGTGGCGCTCCTTTCAGAGTGTGGTTGGGGCGTTGCTCGGCGGGAACGGCGCCGTCAGATCTTCTGGTTATAGGCGCCGATCTCCGGCTGCTTGGCGAGTTCGGCGTCGATCGCGGCGAAGATCGCGCGCATGTTCGCTTCCGATGTGGGGCTTTCCACCACGACCACCAGCTCGGGCTTGTTCGACGAAGCGCGCACCAGGCCCCAGGTGCCGTCGTCGAGCACGACGCGGATGCCGTTGACGGTGATCAGCTCGCGGATCTTCTGGCCGGCGAGCATGCCGCCATTGGCGGCGACTTTCGTGAAATGATCGACGATGCGGTCGACGACGGCGTATTTCACCTCGTCGGCGCAATGCGGCGACATGGTCGGCGACTGCCAGGTGCGCGGCAGCTCGCGCTCGAGATCGGCCAGCGTCTTGCCGGGACTGCGCTCGAGCATGTCGAGCACGGCGAGCGCCGCGACGAGCCCGTCGTCATAGCCGCGGCCGAGCGGGGGGTTGAAGAAGAAGTGCCCCGACTTTTCGAAGCCGACGAGCGCGCCGGTCTCGTGGCTGTAGCGCTTGATGTAGGAGTGGCCGGTTTTCCAGAAGGCCGTCTTGGCGCCGTGCTCCTTGAGCACCGGGTCGGTGAGGAAGAGGCCGGTCGATTTCACGTCGGCGACGAACAGAGCGCCTTTGTTGCGGGCGGCGATGTCGCGGGCGAGCATCACGCCCACCTTGTCGGCGAAGATCGCGTTGCCCTCGTTATCGATCACGCCGCAGCGATCGCCGTCGCCGTCGAAGGCGAGCCCGAGATCAGCGCCGTGGGCGCGCACGGCGTCGCGCGTCGCATCGAGCATAGCGAGGTCTTCGGGGTTCGGGTTGTGGGCGGGAAAGGAATGATCGAGATTGCAATTGAGCGGAACCACGTCGATGCCGAGCTCCGAAAGGACGCGCGGCGCGAAGGCGCCGGCCGTGCCGTTGCCGCAGGAGACGACGGCCTTCATCGGGCGCAAGAATTTCGGCCGCTTCAGGAGGTCCGCCAGGTAACGCTCCGGCAGATCGGGCACGAAGATGTAGCGGCCGCCTTGGTTGTGGGAAGCGAAGCGCGCCCCGAGCACGATCTCCTTAAGCGCCGTCATCTCCTCGGGCGAGAAGGTGAGCGGGCGTTCGATCCCCATCTTGATGCCGGTCCAGCCGTTGTCGTTGTGGCTCGCCGTCACCATGGCCACGCCTTCCACGCCGAGCTCGAACTGAGCGAAATAGGCCATGGGCGAAAGCGCTAGCCCGATATCGTGGACCTCCGCGCCGCCGGCCATCAGCCCGGTCACAAGCGCCGCTTTGACCGCGGCGGAATAGGAGCGGTAATCGTGCCCGACCACGACGCGGATCGGCACGCCGCGCTCGCGCATCAGCGTGGCAAGCCCAAGCCCAACCGCCTCGAGCCCGAGCAGGTTGATCTCCTCAGGGTACCGCCAGCGAGCGTCGTACTCGCGGAAGCCTGTGGCCTTGACGAGGGGAAGGCGCTCGAATTCGAGGGTATTGGGAACGAGGTCTTGGCGGGGTTTGGGGAACATACTTTCGCTCTTGGTGATTTTGCGTGTGATAAGCGATTTTCCTCCGCCGACCAACAGGCTTGGATGCGCCTTTGTTCCGCCTCTGTGGCGCATAGTGGTAACACCGAAGCCCCGCTCCTAATGCAAGCGAATTGCAATCAAAAAGAAGACGCTTGCGCCGGCGCGCGCGGCGCTCTAGGCGCAAGGCGCATCAGGCGCGGTACTCTCGCCGCGCCCACGGCCACGCGGATGATCTCGCCCTCATGAAGTTCGTTGTCAGGCTCGCCCTCGGCGGCATCGCGGTCGGCCTTGCTGTGCTCGGCCTCAAATATGCGGCCTACGTGCTCACCGGCAGCGTCGCGCTCTATTCGGATGCGCTCGAGAGCATCGTCAACGTGGCCACGGCGGTGACCACCTTTCTCGCCGTGCGCCTCAGCGCCATGCCGCCCGACGCCAATCACCCTTATGGCCATCACAAGGTCGAATATCTCTCGGCGGTGGTCGAGGGCGTTCTCATCGGCATCGCCGCGCTCGCCATCCTGCGCAAGGCCTATCTCGGCTATCTCGAGCCGAGACCGCTCGACGCCCCGATGTTGGGCCTTGCCCTGAATGGGCTTGCGAGCGCCGTCAACGCCCTTTGGTGTTTTACCCTGTTCCGCTACGGCAAGCGGGCGCGCTCGCCGGCGCTCGTGGCCGACGCCAAGCACTTGCTGACCGACGTCATCACCTCCGCAGGCGTGCTCGCGGGTGTGGCCCTCGTGGCGATGACCGGAGTGCTCGTGCTCGACGCCCTCATCGCCGCATTGGTCGCGCTGCATATTCTGTGGTGGGGCTGGCAGTTGATGCGCCAGTCGATCGGCGGTCTGATGGACGAAGCGGTCTCGAAGGAGATGCTGGAAAAGATCCGCAAGGCGATCTCGACCGAGGCGCAAGGCGCGATCGAAGCGCACGATCTCCGCACCAGGCACGCCGGGCGCACGACCTTCATCGAGTTCCACCTCGTGGTGCCGGGCACCATGACGGTCGCCGAGTCGCATGCGATCTGCGACCGGGTCGAGGCGGCGCTCAAGGAGGACCTGCCGCACGCGGTCATCACCATTCACGTCGAGCCCGAAGAGAAGGCGAAGCTCGAAGGCGTGCCGGTGGTTTGAACAAAGGAGCGGCTACGGCTCGAGCACCAGTTCGCTGCCTCTCATCTGGAAACTGCTCAACCGCCGCAGGAAGCTCATGCCGAGCAGGTTGCCGGTGAGAGCGCCGCGCTGCGCTACGATCGCCTTGACGTCGCGTACGGTGATGCCATGCACGCGCACGCGGTCGAGCATGACCGGGGCGACGGCGGCAACGCCGTTTGCCGTGTCCACGCGGCCCCAGAAGTCGAGATTGCGAGGAGACAGGCCGAGACGCTCGGCGTCCTCGTAGCTCAACACCACGAGGGTTGCCCCGGTGTCCACCATGAACGTGGCCTTGCGATTGTTGACATAGGCCTGGACGATGAAATGCCCGCGCGAGTCGGCCTTGAGCCGCACCTCGCTCGGGAAGGCCGATTGCAGTTCGGCCGGTTCGTCCGCCGTCGGTTTCGGTAAGGTGGAGGTATCGCTCGAGAGCCGGAGCGTGCTCGTGATGTCGTCGAAGAAAACGATCGCGGCGATGCCGGCGAACAGCACGGCACCCCACAGAAGCGCCTCATGCAGCGCATGTCTTGCGCCCGGACTCAAAGCCTTACCCGCTCGCGAGATCGCACGCGGCTCAGCCGCGCAACGTCAGGAAATCTCCGGAAAACTCATAAGAGCGGAGGCGGCTTAAGAAACTCATACCGAGCAGGCTCTGGGTCATCGCCCCGCGTTTTGCCACGAGCGCATCGACATCGGCGCGGTCGAGCGGGCCGATGGCGACCTTCTTGAGGCGGACGCGGGCGGCGTAGGTGCGGCCGTTGGCGGTGAGGACGGGAATGTTGTAGGCAAGGTTGCGGATATCGATGCCCGCCTTGGCGGCGTCCTCGGGCGTCAGCACGATGGACGAGGCGCCGGTATCGACGATCATGGCGACGTTCCTGCCGTTCACCGCGACATTGGCGTTGAAGTGGCCGTCGAGCCGCTTGCGGATGCGGATCTCGGTGAGACCGCCGGCGCCCTGCTCAACGGTCATGGCGCTGCCGGGCAGAAACTCGCCGACCATGCGCGCGGCGAACGGGACGATCTCCTCCTTGTAGGCATAAAGCGTGACCAGGGCGAGCCCAAGCGCGAGCCAGGTCACGCCGTCGCGCACCATCGCGCTCGCGCGACCGCCGTAGCGCGACATCATCCCGCCGGCGAGATAGACGAGGAGAGCCGAGAACACCGCCACGTAACCGAAGGTCGCGGCATCGACGCCGGCGATCATGCCCGACTCGTTACTCACGAGCAGCATGGCGCCGAAGGCTAGGATGAACAGGGCAAGCCAGGTCGTCACGTGGGTCTGCTCTCGGCAGTCTTGAGATCAGCGAGTCGTGCCGGCAGCACGGCCATCACGGCGCGCCGCTCGGCGTCACTCATCGCGCTCCAGTTGGCGATTTCCTCGAGCGTGCGGCCGCAGCCGGCGCACAGCCCCGACTCGGAGTCGAGCAGGCAGACATTGACGCAAGGCGTTTCCAAGGCAGTTTACCGGTTCCAGGCCCCCGAACATTTAAGCATGGAGCGGGTATAACGCCAGAAGCCCCGGGTCGTGCCAAATTCTCCTCGATTTTGCCACGAACGTTCGCCCAGACAGGGGGCATGCGCCGCGCGAAATCGCGGAAACGAGGCGAAACGGCTTGCTCTTACGTTTTGTACTCGCGGGCCGCTATTGCGGCCATGACGTTCGGGAGCGGGGTCAAGATGTCAAAGCCTCATGTCTATGCATTGATGGCCACCTTCGTCGCCGGCTGCGCCACGGCAAACTCCGATGCCGGGCAGATCAAAGAGATCGATCCAGGTACCTATAAGATCGGCGTTGGCAGTATCGGCAACTCCGTCCTCGTTGGCGGAAACGACGCCATGAAGGATGCGGTAGAACAAGCCGGCCAGTTTTGCCGCGCCAAAGGCCAGAAGCTCGTCATCGTGCCGTCCGGGGGCAAAGACGTGACGTTCCGCTGCGGAGACGCCGTGAAACCGGACGGGTGAGGCCTCTGCCGGCCTTTCGCAACGCGCTGCGTGCTTGTCGGGTTGCGCCGACCCTTTACCCTCCCAGCTTCGCTTTATGCGACGCGGTTGGGATAGAGCTTTTTCAATTCGCGGTAGAAGATCCCGGCAAATTTCTCGAAGCCCGCCTTCGATGGATGGAGCTCGTTATGCCAAGCATTCGCCGGCAGTGTGCCTTGGCCGTTGATAAACGTCACCTTGGCTACGGTGGCCAGCGACGTCAGCAAGGCCGCGAATTGCCGCAACATTGCATTGACCACCTCCTGACGCGGCGTACCAGGCGGAAAGCGGCGCAGGTCGAAGGTGGGCTTTAGCCACGGGCCGTAACCGCAGACCCCGCGGCCGCTCGGAATCGCGAAGTCGTATCCGTGAAAGACCAGGTGCGTGCCGGGACTGAGCGTGTCACGGAGCGCAATCAAATCTTCGTATGCGGCCCGTACCAGCGCTTTGGCGGTGTCGAAACGCGGTTGGTGGATGTGATCCGCCGGTGGCAAAGCCGGATTCCAGTCCCTCACCCACAACGCCATCGGGTTGTCGACGATATCGTTGCCGCCGCCGGAGAAAAGGAGGACGTCCCACGGGCCGCCTGCCGGGCAGCCTTGGCTCAGGTGTTGCGCGAGAAGCGTGCGCTCCTCGACACCAAGCATATAGCGGGCCTCGTCGCCCGCTTTTGCCAGATTCAAGATCGGTACACCGAGCAGCCTCTCGAGACGCGGGACGATGCCGCCGCCAAAGAAAGGAATTGGATAGTCGAACCAAGAATCTCCTTCGGCAAAGATCTGGAGCGGCACGAACGACGCCGGTTCTTCCAGCGCCTCGGTTGCGCGCTTCGGCCGAGGGCGCCGAGCGCCGCGCTTTTTCATTATCTCCATCGTGGCGGTGTATTCGCGAATGCGGCGCGCGTACTCCTCACGCCGCTCCTTTTCGAGGTTTTCGCGTTCGGCCCCCACATTGGCCGGCGAGGCCGGCGGCACGGCGCCTTTGCTCATGGCTTGCGCTGCCAACTTCGGCCGCTTTGCTAGTGCCAGGGTCTTGGCTTCGGCGAGCGTGACCGGTCCCGTATCCACGGCGGTCATCGTCGTCCGCGTTCTGGCTCGTGTTTTGGTCCGTGTCTTCGTGGTCCGTCGACGCTTCGCTGGAGCCATCGTTCCCCTCCCTCGACCTCCTGAAGCGGCTCGGCCGATTCACGTGATGTCGCCCAATACTATCAGAAGGCGAGAAAGATAACGTTCTACCACTATAAAGGGCAATCTAAGATTGTTCTTCAGCGCCAGGCCACGGTCTGGCACCGCTGTCGTCGACTCTGCTTCCGGATTCGATGGGCTTAAGGAGCGGCGGGCAGCACCGACTTCAGCAGCTCGCTTCCGCCCGACCACAGGATTTGAACGCCGAGGCAGAAGAGAATGAAAGCGGACAGCCGTACGGCAATGTCGGTGCCGCCGGGACCGAGCAGCCTCTGCACCCGGTCAGCATAGGCGAAGCACAGGTAAACCGTGGCGGAGATCACGATCACCGCCGCGAGGCTCGCCAGCACGAATACAATTTCGTCGGTCGAATTGGTGTAGGACGCTCGCGACAGTCCGAGGCTGATGACGACCGCGATCGTGCCGGGGCCGGTGGTCAGCGGCAAGGTCAGCGGGTAGAAGGCCTGATCGAGGAGATCGGTGCGCTTGTCGCTGTCGGCGGAGGCCTCGCGCTCCTTCTGACTGCCCTCGTTCAACAGCTTCCATCCGGCGACGGCCACGATGAGACCGCCGGCGACGCGCAGGACCGGAATCGAGATGCCGTAGAGCTTGAGAATAACCGCGCCCAAGAGGAGCGAGCAGACGAGCACGAAGAACGAATTCCGGGCGACACGCCCGGCAAGGATGCGGCGGGTCTCGGGCGTCGCGCCGCGCGTCAATGCAAGGAACACGAGCGCCGATCCGGGCGGATTGACGATCGGAAAAATCGCGGCGAGCACGAGCAGGAAGGTGTTGAATGCCTCGCTCATGGAGATTCGGTCTAGACCATCGGCGTGCGCGTCATTGGCCGGCAAGAACGAGCGTCCAATAGGGATGACCGCTCTTGGTCTTGGCCATCGCGACGCCGATCGCAGCGACGTTGGAGCGCAGCAGATTGGTCCTGTGGCCCGAGCTTTGCTCCCAGAACTGGAGCGCGTCGGCGAAGGATTTCTGTCCGGAGGCGACGTTTTCCGAAGCGATCTTGGCCGGGTAGCCGGCGCGCGCGGCGCGATCCTTGGCGGTCGAGCCGTCAGGCCCGTAGTGCCCAATCCAGCTCCGTTCGGCCTGAGCCTTCGATTGCATCGCTGCCGCCTGGCAAAGCCTCTCGTCGAGCACGAGGGGCTTCAGCCCGTTCGCGGTGCGGAAGGCGTTGACCGCCTCGAGCGCCTTCTCCTTGTCGAGCGGCTGCACGGGCCGCGCGGCGTATTCCGGCGATACGAATGAGAACGAGCAGCCGCTGAACGGCCTCCATAGGCAGGGCAGGGCGCTTGCCGGCGCTGCCGGCAGCATCAGGGCGATGATCACGATGCTTCGCCGCATCATTCCCGGTCAGAAACGGAACAGGCCGCCAAAGGGCAGGAACGGCCGCTTCTGCTGGGGCGGCTGGCTCGGCTCGTAGAAGCCGGGCGGATCGGGCCCTCTAACCACGACCTTGGTATTCCCCATGCCGTCGGCCTGGACCAGGTCGTAGAGGATGGTGGCGTTGGTCAGCGACAGCCGGACGCAACCGTGCGACACCGGCGTGCCGAGGCCGGGATGGTCCGAGCCGTGGATGCTGTGGCCGCGCGTGGTGAAGAAGATCGCGTGCGGCATGCCAGCATTGTCCCACTCTTGCGAGTAGTGCATGAGCTCCATGCGGAAGGGGGTGTAGGAGCCGGGCGGCGTGGAGAAGCCCGTCGCTCCGGTGGATACCGGCCAGCGGTAGAGTACTTGCCCATCGACTGTGACGGTCATGGTCTGAGAGGGCTTATCGACCACGATCAGAATGTTGGCCGCGCGCGCCTGGCCGCTCGCGGCGCAAACAAGCCACCCGGCGAGCAGGGCTGCGGCGATCAGCTTGAGCTGCTTCATCCCCGTTGACATCCCTCATGGGCCGCGAGAGCGGCGGCCACCCAAGACACATTCTAGCAGCCCGAGCCGCGTCCGTCATGGCCGTCCGGAGGCCAACAGCTCCTTGAACACACGAGATTTTCCGGCGTGCGTCGCCGCAAGGCTTTAAGCGGCCTTGCCCGGGTTGGGCGCCGATTGCGCGTCATGGGTGGGGGCGAAGGCTCCCGATTCCGCCGTTAGCGCTTGCCGGCGGTGCGGGTGGCCCAGCGAGGCTTCTCCGGTGCGTCTTCGCCGGGCTCCGGCACGCGGGGCAGGGGCTCCATCACCCGCCTGCGCGGGAAGGCGACGACCACCTCGGTGCCGTAGCGGAGCTTGCTCTTGAGCTCGAAGGTGCCGTTATGCAGCTCGGTCAGGCCCTTGGTGATGGGAAGACCGAGGCCGGTGCCGCCTTCGGCCGTCTCATGGGCGAGCGAGCCCTGGCCGAAGCTTCGCAGCACGCGCGGGATCTCATTCTCGGGAATGCCGGGGCCGGTGTCCTTCACGCTCAGGAACTGGCCGCCGGTACCGGTGCGGCCGACCTTGAGCGTCACCGTGCCGCCGCTCGGGGTGAATTTGATCGCATTCGAGAGTAGGTTGAGGCAGATCTGGCGGATGGCGCGCTCGTCGGCCCACAGCTGCGGCAATCCCTCTTCGAACTCCTCGACGATCTTTAGTCCCTTGTTCTCGGCTCTCAGCCGCATCAACCGGTGACACTCCTCCACTGCCTCGGGGAGGCTGACCGGGGCCTCGTTCAGCTCGTAGCGGCCGGCCTCGATGCGGCTGATGTCGAGGATCTCGTTGATGAGATTGAGCAGGTGTTGGCCGCTCTGATGGATGTCGTTGGCGTATTCCTTGTAGGTCGGATTGGCGTGCGGCCCGAGGATCTCGCCGCGCATGATCTCCGAGAAACCGAGGATGGCGTTGAGCGGCGTGCGCAGCTCATGACTCATGGTGGCGAGGAAGCGCGACTTGGCGAGGTTCGCTTCCTCGGCGCGGGCCCGTGCTTCGTCGGAGATCGCCTTGGCCTGCTCGAGCTCGCCGATGAGAGCGTCCTTCTCGGCGCGATATTCGAGCATGGCCATGACGGTCGCGTTGAAGCCGCTCATCAGCCAGATGAAATAGATGTGGACGCCGACGGCCATGGCGGCCATCGCCCAGTAGAACGGATTGTCGAGAAGGGCGAAGCGGATGACGATGGCGGCGGTGATGGGCAAGGTGCCGGCATAGACGATGGGCATGACCGTCGACGCGAACAGCATGCGCATGGCGATGACGACGAGGAGGGCGGCGAAGATGAAGGTCTGCGCCGCCTCGCCTTGGGTATTGGGACTGATGAAGGCGACTGCGGCCCAAGTGACTCCGTAGAGGAACTCGGCCGCGGTGATCTTGGCGCGCCAGACGGGCGTGGTGGCATCCTCGCGCGGCGCCTTCGCGAATTGCCGGCACAGGCTGATCAAGATGCCCTTGGAGATGAACACCGTGCCGAGCCAGATCAGAAGCTCGCGCGGCGGCGCCCAGAACATCGCTCCCATGGCGACGATGACGGCGAGCAGCGGCGTGGTCACGGCCGCCGACAGCTCGTTCTTCACGAACATCATTAGGAGTTCGTATTCGAACTCCGGCTTGGCGCCTGAAGACTTGTAGCTAAGCTTCTCGCGGACCTCCTGCACGCTGCGGAAGGAGCGCCGTTTCCCGTTGACCGTTGCCGACGCGGCTCGTTGAGCCCCGGCTGTGGCGCCCCCTGACATGCTTCGTGCGACCCGCAAACGACCCACTGACCGGCGAAAAGGCGAGTACCGCCAACGGCATAGACCGGCGGTTCCGCCTCGCTCGACGCGAAACTCCTTTACGAACTATCACCGGAATTCCCTAACGGTGCGTTTACTCTCGCCCCGCGCTGACACGAGGCTCTAAGATGCGCCCGCCATGCGACTGACCATCATCGGCTGCGGGGACGCGTTTGGCGCGGGCGGGCGCTTGCAGACCTCGTTCCACGTCCGCTCCGCGCAAACGGTCTTCCTCATCGATTGCGGCGCCTCGACGCTGATCGGCATGCGCCGGCTTAAGCTCGATCCCAACGAGATCGACGCCGTATTCGTCACCCATCTGCACGGCGATCATTTCGGCGGCCTGCCGTGGTTTTTGATCGACGGGCAATATGTCAGCAAGCGGAAACGGCCGCTCATCGTCACCGGTCCGCGCGGGATCGAAGCGCGCTACCTCATGGCGGCCGAGGCGCTCTATCCCGGTTCGACCACCAACGATCCGGGGTTCGAGCTTGTGTTCCAGGAATATGAGGAGCAGCGGCCGCTCGACGTCGGAGGCGTCACCGTGACGCCGTTCGAGGTGAAGCATCCCTCGGGCGCGCCGCCTTATGCGCTGAGATTCGCGGTCGACGGCAAGACGATTGCCTTTACCGGCGACACGGGATGGGTCGATGTGCTGTACGAGGTGGCACAAGGGGCCGACCTCTTCATCAGCGAGTGCTTTCAGTATGACGTCACGCTTCCCATCCATCTCGATTACGCGACCATCGACGCCAATTACGCGCGGCTCGGTGCAAAACGCGTTCTCCTCACCCATATGGGGGAGGCCATGCTGTCAGCGAAAACGCGCGTCGATCAGTCCCGCTACCTCGTAGCCGAAGACGGCATGACGCTCGAGCTATGAGCGCCGCAGCGGAGCGCGGAGCAAAGTCATGTGCTGCGAGGCCGCGCATGGCCGAGCCGCGCGAGGCGGAACTCGAGCGCATGCTCGCCGCGATTCGCGCCTGCCGGAAATGCGTCGAGGCGCCGTTGGGCAAGCCCTTGCCGCACGAGCCGCGCCCGGTGCTGCGCGCAAGCACGACGGCGCGGCTTGCGATCTGCAGCCAGGCGCCGGGCACGCTCGTGCACGCCTCGGGCATCCCCTTTACCGACCGGTCGGGCGACCGGCTGCGCGATTGGCTCGACGTCACACGCGAGGAATTCTACGACGCGTCCCGCGTTCTGATCGTGCCGATGGGGTTCTGCTTTCCGGGCCAGGACGGGAAGGGCGCCGATCTTCCGCCCAGGCGCGAATGCGCGCCGCTGTGGCGCGAGAAGCTGTTCGCCCTGCTGCCGCAAATCGAGCTTCTGCTGGCGGTCGGGAGCTATGCCCAAGCCTGGCATCTCGGCGAGGCGAGCGGCACGCTGTCCGACACGATGGCCGACTGGCGGCGGCATCTGCGGAGCAAGAAGCGGCCGCGCGTCATACCGCTGCCGCATCCTTCATGGCGCAACAATGCCTGGCTCAAGGACAATCCATGGTTCGAGGCCGAGCTGTTGCCGGTTCTTCGGCGCAAGGTGCGCAAGCTCCTATAAAATTCCCGCTTGCGGCCGACGCTAAAATAATCTACTAACTAGATAGAGTATAGGGATATGGAAATGGGTTCCCGGGTATGCTAGATTCCAGAAAAAATATTGTCAGGACCGCCATGCTCGACCGGATGGATCGCAAAATCCTCGACATCCTTCAGAGGGACTGCACGCTCCCGGTCGCCGAGATCGGCAAGCAGGTGGGGCTGTCGACGACGCCCTGCTGGCGCCGGATCCAGAAGCTCGAAGAGCTCGGCGTCATCCAGCGCCGCGTGGCGTTGCTCGATCCCAAGAAGGTCAATGTCGGGGTGACGGTGTTCGTCTCGATCACCACGAGCCATCACACGCAGGAATGGCTTGAGCGCTTCCACGAGGCGCTCAAGGACTTCCCCGAAGTGGTGGAGTTCTACCGCATGAGCGGGCAGGTCGACTATCTCTTGCGCGTGGTGGTGCCCGACATCGAGCGCTACGACCAGTTCTACAAGAAGCTCATTTCGCGCATCGAACTGTCCGACGTGAGCTCGGCGTTCGCCATGGAGCAGATCAAGTACACGACGGCTGTGCCGCTCGAATACGCCACTGAGGAAAAACGGGCCTAGGCCGGAGCTCCGTCAGTGCTTGCGTTCGAGCAGGGCGATCAGGCTCGATGTGTCCCAGCGGCGGCCGCCCATCGCTTGAATCTCGGCGTAGAACTGATCGACCAGCGCGGTGACGGGGAGGCTCGCGCCGTTGCTCCTCGCCTCCTCGAGCAAAAGCGCGAAATCCTTGCGCACCCAGTCGACGGCAAAGCCGAAATCGAACTTGCCCTCGATCATGGTGCGCCACCGATTGTCCATCTGCCAGGACTGCGCGGCGCCCTTGGAGATGGTGGCGATCACCTTTTCCATGTCGAGACCGGCGCGCAGGCCGAAATGCAGCGCTTCGGCGAGGGCCTGAATGAGCCCGCCGATGCAGATCTGATTGACCATCTTGGTGAGCTGGCCCGAGCCAGAGGGGCCAATCAGATTGACGGCGCGGGCATAAGTCCCGATCACCGGCTGAGCCTTGCGAAAGTCCTCCGCATCGCCCCCGACCATGACCGTGAGAGTGCCGCTCTCGGCGCCGGACTGGCCGCCGGAAACCGGTGCATCGAGCGCGCCTGCGCCCAGCGCCTTCGCCGCCGCATGAAGCTCGCGGGCGATTTTGGCCGAGGCGGTGGTGTGGTCGATATGGACGGCGCCCTTGCCGAGCGAGCGGAAGGCGCCTTGAGGCCCAAGCGTCACCGAGCGGAGGTCCTCGTCGTTGCCGACGCAGGTGAAGACGAATTCGGCGCCGTCTGCCGCTTCGGCCGGGGTCGCGGCCAGCCGTCCGCCGAAGCGGGCGACCCAGTCTTCGGCCTTTTTGCGCGTGCGATTGAACACGACGACGTCGTGTCCCCCGCGCGTCTTCAGGTGCCCGGCCATGGGGAAGCCCATCACGCCGAGCCCGATAAAGGCGATTTTGCTCATGCGATATCCTTAGCCGGTCGTCCGCCGAACTTGTGGCCGCCATCTAGACTTTTGTTGTGCCAAAACGTGGATGCCCGGCACAAGGCCGGGCATGACGCTTAAACTGGACCGAAGGCGTTCGAAGCCTAGGCGATCGGGGCGTCGGGGAAGGACAGCTGCTCGCGCGCGCGCCACTCATTGGTGACGTAGTTGATGATGAGCGAGGTGCGCACGCCTTTGATCGGCCGCTTCTCGAAGCCGTGATAGGTGTCGTTCGACGGCACGAACACCATGGCCGCGTTCGAGGCGAAGGCCGAGCGGCCGACGTGCTGCTTGTTAATGTCGTAGATGTCGGTGCCGAGGTCCTTATGGCTCGGGTCCGTCGACAGATAGAGCAACATAGTGAAGACCTTCACCCCGAGATCGGTGTGCGGCTCGAGCCAGAAGCCGTCGATGTCCTGGGCGAACTCGATGCGGAGATAGGTCCCACCGAGATCTGTGCCGAAGACCTTTTCGATATGGCCCGTCACGCGCTTGTCCTGGAAGGCTTGCGCCACCGCCTCGCACACCGGGAAGCGCTTGCGATTGTCGACGTCGAAATATTTGCGGGTATTGTTGTGCAGCTCGCGCTTGCCGGAAACGCCGTCGAGGGAGGGCGGCTCGAAGGGGAGCGCCAGGATGTCCTCGACGGTATCGACGGGGAAGCAGTGCTCGAGCGCCCAATTCGGATAGGGCCGTTCGGATTTCTTGGCGGTATCGACGCTTCTTATGAAGCTCGTGACGATATCGGCCGCCGTGCTTGGCCTGTTACGACCGATCGGATGCTTGACCGCGACGCTTTCCCTCATGATCCCCGTCCACTTCCTAGAACTGGTGTAGAGTGCTGGCCATCCAGCGCCCAGCCGGCCCCCATCTCAACGGTTCAAATACCACCCCAAGCCTAGCCCAGGCAAACTCCAAGGGCCGAAAAGCTTCTTCCCGGCCGATCCAAGCCTTGCCAAGGCTCTGTGCCGCGAGCGGCGTGACGCCTCAATTGACATTCATCCAACGAAAATGCCCGGCCGGCAGGTCTTCGACCTCTATGTCGGCCGCAAGCTCCGGATGGCGCAGGCATTTGGCGAGGAGCTCGAGCAGTGAGGCATGCAGCTCCCGCTCATCCTCGAGTTGAGGGGGATTGGCGGCGAGAAACGACAGGATTTCCCTGTAATCCGGCATTGGAACCCCCCGTGCTCTCCCCAGCTCGGAAGAGCCTCGCCAAGCGATGTGTCAAAACTTAGGCCTTGCGGGCAGTCGGACCCGCAAGGCCTTGTTGGGGGGAGGGTCAGGCGCCGAGCCGGTAGCGGCCGATCATGCGCATCGGCGTTCGCCCGCCTGAATCGCCGAATAGCGACAGACCGTCGATCGTGACGCCGGTGTTGCAGATCTCCTCGAGCACAGGCCAAAGCGCCTGCGACACGCGCTCCAGATGCGTCTTGTCGAGCGGGCCGGTGAGCGTGATGTAGAAGCGATATTCGCTCAACACATGAGGATCGCCGAAGCTTTCGAGGAGGAGCCGCTGATAGTCGGTGAGATTGGGGCTCGCGTGCGCCGCGCGCTCCGCCTCGCTCGGCGCCGCGGCGAGATCCTCGAAGGCCGCCACGCATTGCGCGGCGAGCCATTCGAGCGTCGGCGTAGGCTCGACCGGGCGCAACACGAGGGAGCGGCCCTCGCGCGCGAGCGTCAGCGGGCCGGTTTCGGCGGTCTTTCTCCGCGTGGCGAAGCTGATCAGGCGCTGCTTCAACGCCTCGAGCCCGATGCCGTCACGGAGCGCAAACGGCGCCCTGAACTGAGCGTGCAGACCGGTATAGCGGCCGGGCACCTGTGGGACCTTGGCGAAGCCCGTGCCGGACAGGCCGGAGTCGGAGAAGGCCTGCAAGGTGGCGCCGTCGTTGGCGCGGCCGAACCACGAGCGCCCGAAGGCGGCAAGCGCGCTGCCGGGCTGTGGCGTGTAGAAGATCGCGTAGCGGGCGAAGCTCGATCGGCTGGTCGCAACGTCCTTGCGGTCGTTCTCCAGGTGGGCGCAATTGAGCATCGATTCCTCCCTAAGGCGCGCACGTTTGAACGGCTGGCGCGCATATCTTCCGCTACCACTTCCCTGTGGCGCGGGAGCGACATGTTCTTGGCGATAGGGAGGCCAAGGAATGAATACTTGGTGAATCAAATTTTTCCTGCTTTCGATTGAGCGCGCGCCTGCGGCAGCATGTCTTTGACAAGGCATGCTTTCGCGCCCATGCGTCGGCGCGCATTGGAGCCTGCAATCGAGCGAGGGGGGCGATGATCGAGCTTTACACCTGGACGACGCCGAACGGGCAGAAAGTGTCGATCATGTTGGAGGAGGTTGGCCTTCCCTACCGCGCCCACCCCATCAATATCCTCAAGGACGAGCAGTTCGATCCCGCCTTCCTCAAGATCGCGCCCAACAACAAGATCCCGGCCATCGTCGATACCGACAACGGGCTCCATCTGATGGAATCGGGTGCGATCCTGCTCTATCTCGCCGAGAAGACCGGCAGGCTCTGGCCGCAGGACTTCCCCACCAAATGGCGGGTGGTCGAGTGGCTGATGTGGCAGATGGGAGGGATCGGGCCCTTTCTCGGCCAGGTGCATCATTTCGTGAAGTTCAATCCTGGCAGAAGCGCCTACGCCGAGGAGCGCTACGCCAAGGAAGCGAAGCGGCTGTGGGGGGTGCTGGACCGGCGCCTCGGAGAGGTCGAGTACGTCGCGGGCGACTATTCGATCGCCGACATCGCCATCTGGCCCTGGATCTCGCGTTTCGCCTGGCAGACGGTCGAATTTGCCGCCCATCCCAACGTGATGCGCTGGTACCGCGCCATTGCCGAGCGGCCTGCGGTCAAGCGGGGCTGGGACGTGCTGAAGGAAGGTCGAGCAATTCCATTGCCGTGATCGGCGCCCGCCCAGGGTCCCGCCATTTCGCGGTGAACATCGTTTCGAGCGGTGGACGACGCGGCGAGGCTCTGGTCCTACGAAACAGATGTGATAGCGTAAGGCGTGCTCGCGTTGCGCCGAGGAGCGCCTGAGCGTTGAGGTCTTCGATGGCGGGGAGACGAGGAGGGGCGCGGAGCCTTGCTCTTGCGCTCGCGGTCGCAATCGCGGGGCCCGCGACGCTCGCGGGAACGTCGCGCGCCGAGCCGCCCGGCTCCGCGGAGGTCAAGACCGCTGTCGCCGACCCGGTCGCCAATACCCCCAAAACGCCGGTCGGGCTTCCGGAGGAGCAGGTCCAGGCCATCGCGCGGGCGCAACGCTGCCTCACTGAACTCGGTTATTACAACGGCGAGATCGACGGCAAGCGCGGCAAAGCAACATGGAGCGCCTATTGGCTCTTCAAGCGCGACCACGATCTCAAAGGCTACAGCGATCTCACCTCGCCGACTGTCCAGAAGAAGATGGGCGAGCTGTGCAAGACCCTCGACACGGCCGCGCCTATGACGACCGCCGCGACGACGCCCACGACCTCCGAGGGCCCGCCCGCGGCCGCCTTTCCCGCCGCCGGCGCCGAAAACGCTTCGCTCCCGGCGCCACGGCTTCCCATCGACTGCCTGCCCGACGACCTCATCGCCCTGCTGCATCGGGCGCACGGGACTGCCGTCGCCGTGCCGCGTTGCGACAATAATTGCCTGCCCGCCCCGAAAGGGCTGCCGCAGTCCCAGCTCGACGATCTGCAGAAAAAGGCGGGCATCGTCTGGTGCACGGTGTGCATCACCGTCGACAGCCACCTCACGCTCGAAGACGTGCAGCGGATCGAGCGGTCCGGCCACTTGAGCCTTTGCGCCAAGCCCGCGCTGCAATTGCCGCGTCATGTCGCCTTCATTCCGACGCCCAATCTCAAGGTCTTCACGCGCACGCGCGAGCTCTATCGCGCGCTGCCGCCCGAGCCCGAGGACGAGAACGCCATTGCGGTGATCATCGGCAACCGGAGCTACGACAAGCTCGCGCCGAGCGAGACGTCGCGCAACGACGCCGGCGCCATGTACTCGTTCCTCACCGAGCATCTCGGCTTCCGCCAGGACAACATCGTCGACTTGCGCGATGCCAAGAAGGCCGATTTCGAGAGGCTGTTCGGCGCCGAGCCGGGGTCCGATGGGGATCTCGCCCGTCTCGTGCGCGCCCATCCCGACGCCAAGGTGCTGGTCTACTATTCGGGGCACGGCGCGACCGACAGCACCCACGGCGAGACCTATCTCTTGCCGGTGGATACGCAGCCTTATCGCGACGAGATCGGCGGCTATAAGCTGTCGACGCTCTATGCCAACCTCGCCAAGCTCGGCGCGAAATCGGTGCTGCTTCTGCTC
The DNA here is from genome assembly GCF_035650995.1 of Methyloceanibacter sp. Lineage (GTDB taxonomy): Bacteria > Pseudomonadota > Alphaproteobacteria > Rhizobiales > Methyloligellaceae > Methyloceanibacter. The sequence goes on along the minus strand of NZ_DASRGO010000135.1, from coordinate 12,649 downwards.
GAGACCGAGTTTGGGCGCGACCACAGCCCCTATCTTTTGCCACCCAATCTGCCCGAGACCGTCACCTCGGCGCTGCCGCCAAAGCCAGTGGCGGGGCTCGCGGTGATTCTCGCCGCCGACCGCGGCCAGAGGCGACTCGTCGACACCAACTACGACATCGGGCTTTTCACGCGCTATCTGATCGAGGCCATGGCGGGGAGCGCCGATTTGTCGCCGGTCGGCAACGGCGACGGCCAGATCGACGCCACCGAGATCTATGCCTACACCGGCGCCATGGTGCGGCTCGCGGCGCGCAAGACGTTCGGACTGCTACAGAATCCGACCTATTCGAGCGGCGCAGCGAGCGTGCTCACAAGTTCGGGCCCGGCCGCGCGCGCGGCAAACTGATCTGGCGCGCAATTGGGCAAGCGCCCGCGCCGTCCACAGCGTCAGCGGCTAAGCGCGACAGATTGTTGGGGCCGCGTGCGAAAACCGCTTTACATTGACGGCAGGATTGCATACGGGACGAAACGCTCGTAGGCGCTATCGCTCAAGGGCAGCAACTGACATCGGCAATCTCGTGTGGGAGTAGACATGGGATGGACGTTTTCACTTCTGCCGCGGAGTTTCTGCGTCGGCGCCGACCGGAGCGGCCGGTCCTCGCTCTAAGACCCCACGCCGCGTTCCGCGCGGCACGCTGGTTCATCGCCAATTTCCCCGGCCGCGTGCTCTACGCCGCCAAGGCCAACGACGCGCCCGAGATCATCGAGGCCCTGACCGACGCCGGCATCCGCGCCTTCGACGTCGCCTCGCTGGTCGAGATCGAGCGGCTCGCGCCGGTCGAGGACGCCGAGCTTTTCTTCATGAACCCGGTCAAGTCGCGCGGCGCGATCGCCCGCGCCTATAGCGACTTTGGGGTGAGGAGCTTCGCCTTCGACAGCGACGACGAGCTCGACAAGATCGTGCAGGAGACGGGAGAGGCGCGCGACCTCGACCTCTATCTCCGCGTCGCCTGTCCCAACACCCACAGCCTGATCCCGCTCGAGGGCAAGTTCGGAGCCTCGCCACAGGCGGCGCCCGCGCTTCTCTTGCGCGCGCGGCAGATCGCGCGGAGACTCGGCATCACCTTCCATGTCGGCTCCCAGGCGGTCGTCCCGGCCGCCTTCGGCGAGGCGCTGAGGCAGATCGGGCAGCTCATCGTGACCTCGGGCGTGATGGTCGACGCCGTCGACATCGGCGGCGGCTTTCCGAGCCGCTATCCGCACTCAGATCCGCCCGAGCTCTCGAGCTATATGGAGGAGGTGGTGCGCGCCGCCGATGAGCTTGCCGTCAAGCATTCCTGCGAGCTCCTCTGCGAGCCGGGCCGCGCGCTCGTGGCCGAGGCCGAGTCGGTCATCGTTCGCGTCGATGCGCGACGCGACCGCGCGCTCTACGTCAACGACGGCGCCTTCGGCACGCTGTTCGACGCCGCCTATCTCGGCTTCCGCTTCCCGGCGAAGCTCATCCCGAGCACGCGCCGCAAGCCGAAGGAACTCGCCGAATTCACCCTGTACGGCCCGACCTGCGACAGCGACGACCAGATGCCCGGACCGTTCGTGCTGCCCGACTGCGCGCGCGAGGGCGACTATATCGAGATCGGGCAGATCGGCGCCTACGGGCGGGTGATGGCGACTCGTTTCAACGGGTTCGGCGAATATGATGAAGTGATGCTGACGGACGAGCCGATGCTGTCCATGTATGCCGAGCAAGGGGCCAGCGAGAAAGAGCAGGACGAAATGCTCAAGTCCGCCTTGGCTTAAACTGCGGAGCCAACCACAAACGAAAGAGGGCCAACTTGCGAAAGTTGGCCCTCTTCTCTTCTCACGCCGCTTGCGCGTCGTCCGGGCTTGCCCGGACAGGCATCGGCGTCAGAGCTTACGGCCACGGCGAGCCTCTTCGATGGCCTCTTCGTGATACCAGGCGCCGCTCACGAACTTGGCGGTGCGCGGCGTATCGGATGTCTCCGCGGCCCTCGCATCGCCGCTTCGGCCGCCGAGGCCCGTGCGACCGCCGGCCGGGAATGGCAAGATCTCGGCAGAGTGCCGATCCGGACTTTCCATCATGGGTGTCTCCATCGGTTGATGTGGCCCCGCGCGTTCGAGCACGGATCACAAATAAGGTCCCGCTCGCTCCGAGTCGCAAGGGCGACTGCACAAGAAAGTCGCGACGTGACTATCATTTCAGCAGTCGCCGGTTTGCTCATGCGCGCGCCAGTCGAGCTACCGCATCGAAGCAATCGCTCAGTTCCCAGGCGAGACGCCGGTTTCGATGCGCGCAACCCCGCGCATTTCCTCGTTTGCGATTGAATGACGTGAGTCACGGCACGCAGCGCGTTGCACACCGTGCGCGTGCCGAAGGCGATGTTACCGCCTTGGCATGGTTGATGCTTGGAGGTCGGGCTATTGGCCGCCAGGCGGCGGAGGCGGCTTCAGGGGATCCCAACCTTCTTGCCTCAACAGATCGAGAGAGAGCAGCGATGACGAAGTACAAGCTCGAGTACATTTGGCTCGACGGATATACGCCCACGCCCAACCTGCGCGGCAAAACGCAGATCAAGGAATTCGACTCGTTCCCTTCGCTCGGCGAGCTTCCGCTGTGGGGTTTCGACGGAAGCTCGACGATGCAGGCCGAGGGTCATTCGTCTGATTGCGTGCTCAAGCCGGTCGCGGTCTATCCTGACGGGGCGCGGACCAACGGCGTCCTCGTCATGTGCGAGGTAATGATGCCGGACGGCAAGACGCCGCATCCCTCTAACAAGCGCGCCACCATCCTCGATGATCCCGACGCCTGGTTCGGCTTCGAGCAGGAATATTTCTTCTACAAGGACGGCCGCCCGCTCGGCTTCCCGCCGTCGGGCTACCCAGCGCCGCAGGGTCCTTACTATACCGGCGTCGGCTACAAGAACGTCGGCGACGTCGCGCGCGAGATCGTCGAAAAGCATCTCGACCTCTGCCTCGCCGCCGGGATCAATCACGAAGGCATCAACGCCGAGGTGGCCAAGGGCCAGTGGGAGTTCCAGATCTTCGGCAAGGGCTCCAAGACCGCCGCTGACCAAATGTGGATGGCGCGCTACCTGATGCTCCGTCTCACCGAGAAGTACGGCATCGACATCGAGTTCCACTGCAAGCCGCTCGGCGACACCGACTGGAACGGCTCGGGCATGCATTGCAACTTCTCGACCAAGTATATGCGCGAGGTGGGCGGCAAGGAGTATTTCGAGGCGCTGATGAAAGCGTTCGAAGCCAATCGCGCCGAGCACATCGCCGTGTACGGCCCCGACAACCACATGCGGCTGACCGGCAAGCACGAGACGGCGTCGATCCATACCTTCAGCTACGGCGTCGCCGACCGTGGCGCATCGATCCGCGTGCCGCACAGCTTCGTCAACAACGGCTACCGCGGCTATCTCGAAGACCGCAGGCCGAACTCGCAAGGCGACCCCTATCAGATCGCCTCGCAAGTCCTGAAGACGATCGCCTCGGTGCCGATGCCTCAGGTCAGCGCCGCCGCCTGACGTCAGATCTCGGGGGCAGAAGTCCTGGCGATGGCGTGAGCGGCTCCGATCCGCTCCACGTGCCGCCAGGATTTCTGTTTGCGGCGGGAGCGATACCGGTCAGGCGGAGCGCCTGCGCCGGCACGCATTGGCCTTATCACGCGCTCTCAAGCGGTGCCGGTTAAGGCCATGTTGCGGCGGTGGATTGCCGATTCCGCCGCCCGTCGAAGACGCGTGGGCAATCTGCTATGCTGTGACGGGATGGTGGCCGCCAGCCTGTCCGATTCTCGTGATAAACGGTTCCAAGACTGGCAGGCAGAGAACGCAGCGCGCTCAGGGGAGGGCGTCAGGGTCATGGCACGAGGGTCAACCGCTCCTCTGCGCATGGGGGGCGAGCGGCGCCATCTGACCGTTATGTTCACCGATATGGTGGACTTCACCGCTCTGAGCGAGAGCCTGAGCGAAGAGCAGATCTTCGCGCTGACCCGCCGCATTGCGGGCGAGCAAGCCAAGGCCATCCAGGCCCAGGGCGGCGTGGTGCAGGACTTCGCCGGAGACGGCCTCATGGCGGTGTTCGGCGCGCCGGTCGCCATGGAGGACGCGGCGCTCAGGGCTTGCCGCACCGCCCTTGACATCCAGGACCGCGTGGCGCGCCTGCATGGCGAGCTTGAGTCCGCCTACGGGGTCAGCCCCAAGCTTCGCATCGGCATCCACAGCGGCCCCGCGGTGATCGGGCAGATCGGCGAAGGCGCGCCGATCGCCTACAGCGCCCTCGGCGACACGGTGAACGTCGCCTCACGGCTTCAGGCTTCGGCCGAGCCCGGCTCGGTGTGCATCACCAAGGCGACGTTCGACCTCGTCGACGGCTTCATCGAGACCACCTTCCTCGGCACGCGCCAGTTCAACGGCAAGGCGAAAGCGATCGGCGTCTACCGGCTCGACGCGCTGCGCTCGGGCGTCACTCGTTTCGGCGCCAAGCGCCGGCACGGCTTGACGCGATTGCGCGGCCGCGAGGCCGAGCTTGCGCTGTTGCGCGAGCATTGGAACGTGGCCAAGCAGGGCCGCTTTCGCCGGGTCAACGTGATCGGCGATGCCGGGCTCGGCAAGTCGCGGCTGATCTTCGAATTCACCGAATCCCTGCACGAGGAGCCGGTCCTTCTGCTCGAGGCGATCTGCCGCCCCGAGGGCACCAACGTTCCGTTCTTGCCCTTCATCGAGATGATGCGGGGATGGTTCGGAGTCCCGGCCGATGCCTCGCGCGACTTGGCGGAAGCGAAGCTCAAGGACGGCCTTCGCCAGCTCAAGCTCGATCAGGATGCGACACTTCCCTATCTGCTCGATCTCGTGATCGGCGGCGGCTCGGGCGAGGCGCTCGCGCTGCCCGCCTCGGAGCTCACGGGCCTCAACACGCGCGAGGCGATGCGCCGGTTCATCTTCGCGCTCTGCCGTCTCGGACGCCCAGTGGTGATGGTGGTCGAGGACCTGCACTGGATCGACTCCGCCTCGCAAGGCGTGCTCGACGACATCGTCAAGAGCGCGACCGACGAGCCGCTCCTGCTTCTGTGCAGCTTCCGGCCGCAGTTCGAGCCGGTGTTCGCCCTTGCCGAGGGGACACCTGAGCTCAGGCTCAACGCGCTCACCAACGTGATCGCGACCGAGATCATCAGGGAGCGGCTCGAGGGACAGGCGCTGCCCGCGGAGTTGCTCGAGCTCGGCGTCGCCAAGTCGGAAGGAAATCCACTCTTCGCCGAGGAGTTCGCAAGCTATCTGTCGCAGAAGGGGGGCCAGAGCGAACGGGTGGCCGATGCGAGTTTCGGCGGCTCTAGCGGCGATTTCGACGATATTCCCACGAGCCTCGAGAACCTGATCATGGACCGCGTCCATAGGCTCGGGCGGGACACCATCGCCTTCCTGCAGGCGGCGTCGGTGCTCGGCCGGCAATTCCCCATGGCGCTCGCCAAGCAGGTCGCCGAGATCAACGGCAAGCTGGTGACCCTGTTGCCGCAGCTCGAGCATGACGGGATCATCTTCCGCGTCGAGCGCGACTTCGGCGAGAGTACGGCGGACTACGCCTTCAGGCACGCGCTGATCCAGGACGCGCTTTATGGCTCCCTGCTCACGCCGCAGCGGGCGGTGCTGCACGGGAAGGCGGCCGAGGCGCTCGAGGAGCTTTACGGCGACAAGGCCCCGGAGATCGCCGACATCCTCGCCCACCACTATGCGCGCACCGAGCGCGCGGACAAAGCGGTGAAGTATCTCGCGCTCGCGGCGAAGAAGAGCCTGCGCGTCTTTTCGCTCGCCGAGGCGCAGTCCTATCTCGACCGGGCGCTCGCCAGGATCGCCGAGGAGCCGGACTGCGCGGGCGACCAAGAGCTCGCCGAGATCGTGGTCGACCGGCTGCTGGTATGCTGCTGGGAGGCGGACTTCATCGGCATGCGCACCTTCGCCGAGAAATACCGGACGCGGATCGAAGCGGCGGGCGACAGCCGGGAATTGTCGCGCATCCTGGCCTGGCTCGGCGAGGCCTATCTCAATGCCGCGCGCTTCGACGAAGCGGAGCGCGTCCTCGACCGCGCGCGCGCGATCGGCGAGGCGCTCGAGGACGAGGAATGCATCGCCTATGCGATGTGGGACCAGATGTGGCTCTATATGGTCACGCCCGACGGGCGGCCTGCAGATGCGATCGAGACGATGGCCAAGCGGGTGCTGCAAGCCGCCGACCGGCTCAAGGATCCTTATCTCGAGACGCTGACCTATTTCCTGCTTAGCACCGACGCCGTGCAGCGGGGCCACGCGGCGCTCGCGGCCAAGTGGGCGGCGAAGCTGATCGAGCTCGGTCGGCGCAGGCGCTATCCGCCGGCGCAGTCGCTCGGCTGGGTGTGCTCGGCGACGGCAGCCTCCTTTGCCGGGGACCATGAGAAGGCGCTGGTCGATGCCAAGCTCGCCGTAGGCACCTCGCACGGCCATTTCGAGCGCATCATGGCCGAGAGTGCGCAAGGCGTGGTGCTGGCCGGCGCGGGACGGGCGGCGGAAGGCCTGAACCTGCTCGAAAGACTCCGCCGCGAGGTCATCGAGGCGAGCTATCTCGTGCAGCTCGCAACGATCGAGATCCCATGTGGTGTCGCCATGGTGCAGTCGGGAGACTACGCGAGAGGCGTCGCCGATCTCGGAAACACGCTTGCCCGCTTCGCCGCCTGGAGCAACAAGCGCATGGTCGCGGCGGGGCACCTTGCGCTCGGGCAGACCTATCTTTCGCTCGCCAACGCGAAGGCGCCGCCGGCGCGGGCGCTCAGGCAAAACGCGAGCTTCTTCGTGCGCGCGATCCCCGGCGCAAGGCGGCGCGCGCGGCGGCATTTCGAGGCGGCGGTGCGCTGTGCGCGCGAAGCGGACGCCCCGGGCATTCTGGCGCAAGGCCTTGCCGGGCTCGGGCGGCTTGCCGAGGCGGGGCGGCGGCCGGATGCCGCGCGCAAGCTGCTCGACGAAGCCCGCGCGATTGCCGAGGAGATCGGCGCCAAGAGCCTCGTCGGCCGCATTGATGCCGCGCTTTAGCGGATCATTCCGGCCCGACCATTGTTGCAGAACGGGGGAGGGTAACCAGCATGACCATCGACACGCTTGAGACGGTTTGGGCGCCGCGCCTGTTGAGCGTTCTGCGCATCGTCGCAGCGCTGCTCTTCTTCGAGCACGGAAGCACGAAGCTGCTCGGCTTTCCGCCTTCGGACCATTCGGGAGCGCCCTTGCTGTCGCTGGCCTGGGTCGCGGGTATGCTTGAGCTCGTCGGTGGCGCGCTGCTCATCCCCGGCATCTTCACGCGCTGCGTCGCCTTTATCCTGTCGGGCGAGATGGCGGTCGGCTATTGGATGGTGCACGCCCCGCAGAGTTTTTATCCCGTGGTCAACGGTGGAGACGCGGCAATCCTCTACTGCTTCGTGTTCCTCTATCTCGCGGCGGCGGGCGGTGGCCCATGGAGCGTCGATGCCTTGTGGCGAGGGCGGAGCTGATCGTCGCGGGCCGCAAGTCTGATCGCAAAAAAAGCGCGGAGCACCGGGGCCCAAAGTGGCTTTGTGACATCACTGTCACATAGCATCATTAGCAATGGGCCTTCCTTGGCTTGCGCGGCTCGGCTCAACCTTCGGCCGAGGTCCTTTGGGTTGGGGGCAGAGGTGGCGTTCAGACTGGTCCACGCGCAGTACGATCGCGAGACGCAGCGCGCCTATGTCGAGCTTCGCGACACGGACGACGACGGCGGCGAGACCCTAGCCGTCGCGGTGTTCTCCTACCGCACCACCTCGCGCTTGCCGCGCAAGCAAATCGAAGAGGAGATCGTGCGCAAGGCGCGCCACCTGTTCAAGAAGGCGGCCTCGGGCCTCGACGAGAGCTGAGGCGCCGCCGGCTCGCCCGATATGGGTGTGGGCAAGAGGCGATGGTGGGCGGTACTGGACTCGAACCAGTGACCCCTGCGATGTGAACACAGTGCTCTACCAGCTGAGCTAACCGCCCGCTAAAGGTCTCGTTGATTTAGCGATTGGGCCCAAGCGAAGTCAAGGAAGGTGGGCGACGGGCAAAAACTCGCTCGCCAGGGCACGCCTGCTCCCAGGCGGTGCGCCTGCCTGATCGCTGCCGGCACGAAGCCGGGCCGTCCTTGCGCGAAATCTATTTCTTGCCGATGAGCCCGTTGACTTGAGCCAGAGCCGCGCTTGCGTCCTTGAAGTTCCCCTCGGTGCAAAGCGCGTCGGCCTGATCGAGGAGCTGGTTCACCTGCTCGGCCTCGTCGTCGCTCAAGGCGTTCGCGTCGATCTTGTTCTGCACCGCCTCTTCGGCTGCGCTCAGCTGCTCGGTGCACGCGTTGTCGACATTCTCGTCGACCGCGTAGGCAGTCCCTCCCAGGATGCACGCCAGGGCGGCGCCGATCGCGACACGTCTAAGCATTCCCGTCTCTCCTTGAAGATAAATCGATTGGTCCGATATGGGGGGACGATAAAAGGTGTGCGCTTCGACTATGGCTGTTCGTTGGCTCTTCGATGAGAGCGGCGCTGCATTAGGACCGATCTTTGGCGGGATTTAGGCGGATTGCGGGGCGGCGCGGCGGCGCGAAGCAAGGAGCGCGGCGAGGCTCGCATCGAGCTGATCGAAATGATCGATGACCGACTCGGGCCGGAGCGACGGCGGAGGGCCGCAATAGCCGAAGCTCACGAGAACCACCGGCACCTTGGCCGCCTTCGCTGTCCTGACATCGACATCGCTGTCGCCGATCATGACGGCGCGGGAGGGGTCGCCGCCGGCAAGGCGGATCGCACCCGTCAGATGGCCGGGGTCGGGCTTCGCCACGGCGAACGTGTCGCGGCCCGCGATCGCGCTGAAATAACCTTCAAGATCAAGCGCTTGCAGGAGCCGCCGGGAGAGAGATTCACGTTTGTTGGTGCACACGGCGAGCCGGGCGCCGTCCTGGCGCAGGCGCTCGAGCGCCGCGACGGCGCCGGGGAAGGGCCGGCTCTCCTTGGCGATGTTCGCCTCGTAATGGACGAGGAAGTCGCCGAACATGGCGTTGAGGTCGGCGGTGACGCCGGCCCGGCGCAACCCCTCCGCGATCATCACCTGGGCGCCCATGCCGACAAGCGAGCGCACCGTTTCGGCCGAGACGGGAGGATGGCCGGCGCGGGCGAGCGCATAGTTCAGAGCGTGGGTCAGGTCCGGCGCGGTATCGACGAGCGTTCCGTCGAGGTCGAAGACGATGGTCGTGTTCTCCAACATTGCCACTCTGTCACACGGCGGCTTGCGGCCTGGCAAGCGGCAGCGTAGTTGAAGGCAAGCGAAAGGGGGCTCCTTGCTCAAGGCAGACGAGCTCAAGGAAGAGGCCGCCCGCGCCGCGCTCGACCTGGTCGAGGACGGCATGCGGCTCGGACTCGGGTCGGGCTCGACCGCAGCGCGGTTCGTGGCCGCTCTCGGCGAGCGGGTCGCGGCCGGCTTGCGCGTGATCTGCGTGCCGACCTCGGAAGCGACGCGGCTCCAGGCGGAGAAGCTCGGCATCCCGCTTTCCACTCTCGACGAGACGCCCGAGCTCAATCTCACCGTCGATGGGGCCGACGAGATCGATGCCGAGCTTCGCCTGATCAAAGGCGGCGGCGGCGCGCTGCTGCGCGAGAAGATCGTGGCCACCGCGTCGGACCGGATGGTGGTGATCGCCGACGAGAGCAAGCTGGTCAAGACGCTCGGCGCCTTTCCGCTTCCGGTCGAGGTGGTCCGCTTCGGGCTGCTTGCGACCATGCGGCTCGTCGAGGCGATTGCGGTCGAGGCCGGCTGCCACGGGGAGATCAGGTTGCGCCCCGGAGTGGGGCAGGCGCCCTTCGTCACCGATCAGGGCAATTTGATCCTCGATTGCGCGTTCGGGGCCATTCTCGAGCCCGAGGTGCTCGCCTTCGCGCTCAAGCGCGTTCCGGGCGTGGTCGAGCACGGGTTGTTTCTCGGGCTCGCCGATTTGGCTATCGTGGCGGGAAGCGGCGGGATCAAGCTGTTGCGCCGCCCGGGAGCCTGACCTCACGTGAGCGAGTACGATTACGACCTTTTCGTCATCGGCGCGGGCTCGGGCGGGGTCCGCGCCGCGCGCCTCTCCGCCGAGCTTGGCGCGCGCGTCGCCATCGCCGAGGAATATCGCATCGGCGGCACCTGCGTGATCCGCGGCTGCGTGCCGAAGAAGCTGCTGGTCTACGGCAGCAGCTACGGCAGCGAATTCCGCGACGCGCGCGGCTTCGGCTGGGCTTGCGACAAGCTTGCCTTCGACTGGCCGACGCTGATCGGCAATGTCAGGCGCGAAGTCGACCGCCTGAACGGAGTCTATACCCGCACGCTCGAGAAGGCAGGCGTCGCCCGCTTCCTCACCCGCGCCGTGCTCGAGGACGCCAATACCATAAGGCTCGCCGATCGCGACGGCACGATCTCGGCCAGGACCATTCTTGTCGCCACCGGCTCGCACCCCGTGATCCCCGACGTTCCGGGGCGGGAGCATCTCATCACGTCCAACGAGTGCTTCCTGCTCGAGAAGCTGCCCGCGAGCCTCGTGATTATCGGGGCGGGCTATATCGGCATGGAGTTCGCCTCGATTTTCAACGGGCTCGGGGTGAAGGTCACCGTGCTCTATCGCGGCGATCAGGTCTTGCGCGATTTCGACATGGATCTGCGCGACGGGCTCGCCGAGGCGATGCGCAATCGCGGCGTCGATCTCCGCATGGATACCGAAATCGCCTCGATCACGAAGGAGGGCGAGGGCTACCGCGTCCATCTGAAGCGCGGCGATTCTGTCGCTGCCGGCCTCGTCATGGCGGCGACGGGGCGCATCCCCAACACGCAAGGGCTCGGCCTCGAGAAGATCGGCGTCGCGCTCGGGCCGAACGGGCGGGTCGTGGTCGACGAGTTCTCGAAGAGCTCGGTCGACAATATCTATGCCGTCGGCGACGTGACCGACCGCAAGAACCTGACACCGGTCGCGATCCACGACGCCAACGCGTTCGCGGAGACCCTGTTCAACGGCACTCCGACCAAGGTCGATTACAGCGTCATTCCGACCGCGGTGTTCTCGCAGCCCGAGATCGGCACCGTGGGACTTTCCGAGGAGAAGGCGCGCGAGCTTAAAGGTCAGGGCGCTATCGACATCTATAAGACAAGCTTCAGGCCGCTCCGCTCGATGATCAGCGGCCGCGACGAGAAGACGCTGATGAAGCTCGTGGTGGACATGAAGACCGACAAGGTGCTCGGCGTGCACATGCTCGGGCCCGACGCCGCCGAGATCGTGCAGATGGCTGCGATCGCGCTCCGTCTGGGCGCCACCAAGGACGATTTCGATAAGACCATGCCGCTCCATCCTTCTGCCGCGGAGGAGCTGGTGACGCTGCGCCACAAATGGGAAATGCCGGCGCCGGTGGCGGGGTCAGATGCGGCGGCTTGAGGACAGAATAGCGCTCGTCACCGGCGGCGGCGCAGGTATCGGCCGCGCCATCGCCGAGACCTTCGCGCGCGAGGGCGCGAGAGTTCTGGTCGCCGACCGCGACGGCGAGGCGGCCAAGGAAGTGGCCGAGGCCATCGTCAAGGCGAACGGCGCGGCCTCGGCGCACGAGGTCGACGTCACCGATACGGGCCAGGTCAAGGCGCTGATGGAGGAGATCGGCAAGACGCACGGCCGGCTCGACGTTCTGGTCAACAATGCGGGCGTCGGCGAGCGCGCCGATTTCCGCCATCTCTCGGACGAGGCGTGGGAGCGGGTGTGGGCCGTCAATCTCGACGGCACGGTGCGCTGCGCGCGAGAAGCCTTCGATCTGCTCAAGGCTTCCGGCAAAGCGTCGATCATCAATCTGTCATCGATCATGGCGGCCAAACACACCCGCCAGATGGCGGTCTATTCGGCGACCAAGGGGGCGGTGTCGGCTCTCTCGCGCAGCCTCGCGGTCGAATACGCGCCCTACGGCATTCGGGTGAACACGCTCTTACCCGGCTATGTCGAGACCGCGCTGATCGGGCGCTATCTGCAAAATCCGATGATCGCCAAGGCGCTTCTGACCCAGACGCCGCTCAGGCGCTTCGGCACGCCGCAGGACATCGCCAACGCGGCGCTGTTCCTCGCCTCCGACGAGGCGGCCTACATCACCGGGGCCGCGCTCAATGTCGACGGCGGCATGGCCACCACGCTTTAATCGTCCGCGGGGGCTTTTTTATCCGCACTCGTCATGGCCGGTCCAAGGCCGGGCGCGACGAAACAACTATGAGGCAACGGCCGACACACTCGGTCCCGCCGGGGCGGGCGCAGGCGCCGCAAGCGTTTCCTCGATGATCTCGTCGACCACGGCGACGAGCGCCGCCTGATCCGTGCCGCCGAGCGCCTTCACGGTCTCGAAGCGCGCGAGCTGGCGGTCGGCCGAAGTGCCGCGCTCGACGATGGTGCGCGCATGCGCGATCTCGGCGACGCAGCCGAAATAGGCGGCGTCCTCGGCGACAAGATCGAACAGCTCCTCGAGCAGAACGGGGAAGGGCACGACCGCGCCTTTGCCGAAATCGACCAGGCCCTGCTCGACGCCATAGCGCTGCGCTCGCCACCTGTTCTCGCGTATGAGGAACGGCGGGTAGTGGCGCCAGCGCTGGTTCTGCCGCCGC
>NZ_DASRGO010000134.1:0-7600 GCF_035650995.1 Methyloceanibacter sp. | reverse complement strand
CTTCGTCCGGCCCTTATGTGATCTTCTACCGAGTACGCGACGGCGTTGCGGAACTCGTCCGCATTCTCGACGGCCGCCGCGATATCGACGAGATTTTTGAATGAAACTCATCGCTTGCCCAGAGGATGAGGGGGGCCCCTCATCTTGAGGAGAACGCCCCCGTCTCGGGGCGGGTCGTTAAGCCGAGAGCGCGGCGGAGAGCACCTCGACATTGTTGCGGAACATGTCGAGATAGGTCCCGGCCGGGCCGTCGGGCGCCGACAGAGCGTCCGAATAGAGCGTGCCGCCGATCTTGGCACCCGTCTCGCGCGCGATCTGATCCAGCAAGCGGCTGTCGGTCACGTTCTCAAGGAACACCGCCGGTATGTGGTCGCGCTTGATCTGGGTGATGATCTTGGCGACATCCTGGGCCGATGCCTCGCTCTCGGTGCTCACGCCTTCAGGCGCGATGAACTCGAGCCCATAGGCCGCGCCGAAATAGCCGAAAGCGTCGTGCGTGGTGATGATCTTGCGTCGCTCCGGCGGGAGCTTGGCGATCGCCGTTTTCACCTCGCTCTCCATCGTTGTCATCGCGTCGATGAATTTTTTGGCGTTCGCCTCGTAGGTGGCCTTGCCGGCAGGATCGGCGGCGATGAGCGCGTCGCGGATATTGGCGGCGTATATCTTGCCGTTGGCGAGGTCCTGCCAGGCGTGCGGATCGGTGACGGTCTTCTCGTCCTCAACCATCTGCCTCGGCTTAACGCCGTCCGATACGGTCACCACCTTGCCCTTGAAGCCTGAAGAATTCTCGAGTCGCGTCATCCACCCCTCGAGCCCGAGCCCGTTGATGAACAGGATCTTGGATTGCGACAGAGCCTTGGCGTCGGCGGGGGTCGGCTCGTAGACGTGGGCGTCGCCGTTGGGCCCGACGAAGGTCACGACCTCGACCCGGTCGCCGCCAACCTGCCTCACTATGTCGCCGAGGATCGAGAACGAGGCTGCGACCTTCAACTTGTCGGTGGCGAAGGCCCCTGGCGCGAGACCCAGAAGCGCCGCGAGCGCGATCCATGCAACGAGAAACGGCCGTCTTGTCATGACACGAACTCCTTTCTTTAGCTTCAAGCTTCGAGATGCTTGCGCGGCATGAGCCGCCAGACGAGGCCGCCCTTGGCGCCGGCGAGCATCGAGACGAGGTAGCCCGCCCCTGCCATGAGGATGATGGCCGGGCTGGTCGGCAGGTTGGCGTGGTAGGACAAGAGCAGGCCTGTGGCGCTTGCCGCTAAGGCGGCAAGCACCGAGACCGCCACGAGACCCGAAATGTCTTGCGCCCAGAAGCGCGCGGTGATGGCGGGAAGCAGCATGATGCCGACCACCATCAGCGTGCCGAGCGCCTGGAATCCGCCGACCAGGTTCATTACCACGAGAACGAGGAAGACGAAATGGGTCGGGGAGCTCGCCCCGCTCACCGAGCGCAGGAATTGCGGATCGAAACATTCGACCACGAGCGGGCGCCAGATCACGGCGAGCACGAGCGTAGAGACGGTGGCGATGGCGCCGATCAGGTAGAGCGCCGGATCGTCGAGCGCGAGCACGGTGCCGAACAGCACATGCAACAGGTCGATGCTGCTGCCGCGCACCGAGACGATCAGCACGCCGAGCGCAAGCGAGCAGAGATAGAAGGCGGCGAGGCTCGCGTCCTCGCGGAGCTCCGTCGAACGCGTCACGAGTCCGGAAAGCAGCGCCACGGCAAGCCCCGCGGCGAACCCGCCGAGGCTCATGGCGAACAGCGAAAGCCCCGCCAGGAGGTAGCCGATGGCGGCCCCCGGCAGGATGGCATGGCTCATGGCATCGCCCATCAGGCTCATGCGCCTGAGCATGAGGAACACTCCGATCGGCGGCGCGCCGAGCGAGAGCGCGAGGCAGCCGACCAGCGCGCGCCGCATGAACGAAAATTCGATGAACGGATCGATCAGCGCGTGGATCATGCGGGCTCCGGCGTCCGCTCGCACACCTCGGCCTCTTCGTCGAAGGCGGCGCTGACCTTGCCCGCACGCGACAGGTTCGCATGCGTCATCACCGCGCGCGTCGGCCCGAAGGCCACCACCTCGCGGGCAAGCAGCAAGGTGGTCGGGAAGTGCGCCCGTACCTGCTCGATATCGTGCAGCGCCGCGATCACTGTGCGGCCTTCCTTGTGCCAGCGCTCGATCAGCTTGGTGAGGTCGGCGACGGTGCCGACATCGATGGCGCGAAACGGCTCGTCGAGCAGGATGAGCCTTGCGTCTTGCAGCAGGAGGCGCGCGAACAGGAGGCGCTGGAATTGGCCTCCCGACAGCGAGCCGATCTGCCGGCCGGCAAAGTCGATGAGCCCGAGCGCCGCGAGCGCGTCGGCGACCCGCCGCTTGCGCGAAGCGTCGATGCTGCGCCAGATGCCGATCTCCCGCCACAGCCCCATTGCCGCGCAGTCGAACACCGTGACCGGAAAGGACCGGTCGATGTCGATCTGTTGCGGCAGATAAGCGATGTCACGGCGGGCGATCCCGTCGAGTTCGATCTTGCCGCCGAGCGGCTTGATCTCGCCCATGATGCCCTTGAGCAGCGTCGACTTGCCGGCGCCGTTCGGGCCGACCAGCGCCACGAGGTCGCCGCAGCCGATCTCGACATCGACGTGATGCACGGCCGGGTGCCGGTCGTAGCCGAGCGTGAGGTCGCGCATGGTGATGAGGGGCTTCGTCATGCGAGCGCCCACCCGATCGAAAGCCACACGATGGCGGCAGCCGACGCGCCGATCAGAATCCGCGCCGGGACCGAGAGGCGGAGCAGCGAGACGTTGCTCGCGCGGCCTCGGTTTGCCGGATGCCTAGCCTGCTGCCCGCCGTGGCGATGATGCTTCGGCCTCGGCGGAACGGCCGCATCCTTGCGCGCGATGTGGACCTCCCTCTGCACTGTGTGATCCTTATGCTAGGCCGATCCGTGCGGCCGGCAGGCTCCGCACAGCCCCGCGATTTCGAGCGTCACCTGCTCGGGTGCGATCTCGCCCGGCGCGAGCTTGAGCAGCGCCGCCTGGTCCGCATCCGACAGCGCGATCTCCACCACCTTGTCGCATTTCCGGCAGATGGCGAAAGCGAACTTGCCGTCGCAGGCGCCGTGGCCGCAGGCGACGAAGGCCGACTTCGACTGCAGCCGGTGCACCATGCCCTTCTGCATCAGATCGTTCAGGGCGCGATAGACCGTGGGCGGATGGGAGATGCCGGCCGTCCTCACTTGGTCGAGGATGGCATAGGCGCTCATGGGCTCCTTCGCCTTGCGCAGGCAGGCGAGGATTTCGCTCTGATTGCGCGACAGCTTGGAATGGGAATGCCGGGGGGCCGCGTTCATGCGCGATGATATAACATAACACAGGCGGCTGCCGTCAAGTCCGACCCCCGGCACAAGGGCCGGAATTGGCCGGAATCCACCAGGAACCAGCCCCCCTCCGCGTCGTTTACCCTGAAAACCCCGCCGCAGCCGACTCGGGGGCGCGGCCTTGCGGCTCAGACTGAGGATGAGCCCCATGAGGAACGTGCTTTCGAACCTTCTCTTAGTTGCCGGCGCCGCCTTTACCGCTCTCACCCTGATTGCCGAGAGCCAGGTCGCAACGGCCACTGGTAATCCGGTCGACACCGCGAAGGAGGCGCAGAAAGGCTCGCTCAAGAGTCCCTATCCCGATCCCGCAAAAGTCGCCGACGAAGGCCATCAGAAATTCATGGCCGCCGGCTGCAACGGCTGCCACGGTGGCACGGGCGGTGGAGGCATGGGGCCTCCGCTCACCAATTCGATCTGGGTCTACGGCAGCGATGACGACACGCTGTTCCGCCTGATCGCGCTCGGGACCGACGAATTGCAAAAGCAAGGCTATACCCGCAAGGGCTCCGAGAGCGTGGTTGGACCCATGCCGCAAATGGGCGGCGTGGTCAAATCCGACGACGACCTGTGGAAGATCATCGCCTGGATCAAGACGAACAATAAGGCTGCCGGAGAAGCGAGTTCGACGCAGACGCAGTCCTCACCCCAATAGGCCTTGATCGCGTGGCGCCATCGGCCTCCAATGGCGCATGGCCGGCCGCATCGAGATCGTCGAGGGCGACATCACCGCCCTCGACGTCGACGCCATCGTCAATGCCGCGAACGCCGCGCTCGCGCCGGGCGGCGGGGTGTGCGGCGCGATCCACCGCGCCGCAGGGCCGAAGCTCGCCGAGGCTTGCGCCAAGCTCGGCGGGTGCGAGACGGGAGAGGCCAAGATCACGCCCGGCTTCCACCTTAAGGCCCGCTACGTGATCCACGCCGTCGGTCCGGTCTGGGGCGGGGGCGAGCGGGGCGAGGACGAGCTGCTTGCCGCTTGCTACCGCAACAGCCTGAAACGTCTCCGCGAACAAGGACTGTCCTCGATCGCGTTTCCCGCCATTTCGACCGGCATCTACGGGTTCCCGGCTGAACGCGCCGCGCGGATTGCGGTGAGCACCGTCCTCGACGAAGTGAAGGACTTTCCGGAGGAAAGCCGCGTCATCTTCTGCTGTTTCGGCCCCGAGAGTCTCGCGGCGCATCGTGCCGCGCTGGTCGAGGCCACGCGCCGGAGCGCTTGAGCCGGGCAGACCGTGCGGCAACTCGCGGGTTCCCGTCACGCGCCCGCCGCGTTACTCTGCTTCCATTCGATTCGTGGGCTCGCACGTTCCCCGAGAGCGGGCCGGATATAGCAGGAGCATAGCGAACGATGCCAGAGCTGGATCCGCTCCTCCTTTCCCGCATCCAGTTCGCCTTCACCATCTCCTTCCACATCCTCTTTCCGTCCTTCACCATCGGCCTTGCCGCCTGGCTCGTCGTGCTCGAGGCGCTGTGGCTCAAGACCGGCAAGGACATCTATTTCCGCATTGCCCAGCAATGGACCAAGATCTTCGCCGTATCCTTCGGCATGGGCGTGGTCTCCGGCGTCGTCCTGTCCTACGAGTTCGGCACCAACTGGAGCGAGCTGTCCCGGCGTGGGGGCAACGTCATCGGCCCCTTGATGGCCTACGAGGTGCTGACCGCCTTTTTCCTCGAGGCGGGGTTCCTCGGCATCATGCTGTTCGGCTGGAAGCGCGTGCCGAAATGGGTGCATTTCTTCGCCAGCTGCATGGTGGCGTTCGGCACGCTCCTCTCGGCGTTCTGGATTCTGTCGGCCAACAGCTTCATGCAGACGCCGGCGGGCTACACTGTCGATGCGGGCGGCGTGCTGCACGTCGCCGATTGGTGGCAGGCCATTTTCAGCCCGTCCTTCCCCTACCGCTTCGCCCATATGGTGGCGGCCGCCTATCTCACCACCGCCTTCATCGTGGCGGGCATCGGCGCCTGGTACATCCTGCGCGCCAAAAGCGTGCCCGAAGGTCGCGTCATGCTCGGCATGGGCTTGAGCCTTCTCGTCTGGCTTGCGCCGCTCCAGATCCTGCTCGGCGACCTGCACGGGTTGAACGCGCTTCACTATCAGCCGGCCAAGGTCGCCGCGCTCGAGGCCCATTGGGAGACCGGCAAGGACGTGCCGCTCATCCTGTTCGCCATCCCCGACCCCAAGGCCGAGACCAACCGCTATCAGGTCGAGGTGCCGCATCTCGGCAGCCTGATCCTCACCCATGAATGGGACGGCGAGGTCAAGGGGCTCAAGGACTTCAAGCCCGAGGACCGGCCTGATCCCATCATCCCCTTCTTCGCCTTCCGCCTCATGGTGGGCATCGGCTTGATCATGGTCGCCGTCGGCATCGCGGGGGCCGTGCTCTGGCTCACCGGGCGCCTGTTCGAGAGCCGCTGGTTCCTACGCACCCTGACCTGGGTCTCGCCGCTCGGCTTCCTCGCCGTGCTGGCCGGCTGGTTCACCGCCGAGGTCGGGCGTCAGCCGTGGACCGTGTACGGCATCCTGCGCACCGCCGACGCCGTGTCGCCCGTGCCGGGGGGCAGCGTGCTCGCCTCGGTGATCCTCTTCGTCCTCGTCTACGGCATCGTGTTCGGCGCCGGGCTCTATTACATTATCAAGCTCGTGCAGCGCGGCCCCGAAGAAGCACCGCCGGCGCCGGAGGAAGCCGATCTCTCGCACCGGCCGATGGCCGCAGCAGGCAACCCATGACCGACGCCGCCGCCACGACGTTGAGCGATATCCTTCCGGTGATGCTGCCGCTCGCCTGGGCGGCGATCCTCGCGCTCGGCGTATTTCTCTACGTCGTGCTCGGGGGCTACGATCTCGGGCTCGGCGCGCTGTTCCCCATCGCCCCGTCCGACAAGGACCGCGACGCCATGATGGGCTCGGTCGCGCCCTTCTGGGACGGCAACGAGACCTGGCTCGTGCTCGGCGGCGGCGGCCTGCTCGCGGCCTTCCCTCTCGCCTATTCGGTGATGCTGCCGGCGCTCTACCTCCCCATCATCCTAATGCTGATCGGGCTCATCCTGCGCGGCGTCGCCTTCGAGTTCCGCTTCAAGTCCGAGAAGAGCCGCTGGATGTGGGACGCCGCCTTCGCCGGCGGCTCGCTGCTGGCGGCGCTGATGCAAGGGGCGATCATCGGCGCTTTCGTGCAGGGCTTCGCCGTCACCGACAACAAATTCTCGGGCGGCCCCTTCGATTGGATTACGCCGTTCTCGGCGACGACGGCGATCGCCGTGCTGTCGGGCTATGTCCTGCTCTCGGCCTGCTGGCTGATCATGAAGGGCGACGAGGCGCTGCGCGACTGGGCCTATGGCATCGCCCGCTACGCGCTGATCGCCGTTGCGGTATTCATCGCGATCTTCAGCCTATGGACGCCGATCATGCATCCCGAGATCGCCGCGCGCTGGTTCACGCCCGGCCATATGGTGATGTTGAGCCCGGTCCCGGTGATGACGGCGGCGGCGATCGCGACGCTTTGGATCACGCTCAACAAGCGCTACCGCTACGCGCCCTTCCTGCTTGCGATCGGCATTTTCATTCTCTGCTACACGGGGCTCGGGGTGAGCCTGTTCCCCTACATCATCCCCCCCGACATCACCATCTGGCAGGCCGCCGCCGCGCCCGAGAGCCAGCTCTTCATGCTCTACGGCGCGATCCCCATCCTGCCCATCATCCTCGCCTACACCGCCTCTTCCTATTACGTGTTCTGGGACGCGGCCGAGCACGATACCTACCACTGACGAGTGGCGCCGGCGCCGCACAGAGTGGCGTTCGCGCCAATCACCTCACCACCAGATCAGGAACAGCACGAACGGAATGAGCACCAGGCACAGCGCGATGGCGAGCAGGAGAAGGAGCGCCGCGAACGTGCTGATCATGCCCATGCCGTGTCCCTCGATGCGGGCCTGAGGCCTACCACTTGCCCGCCAGCTCGTGCTGGGCGAGGCGCCGCTTCAACAGTTTGATCTTGTCGTTGGCCTGCTCGATTCTGAGCCGCGAGATGCGCCCGTCGGCCACGGCTGCGGCGACGATGGCGTGGATCTTCGCCCCGAGATCGGGGTCGTGGCTGCCGACATTCGAGAACACGATGATGTCGGTTCCGGCGTTGACCGCCCTGATCACCCGCTCCTCGAGCGAATAGCTCTGGGCGACGGCGCCCATCTCCATGTCGTCGCTGAACACCACGCCGTCGAAATCGAT
>NZ_DASRGO010000133.1:0-9437 GCF_035650995.1 Methyloceanibacter sp. | reverse complement strand
CGGTTCCGGGCTGCGGCACGTGCTATTAGAAACTCTTCAAGGTCGTCTATTGCCTTCAGCGACCATTTGCCTTTGCTCTTCTGCTGTACGACAAAGCGTAAGTAAGGCGTCCCTTTTCGCGAGCCCAGAATGATGTTGTAGTGCTCTGCTAGCTTGTGGGGTGTGAAACATTCATCACGAAATGGCTGCTTTGAGGCCTTTCCCACGTAAAAGGGCTTCTCGCCCTTTGCTGCCTTCATGGAAAACACGTAGCAGCCTCGCTTCTCGGGAACGTGATCGCACGCTTTCCAGAAACTCTCAATTGCGGAGGTGTCCACCACTCGGCAGCCTAGCTTGAGAACCTTGACCGGTACCTTAAATTTCTTTGTGACCACGAATTCCGCCAATGCTGCTTCTCCGCCTGACTATTGTTGAGCCCGAGAGTTCCAAAGAAAGCACAATTCCTTAGCTCAATTTCTAGTGCAATTTCCGGAAGCGGTCCCAAATTGGGCAAGAGTACAGAAGTGCTTTTAAGAGTTCCCGACCAACTGATGCGTCAGGTCTTGGGATAGAGCCGCGTGACATGGCCCATCTTGCGGCCTGCCCGCGCCTCCGCCTTGCCGTAGAGGTGCAGGCAGGTCGAAGGCTCGGCGGCAAGACTCAGCCACTTCTCCACGTCGGCGCCGATCAGATTGGTCATCACCGCGTCGCTATGGCGGGCGGTCTCGCCCAGCGGCCAACCGGCGATGGCGCGGATATGATTCTCGAACTGGCTCGTGGCGCAGGCATCGAGCGACCAATGGCCCGAGTTGTGGACGCGGGGCGCGATCTCGTTGACGACGAGCCCCGGCCGCGCGCTGTCGGCGCGCTGGAACATCTCGACGGCGAGCACGCCCACATGGCCTAGCGCGTCGGCGATGGTCTTGGCGATGAAGGTGGCTTCGGCGAGGAGGGCGAGCGAGTTCGGCGCGGGCACGCGGCTGATGGCGAGAATGCCGTTCTGGTGCACGTTCTCGGTCAGGTCGTAAGCCTTGAAGGCGCCGTCGCGGCCGCGCACGGCAATAATCGAGATCTCGCGCTCGAACAGGACGAGGCCTTCGAGCACGGCCGGCACCTCGCCAATTCCGCGCCACGCCGCCTCGGCCTCGGCCTTGTCGCGGATCATGACCTGGCCCTTGCCGTCGTAGCCGAGGCGCCGCGTCTTGAGGAGGGCAGGGGGTTTGATGCGGGCGAGCGCCGCCTTGAGCTGATCGAGACGGTCGATGGCAAGGTGAGGGGCGACCTCGATGCCGAGCGCGCCGATGAAGTCTTTCTCGGCGAGGCGGTCTTGCGCCACGGCGAAGGACTGGGGACCCGGGAACACGGGCATCACGCGCGCGCAGGCCTCGAGCGTCGCGGCGGGCACGTTCTCGAACTCGCAGGTCACGACGTCGACCGCGCCAGCGAACCGCTCAAGCGCGTCCTGATCGGCGTAACTTCCGACCGTGCTCGCAGCGGCGACGTCGAAGGCGGGCGCGCCCGCCTCGTCGGAATAAATGTGCGACCTGAGGCCAAGCCGGCTTGCCGCGACCGCGAGCATCCGGCCGAGCTGGCCACCGCCGAGTATGCCGATGGTCGAGCCGGGAGGAAGCGGGGACTCAGGCATCGTCCTCCACGGCCTCGGGGATGCCCGCCGTTTGCGCCGCGCGGAAGGCGGCGATGCGCCGGGCAAGCTTCTTGTCGGAGAGCGCGAGAATCTGGGCCGCGAGCAGTCCGGCATTGGTCGCTCCCGCCTCGCCGATAGCCAGCGTGCCGACCGGCACCCCGGCCGGCATCTGATTGATCGACAAGAGACTGTCGAGGCCTCTTAAGGCGCGGCTCTCGATCGGGACGCCGAGCACGGGAAGCTCTGTCATCGAGGCGGTCATGCCGGGCAGGTGGGCCGCACCGCCGGCGCCCGCAATGATCACTTTCAGGCCGCGCTTGATCGCGCCGTTGGCATAAGTGTAGAGGCGCTTAGGGGTACGGTGGGCCGAGACGACGCGGGTCTCATATGGCACCTTGAGCGCGTCGAGGATGGCGGCGGCTGCTTTCAGCGTCGGCCAGTCCGAGCGGCTGCCCATGATGATGCCGACGACCGGCTTGGCGAGGCTCATCTTGGGCTCATGGGAGATTCGGGCTGCTCGCGGAAAGCGCGGGATTATAGGGGTGCGGCCCTCCTTGGCAAGGCGAGTCTCGGGGGTTTTTCGGGGCCACGATGAGTACACCCGACGCGGCGGGGGAGATGGAGACATGGCGGAGACGATCGATCGGACCAGCCGGGCGGAGCGGCTGATGAGGGCGTATCTCCTTCTCGTCGCCATCCTCCTCGTGCCGATCGCGCTCTCCTACGGCGTTGCGCCCAAGACCGTGCTTCCCAAGCTTCTCGACATCGCCGTAGAGGGGCCCGATCAGAGCCAGATCTTCCGGGCCCTCATGTGCCTCTATCTTGCGGCGTCGGCCTTTTGGGCGGTCGCCGCTTTCAAGCCGGCCTGGCAGGAGGCGGCGACGGTCTGGGCCACGCTTTTCTGCGCTTCGCTTGCCGCCGGCAGGGTGCTCAGCCTTGCCCTCGATGGTCCGGCAAGCCTTCTCCTCGATGGCTATCTCGGGCTTGAGATTTTCGGCGCCCTTCTCGGCCTCGCGGTCTTGGTCTACGCGCGGCGGATCACTAAGCGATGATGTCGGGGAGGAGCTGATCCTCGATGCGGGCGATCTCGTCCTTGAGGTAGAGCTTCTTTTTCTTCAGCCGCTTGAGCTGAAGCGCGTCCGCCCTGCCCGATTGTTCGAGGGCGTTGATCGCGCTGTCGAGGTCGCGGTGCTCCTGTTTAAGCCGCGCCAGGGTCGCCCGGAGCTCGCGAACCTCCTCGCTCTCCATGGGTCGTCCCCCTGCTCCTTGTTGCCTTCGGGACGGCCGGGAGTATCGCGGCGATCAGGTAGCCGCGCAAGGCCTTGGGGCCGTTTGCCAGCCTCGAATCTCCCGCCATTGATCCGGCTCAAGGAGCGACAGCAGATCGCAGGCCAGGGTTAGACAAGTGCGCTCCGATTTGACATGATGGTGGGCCGAAGACCAACAGCTATGGAGGTCCGATATGGCGCTTGACGCACACCTCGCCGAGTTGTCTGAGAAGCACCGCGCGCTCGACCGCAAAATCGAAGAAGAACTGGCGAGACCAACGGCGGACGACCTCAAAATCGCGGAATGGAAGCGTCAAAAACTGCGTCTCAAGGATGAAATGGAGCGGCTGAAGCACCAGAAGAGTCACTGAGCTCGGACTCTCGCCTGCCGGTCGCGGGCGGACATTACGTTTTGGAAGGCCGTGGGGCGCCGATCGGTCGCGCCGAGCGGCCTTTTGTTTTGTAGGGACACTAAAGCGGTCCCCA
Source organism: Methyloceanibacter sp. (assembly GCF_035650995.1). Lineage (GTDB taxonomy): Bacteria > Pseudomonadota > Alphaproteobacteria > Rhizobiales > Methyloligellaceae > Methyloceanibacter. The sequence continues at coordinate 6,059 of NZ_DASRGO010000133.1, read as the reverse complement.
ACGCGCGAGGGAGGAGAGAGATGCGAGACCGAATCGCGTTCGGACGTTTGTGGGAGGCTGGAGCGCTCATCATGCTCGGTCTCGGCGTTGCCGCGCTGCCGGCGGCGGCGGCGGAGAAGGACCTCACGGACAAGGGCAGGATGCTGGTCGAGAAGAACTGCGCGCGTTGCCACGCCATCGGCAAGGAGGGCGCAAGCGCCCATCCCGAGGCGCCGCCCTTCCGCACGCTGTCGAGCCGGTACCCGATCGACGACCTCGCCGAATCGCTTGCCGAAGGCATCGTGTCGGGCCATCCCGACATGCCGATCTTCGTGTTCGGCCCGACCGATGTCGAGGCGATCATCACCTACCTGAAATCGATCCAGGACCAGCCCGCTCCGAAGCCGTCCGAGTGATATTCCCCTCTCCCCCGTGGGAGAGGGCTTCCCGCCGCGATCTTGCGGGGTCAAATTCACCCCGAAAGTCAAAACTCAGGCGTCGGCGGCGCCCTCGGGCCACATCAGCCAATCGCGGGCCGCCTCCTTCTCGCCGGGAGCGAAGTGCTCGACCTCGCAAGTGATGAAGGGGGCAACCAGGCTCGACCAGAGGTGATGCACGTCCGGATTGGTGACGATGGCGAGCCGGCTGAAATCGTGGAGGTGCCGCAAGCTGAACTTCACGTCGTGCCAGAACGCCGCGGCATCCATCCCCTCAAAATCCTCGATCACTTCGAGCACCCGGATCTTGCCGTGGCGGGCGATGAAGGACTCGAGCTTGTTGGCGATGGCGTCGAACTCCTCGGTTGAGACGCGGCCGCGCAAGACGATCTCGACCGCCTGCGCATTGTCGTATTCCTTATAGGACAGCATGGCAGGCGCGCCGCGATTTTGCCAACGAGGGTGGCGCCATCCTAGTCCAGGAAGGGAAGGCACGCCTAGCCGCGAGCGTGCGATTCCCCTGGACAAGCGCCCCGACCTCCGCTGCTTTTTATCGTCTGGCGAGATGATCGCCGTCAGGGGGGAGGGAGAGGTGGACGCGACAGAGGCCCAAGAGGGCATCGAGGACGAGGTCAAAGATGCGCGCACGCGCCGGCTCGCGCTGCTCATCGCGGTGCTTGCGGCGCTGCTCGCGCTCGTGTCGATGCAGGACGACAACACCGCACAAGACGCGATCAGGAGCAATATCGAGGCATCGGATCTGTGGACTTTCTTCCAGTCCAAGACGATGCGTCAGTTCGTGATCGAGCGCGACAGCGAGATGCTCAAGGTCGAGCGCGACGGCGCGAGCCCCGAGAAGCAGGCGGCGATCGACGATTTGCTCAAGGCGTGGGCAGCGAAGAGCGCAAAATACGAGTCGGAGCCCGAGAGCGGTGAAGGCCGCAAGGAATTGATAGCGCGGGCCAAGGCCGCCGAGGCCGATCGCGACGAGGCTCTCGCCGCCAACAACCATTTCGGCTACGCCTCGGCCGCGCTCCAGCTTGCCATCGTGCTCGCTTCGGCCTCGATCATCCTCGGCATCGGCTGGCTTGCCTATTTGGCGGGCGGATTCGGCGTGGTCGGGGTGGTTTTCGCCGGGCTAGGCGCTTTCGCGCCGACCCTGTTGCCGCTCTAGGTTTCGCGCCCATATTGTAGGGGAGGCCGATTCGCGGCGGATCGGCCGAAGCCACGCTATTGCCGCCTTTTCGCGGCTTCATGGCGCGGCTCCACGGGGAGTGCAAGACCATCAAGAAGTTTCTCATCACGCTTACGGCAATCGCGGCGATCCTCTGCGGCGCGGTCTATGTTGTGCTCAATCCCCCGCGCCCCGTGATCAAGCAGGTCGAGCGCAAGGAGCCGAAACATCTGCTCCCCTACGAGCAGCAGCTGGCGGCCCGTAAGGATGGAGACGCGACCAAGCCGCAAGCCGATTCGGCTCCGGCGGCGCAGGGGGCCGAACCCGCCGGTCCGGCGGAGGCCGCCAAGGCGGCGCAAGACGCAGCTCCGTCGCAGCAGGGGAAGCAGGCCGCCGCCGAGCAGGGCGCGCCCGCGCCGAAGGCCGGGGCTGAGCAGCAGACTGGTCAGACCGGCGAGGCTTTGCCACCCTCGGATGCCGCTCCGGACCTTGGGGCTGCCCCACACAGCGGCGGCAATCCTTCCGAACAGGGAGCGCTTCCGCCCGACGAAGGCGCAGGCGCCGCTCAGGAGGGGCAAGGCCCCTACGATGTGACGGCCGTTCCGCCCGGTGCTGCACCGCCGCCGCCCTACGGCGGGGCGCCCTCCAATCCACGTCCGCCTTACGCGAGCTCGCCGCGTGACGGCCTCTATTCGGGCCCTCCGCAGGAGGATTCTTATGGCGCACCCGTTCCGTCTCCTTATGGGGCTCCGCCCGAGGGCGCTAACGGCAATGGCGAGGGCCCTTATGGGCCGGATGGAAACGGCGCGCCTTACGGACAGGGCGGTCCCTATGGCCAGGATCAGGCCGCTGCGCCACAAGCCGGGCCTGGGTCAGGCGGCCCCGGCGATCAAGGGGCGCCGCAACCAGGCGCGCCTCAGGAGGAATGGGTCGTGGTGCTCGTCTCGGGCGCTGGCATGCGCGCGACCGCAGCCGACGACGCTCCAGTGCTGTTCGCTTTCCCCTATGGCCGCAATCTGAGGGTCGTCTCCCACTATGAAAACTGGGTCGAGGTGAGCGATCCCAAGACCGCGGCGACCGGCTGGATGAAGGACGACGAAGTGTCGGCGATCCCGCCGCCGGGTGCCGCCCCGCCGCCGACCGAGGCCTACGATCAGGGGGCGCCCGGGGAGCAGGGCGGATGGTTCCGCCGCCGCCGCGGAGGGCTTGCCGACATCATCAGCCGCGCGCTTGGCGGCGGCTTCTAACCCGTCCCCGCCTGCAATATTCACGCGCGCGTCTTGAGGAACGCGCCGGCCAAGCCTATGTTGATCGCCGAGGGCTAGACGGCGGGCCAATCAGGCGAGATCGGCATGAGCCGCCTATTGCCGCTGCTGTGGCTCCTCAGCGCCGCCGTGTTTGGCGCGGCTGCCCTCCTCATAACCCAGCCTCCCATCGACGGGCTGCCGGTATCGGCGGCAGTGGCGCACGAGACGGTCGTCGCCAAGCGGATGCCAAGTCTTGCCGCCGAACCCGCCAATCCGCAGCTTCCGGTGGTCCCGCAGGCCGCAACGGCCGATTCCGGTGGCGCGGAGCCTCAGCCGATAGAGAAGCCGCGCAATGAGTGGGCAGCGATCATCGGCTACACGGCTGTCATCCGCGCCGAGCCGTCAGGTTCGGCGCCCGTGGTCACCGCCTATCCCATCGGTCATGCGCTCCGGGTTATCGAGCGGAGAGGCGACTTCGCCCGCGTTCAGGATTTGAGCAGCGGGCAGCTCGGCTGGGTGTCGGCTGCCTCGATCGGCGCCTTTGTCCCCGGCTACCGCGAGCGCGAGACGCCGCTGATGCCGCTTCTAGTCGCGCAGACGAACACCGCGCCGCTCAAGGCCGTGCCGCCCAAGATCGTCGAACCGATCGCTTCGCATGACGCCGTTGCGGCAACCGCGCGGCCAAAGGCTGAGACGGTCGCGGTCGCCCAGTCCTTGAACCATCCGCCGATCGTGCGCGCGAGCCTCAAACCGCAGCGCGTGGCTCAAAACCAGGCCGACGGCGGGGTGGCCGCACTCGTCGAGCGCGCCTTCAGCGGCTATTGAGACGGAAGCCAGGCGTTTGCCGAAATCGACGATCGGTTTCAGGCGGCAGGGGGCCGGATCGCAGCGCGGGACACCGTTTGTTCTTCGGGTTCGTGTGCCTCAAGCGAATTGACGCTTGGAAGGCGAGACGCCCCGTTCCCGCCCAGCTTGCGCCCCGCCACGCGCAGCTCGCGTTCGACGGCCGAGCGGGCGGCTTGGCTTTGGGTATAGAGCTCCCTGGTCTCTTCGCTTTCCCCCACCACCGGGGTCAGAGCTTCGTCCATGTACAACTTGGCCGAGGCATCTGCTTCGATCCTCCGCCTCGCTCTCTTCAGCTCGCGCCAACGCTTGGCGAGTACGGCCGCCTTGCGGGCGATGCCGGCGGCGTAGCGCGCGTAGAAGGCGAGCGGCGATTCGATCGGGAGCCCGGCTCGCCGGTCCAGGCGATGCTTGATGCGGAAGATGCCCCACTGCAAGGGGTGCACGTCCTCCACCTCGACCGCGCTGGAAAAGATAAACAGCAGCGGCATGAGCGAGCGGAGGCGGATGCCGCAGGCATAGGCTCGGCGCAGCACCGTCTCCAGGTGATCCGGGGAGTAGAAGATGCTCCAAGCCGTGCGGTACATCTCCTGCCACTCGTCAGGGCTCATCTTGGCGTGCGCCGTCACGACGTGCTCGGCGTCGTATTTGTTCATGTCGGGGTCCATCCAGACGCCCTTCTCGGCGAGCACTTTGTGATCCTCCGATCCCGGCAGCGGGGTGAGGACGAAGAACTCGAGCATATCAAGCGGCAGCTCGCGCTTGATGATCTCGAGGTCGTGGCGGATCGATTCCGGTGTGTCGTTGGGGAAGCCGAGGATGTAACCGGCGAAAGTCATGATGCCGACGCGCTTCCACTCGAGCAGCATCGCGCGGTACTCGGTGATCTTGTTCTGCCGCTTCTTCGCCGCGATCAAGTTGGCGGGATTGATGTTTTCCAAGCCGATGAACACCCGCGTCACGCCCGCGCGCTTCGACTTCTCGATGAAGTTGGGGATGCGGTGGCAGAGCGTGTCGACCTGAATCATGAAGCGAATGTCCATGCCGTCTCGTTCGCGCAACTCGATGATGCGGTCGTAGATCGCCTCCCAGTCCTTGTTGCGGGCGAAATTGTCGTCGGTGATGAAAAAGCGATTGACGCCCTGCCGCCAATTCATGCGCAGGATGCGTTCGACGCTGTCGGGAGAGCGGTTGCGCGACTTGCGCCCCTGCACGTTGATGATGGTGCAGAAGGAGCATTGGAACGGACATCCGCGGCCGGCATCGAAGCTCGTGACGTTGCCGATAGTGCGTTGCACGAACGCGTAAGGGAGAACCGGCGGGGAGGGCACCTCGCCGAGATCCGGCAAATGCTTCATGTGATTGTAGAGCGGCCTCAATGTACCGCGGGCGGCGTCAAGGACGACGCTATCGAAGTGTTCCTCGGCCTCGCCGGCAAAGACGGAGATGCCGAGGCTTTGCGCTTCCCTGATGTCGGGCGGCATCTCCGGGAGCATGGCAAGGCAGCCCGAGACGTGGAAGCCTCCGATCAAGACCTGGATGCCGGCCGCGCGCAGCGCGCGCCCGATGTCGAGCGCGCGGGGAAATTCGTTCGACTGCACGCCGACGATCCCGACGAGACCGAGACCTCCGTTCCGTTCGATGATCTTCGCGATCTTGCCCGGACGAACCCGGGTATTGGTCTCATCCATCGCGATAACATCGATGGGTAGATCGGGTCCAAGGAGGCCTCGCCGAGCGGCGCCGCGGGCGAGGCTGTAGAGGACGGCGAGCGAGTTCGATGGCATCGTGGAGCGGAACCATTGCACCACGTAGCCATCGGCGTCGTAATGCGACGGCTTGATCAAGATCAATTGGAAGCGCTTTGGCCGCGCGCGCCGAGTGGCGATCATCCCTCTGGTCCGAAAAGGAGGCGATCATCGCGCACCGAAAGTCGGCCGCGCAGTGTTCACCTCCAAGGACGCTCGCCGGACTGTCCCGCGTCCGCCCCCCCAAATCGACCGAATGGCTCGATGCGACCCTTGCGCCCGGCCATGGCCTCACCTTGAGTGAACCACATTCGCCACGGGCGGTCCAATCAATAGGGAGGCCGGTTGCAGGGTCTTGAAGCCTAGCACGAAGGCGGGTTCCCTCCCGCGGTCCGCACCTGGTCGAACTCGGCGATGTCCTTGGCCAGGAAATAATTCAGCATGGTGCGGATCGAGGCGATCACCGCGAGCTTGGCGATATCGTCCCAAGTCGGCGCCACGGCAGTGCGCACGAGATCGGCGGCGAGCGCGAATTCGAGGGCAAGCAGGATCCATGTCGCGAACCTGATCCAGATCTCCCGGCCCATCATCTCATCGGCGGTGCGGCGCAGAATCGACCCCGCCACGGCGA
>NZ_DASRGO010000132.1:0-18595 GCF_035650995.1 Methyloceanibacter sp. | reverse complement strand
AGAGGCGGCCAGGGCGAGGCGGGGCCGACGATGGCCGCCGATGCCGCGGCGACGCCGAAGATCAAGACCGGCACATAAAGCGGGAGAACGAGAAGCGCGAGCAGGAGCCCGCTTCGCCGGAGGCCCAGCGTGAGGCTCGCGCCGATCGCGGCGACGAAGCTCACCGCAGGCGTGCCGGCGAGCATCGACAGGACGAGCAGCGGAATCGCGTTGAGCGGCAGGTTGAGCAAGAGCCCGAGCAACGGCGCGATGAGCGCAAGCGGCACGCCGGTCGTGATCCAGTGCGCGAGGCTCTTGATCGCTGCGACGAGCGGGAGCGGCAAGGGGCCGGTCGTTAGAACATCGAGCGTGCCGTCCTCGTAGTCGTTGTGGACGATGCGGTCGGCCGAGAGCAGCGCCGCAAGCAGAAGCCCGATCCACAGCATGCCGGGCGCGATCCGCGCGAGCAGGTTCAAGTCGGGGCCAAGCCCGAGCGGGGTCAGGGCGACGACGATCAGATAGAAGCCGAGCGCCGTGCCGATGGCGCCGCCTTCGCGGAAGGCGAGCGCGAGGTCGCGGCGAAGCAGGGCGAGGGCTTCCGTCATCGCGCGCGCGCGCCTCCGAGCGAGAGCTTATGCGCGAACTTGGTCTTGAGGGGAGTGTGGCTCGCGACCACGGCGACGCCGCCTTGGGCGAGGTGGGCGGAGATTGCGCCGTCGAGCAGCGTGAGCGAGGCTTGATCGAGCGAGACTTGCGGCTCATCGAGCAGCCAGATGGGGCGTTGGGCGGCGAAGAGGCGCGAGAGCGCGAGCTTCCGCTTCTGTCCGGCCGAGAGCAGCCCGGTCTGAAAGTCGGCGAGGGGGCCAAGACCGAAGGCCGCGAGCGCATTCGTCAGAGGCGCGCGCTCGCCGCCGAGATACTCCGCCCAGAAGGCGAGGTTGTCGGCGACGGAGAGGCTCGACTTCACCGCGTTCAGGTGCCCGACATAGTGGCAGAGTTCGGGGAGGGGGACGTCGTCCGCCCCGGTCGCGGAGAGCGTGCCGGCGGCAAGCGGAAGGAGGCCCGCGATCTGGCGGATGAGGCTCGTCTTGCCCGAGCCGTTCGGGCCGGTGAGGAGGAGCCCCTCGCCGGAGCGAAGGTCGAAGCTCACCTCTTCGAAGAGGAGCCTCTCGCCGCGTTGGCAAGCGATCCCGTTAGCAGCGAGGCCTATCGTTTGAGGCATTTTGCTCAGGGTTTGCGCACGTGGCGGAGGGTGAGGCACCGGACCCGGGAAATGGCCGGGCAGCCTCATTTCGCGTCATTGTTTCGTCGCCGCAAGGGCTTTTATATAGGGTTGTCGCGCAAGCCTGAATCAAAGGTGGCGTCCAGGAGGCCGGCGGGGCCCCGCCCGGCTCACGGTTGGCCACGGCTTTGCATGCGCTTGCAGCGTCATGGCTAGGATTTTTCGGGAGACCCCGGTGACTTCGGCACTCGAACCCGCGCTCGACAGCTTCAATTGCCGCCGCACGCTAAACGTGGACGGAAAGGCGTACGATTATTGCGACCTGAAGGAGGCCGAGGCGAACGGGCTCGTCGGCATCGGCAACCTGCCGTTCTCGCTCAAGGTGCTGCTCGAAAATCTGCTGCGCCACGAGGACGGCCGCACCGTCACCTCTGACGACATCAGGGCGGTCGCGCTCTGGCTCCAGGAGCGCAGGAGCGACCGCGAGATCGCCTTCCGCCCGGCGCGCGTCCTGATGCAGGACTTCACCGGCGTCCCGGCCGTGGTCGATCTCGCGGCGATGCGCGACGCCATGGCCAAGCTCGGCGGCGACCCGCACAAGATCAACCCGCTCGCTCCGGTCGATCTCGTCATCGACCATTCGGTGATGGTCGACGCCTTCGGCTCGGACCGCGCCTTCCAGATCAATGTCGACAAGGAGTACGAGCGGAACGGCGAGCGCTACGCCTTCCTGCGCTGGGGGGCCGGCGCCTTCGACAATTTCCGCGTGGTGCCGCCGGGCACCGGCATCTGCCACCAGGTCAATCTCGAATATCTCGCGCAGACGGTGTGGACCAAGGCGAATGGCGGGAACCCTGTGGCTTTCCCCGACAGCCTCGTCGGCACCGACAGCCACACCACCATGGTCAACGGCCTCTCGGTGCTCGGCTGGGGCGTCGGCGGCATCGAGGCCGAGGCCGCCATGCTCGGCCAGCCGATCTCGATGCTGATCCCGGAAGTGGTCGGCTTCAAGCTCACCGGCGAATTGCGCGACGGCGTGACCGCGACCGACCTCGTGCTCACGGTCACCGAGATGCTCAGGCGTATGGGCGTGGTCGGCAAGTTCGTCGAGTTCTACGGCAAGGGCCTCGACAACCTGCCGCTCGAGGACCGCGCCACCATCGCCAACATGGCGCCCGAGTACGGCGCCACGTGCGGCTTCTTTCCGATCGATGAGGAGACCCTCGCCTATCTCAAGGCGACGGGGCGCAAGAAGTCGCGCATCGCGCTCGTCGAGGCCTACGCGCGGGCGCAAGGGCTCTACCGCGACAGCGACACGCCGGACCCCGTGTTCACGGCGACGCTTGCGCTCGATCTCAGCTCGGTCGAGCCGTCGATCGCCGGGCCGAAGCGCCCGCAGGACCGCGTGCCGCTCGCGCGCGCGGCCGATGCTTTCGCCGAGGCGCTCGACAAGGAGTACGGCAAGGCGGGAGAGGCCGAGCTCAGAGTGCCGGTCAAGGACAAGAATTTCGACCTCGGCCACGGCGACGTGGTGATCGCCGCCATCACCTCGTGCACCAACACGTCGAACCCCTACGTGATGGTCGCGGCGGGGCTCCTGGCCAAGAAGGCGGTGAAGAAGGGCCTGAGCGTGAAGCCGTGGGTCAAGACCTCGCTCGCGCCGGGCTCGCAGGTGGTGACCGATTATCTCGAGAAGGCGGACCTCACGAAATATCTCGACCGGCTCGGCTTCAACCTGGTGGGCTATGGCTGCACCACGTGCATCGGCAATTCGGGGCCGTTGCCCGAGGAGATCTCGCACACGATCCACACCCACCATCTTGCCGTGGCGGCGGTGCTGTCAGGCAACCGCAATTTCGAGGGCAGGGTCAATCACGACGTGCGCGCGAATTACCTCGCCTCGCCGCCGCTCGTGGTCGCCTACGCGCTCGCCGGCTCGGTCGCGGTCGATCTCTTGAGCGAGCCGCTCGGCACCGACGAGGAGGGCGATCCGGTCTACCTCAAGGACATCTGGCCCACGGCCAAAGAGGTGGCCAAGGTGGTGCGCAAGGCGGTGAAGAAGGACATGTTCAAGGAGCGCTACGGCGACGTGTTCCGCGGCGATCCCGAATGGCGCAAGATCGAGGTCAAGGGCGGCGAAACCTATGCCTGGGATGCCGCCTCGACCTATGTGCAGAACCCGCCCTATTTCGTCGACATGGCGCTCACGCCTTCGCCCGTCACCGACATCGAGAAGGCCCGCATCCTCGGCCTGTTCCTCGATTCCATCACCACCGACCACATCTCGCCTGCGGGCGGCATCAGGACGGACAGCCCGGCCGGGCGCTATCTCATCGAGCATGGCGTCGCCGTGCACGATTTCAATTCCTACGGCGCGCGGCGCGGCAATCACGAGGTGATGATGCGCGGCACCTTTGCCAACACCCGCATCAAGAACCAGATGGTGCCGGGGGTCGAGGGCGGCGTCACGGTGCACTATCCGTCCGCCGAGCAGATGGCGATCTACGACGCGGCGATGCGCTATCAGGCCGAGGGCGTGCCGCTCGTGGTGTTCGCCGGCAAGGAATACGGCACCGGCTCGTCGCGCGACTGGGCGGCCAAGGGCACGCGGCTTTTGGGCGTGCGCGCGGTGATCGCGCAGAGCTTCGAGCGCATCCACCGCTCGAATCTGATCGGCATGGGGGTGCTGCCGCTCGTGTTCGCCGAGGTCATGGGCTGGAAGGAGCTCGGGCTCAAGGGCGACGAACTGGTGACGCTGAAAGGTCTCGCCGAGATGAAGCCGATGCAGTGGCTCGAGGCCGAAATCGCTTACGCGAGCGGAGAGAAGCGCGCCATCCCGTTGCGGGCGGCGATCGACACGTTCGACGAGCTCGATTATTTCCGCAACGGCGGCATCCTGCACTACGTGCTCAGGCAGCTCGCGCGGCCTGCGGCCTAAACAACTCAGTCAACCTTGCGGCCGAGAGAGATCGCCGAGGTCTTGGATCTCGTGGAGGACAATCACATCTTCCTCCGAATACTCCACTCTAAATGCATGACCTGAGCGCCCGGGTCCAACGGCCCAAAAGAATCGGGGTCGATGAGACCGAAGGGCTTTGACCTTCCGAAAGGCATTTAGCTCCTTCCGCGCAACAGGAGCAGCGAGCGGGTCTTTTCCGAACCGATCCATCAGTTCGAGAAGCTTGCCGATCTCGGCGCTGGTCTTCTTCACCTCGCAGGCAATGTATTCGAGCTTCGCATCTGTGGATAAATATGTGGCTACGTCAAAGGCCCAAGCGGGCCTTGTTTGAGTCCCCAACAGCTCCTTTGGCCAGCCAAGCTCGAAGTGAAGCCTTGCGAGCACAGCGACGGTGATGATTGGTTCTACCCACAATGTTATGGGTCTCGGACTCTTTCTTTTCAGGCCCTGCCAAAAAAATTGCTCGCCGGCATAGCTACGTTTAGCCCTATAGAGACCTCGACCATGGTGCTCCACGAGCCCTACACTGAAAGCGCGAAGGAAGTCAGTGGCATCGGCTTCGCTTACCTTGTTCCAATCCTTTTTGAAGCCATCCACGCTGTAGGACCGACTGGCGCAGAAGGTTGGAAGAAATTCATTCAAAATCCGATCTTGAAACGCCTGGGACATTGCTCTCACCTACAACCTTCTCGGGAAGATGACCTGCGGCAAGGGAACCTCGGAGCGTTACTAAGCAGGTCGAGTGCGCCGCCGCCAGCGTCGAAGCGCGACGGCGGTGAAGACGCCCTCGACCAGCCCGAAGGGCAGCGCGCCTTGCAGCACGGCGTAGACGCCGGACAGCGCGCAAGCCACGGCGAAACCGAACACATACCAGGGGCTGCGCTCCTCGAGCGCGTAGCAAAGAAGCATGAACGAGACGGCGGCGAAGCCGAAAAGCGTGAGCAAGTCCATGGGCAGAGATCGGACCGTTGACGGTTAGGTTGCAAGGCCGGGCACCATAGCCGAGCGGATGCCACGGTTGGAGCCCGAATTCTGGGCAGAGTCCCGGTCACTCAGTTGTGACCCGGGGTTGAGCCGTTTTTGCCAAGAAATTTGCGCTCGCTTCCTGCATTCTAGAGCCATGAGAGCCCTCGCCCCGCTTGCGCTTATCGCCCTTGCCGCGCTCACAGCCGCATCGCCGATCCGCGCCGAGACGACAGCCCAAACGGGCGAGGGCAACACGGTGCTCGAGCTGTTCACGAGCCAAGGCTGCTCGTCCTGTCCGCCGGCCGACGCGCTGCTCGGTGAGTTCGCCGAGAAGCCCGGCATCGTCGCGTTGTCCTACTCGGTCGACTACTGGAACTATCTCGGCTGGCGCGACACGCTGTCGAGCGCGGCCAACAGCGACCGGCAGCGCGAATATGCCCGCGCGCGCGGCGACGGGAGGGTATACACGCCGCAGCTCGTGATCGACGGTCTGCTGCACGTCAACGGCAGCGACGGGGCGGCGATCGATCAGGCGATGAAGGACGCCTCGAGCCGGCTTGCCGGCATCCGCGTGCCGGTGAGCATGCACGGAGAGGGCGACACGCTCGTGATCGATGTCGGCGCGGCGCCCGTCGACTCGCACACGCGCGCAGCGACGGTCTGGCTTGCCATCGCCAAGGACAAGGAAACCGTCTCCATCACGCGCGGCGAGAATCGCGGCCGCACGCTCACCTATCATCACCCCGTGCGCGAGCTGTCGCCGGTCGGCATGTGGAAGGGCGATGCGATGACCCTGCGGCTGCCGCTCAAGGATTTGAAGACCATGGGCGGAGACTGCCTGATGACTCTGGTGCAGGTGGAGAACTCGGGCCCCATCCTCGGCGCCGCGGAGTTCGAGGTCGGGCCGAACGGCAGCTAGGCATCAACAAATCCCGAGGCGAGAAATGCGCCGCCCAAAAACAAACGGGCCGGCGAACCGACCCGTTAACGCTGCTCGGGAATGAAATGGCCCGGTCCGAGAGAAGACCCCGGGGGGGCTGGGGGGCTGAGATCCGAAGCCTCTCCGTTGGACCGGGCCGAGAGGCAACGATGATCATCATACGGTTCTTTGGGGCGTGGCAATGTTTGAACTTAGGCGGAACTGTGATTTATATTTCGCAATGTTACACGTCGTGTAACCCTTAGGCCGGCTTGAATTTCCGCGCATCGAGGATCATCATGAAGCTTCCGTTACAGGAGGCGCACGTTGAGCGAAACCGACGGAATAGTGTTGCCGCTGGTCCCTAGGGCCGGCGGCGATCGACAGCTCTCCGAAGCAGCAAAGCGCGGCAGCATCACCTTCGACCGCGCCGAATTATCTCAAATCCTCAATGTCTATGGGCGCAAGGTCGCGAGCGGCGAGTGGCGCGACTATGCCATCGACATGATGCGCGAGAAGGCGGTGTTCTCGGTGTTCAGGCGCTCGTCGGAACAGCCGCTCTATCGCATCGAGAAGGCGCCGAGGCTTGCGCGGCGGCAGGGCGCCTATAGCGTGATCGCGGCGACCGGGCTGATCCTCAAGCGCGGGCACGATCTCGCGCGCGTGCTCCGCGCGCTCGACAAGGGCCTGCGGCTGGTCGAGGCCTGAGGCTCCTCCACTCGGTTCAGTTTTGGTCATGCCCGGCCTTGTGCCGGGCATCCACGTTTTGCCGACGCTTGCTACAGCGACGCCATGATTGGGAAGCTCCATACGGCCCTAGGCAGCAAATCGTGGATGGCCGGGCCAAGCCCGGCCATGACTGGCTCCGTTGTGCATCAAGGGATTGTTCGTGGCGACGGTTAGGCGGCGCGGGTGCCGCTCTCGGCTTTGGCCTTCTCGTCGAACTGCTCGTAGGCGTCGAGCGCGTGGCTCGCGTACATCACCGACGGTCCGGCTCCCATGTAGATCGCCATGCCGAGCGCTTCGAGCACCTCCTCGCGCGAGGCGCCCTGTTGCAGAGCAGACTTGACGTGAAAGGCGATGCAATCGTCGCAGCGAAGCGCAACCGCGATGGCGAGCGCGATCAGCTCCTTGGTCTTGGTGTCGAGCGCCTTCGGCGCGAGCGCGGCCTGCGACACGGCGGCGAAGGCCTTCATGACGTCGGGCATCGACTGGCGCAGGTCGCGCAAATGTGGCGACAGGTCTTTGGTCATCTCCGGCCAATCGGTCATGGCGCTTTCTCCCGTGTCACGGCACGTCTTCCGCCACTCTAGCGGCGGGGGCGCGGGCGGCCTTGACCTTAATCAAGGGCACAAATCAAGGGCACAGCTCCATACCTCCCCCGTCGGGGGGGTAGGCTCCATGCCGTGGGCAATGCAGAGCAAAAACAAAAGGCCCCGGCGTTGCCGCCGGAGCCTTTCGTCTTTGTGCCCGCTTAACTCGAAGCTTAACGGCGGTCGCCGAAGAGCTGGAGCAGAAGCATGAACAGGTTGATGAAGTCGAGATAGAGCCTAAGCGCTCCCATCACGGCTTTGCGGCCGGCGACCGAGCCGTCGTCGCCCACATAGTACATCTCCTTGATCTGCTGCGTGTCGTAGGCGGTGAAGCCGGCGAAGATAAGCACGCCGATCACCGATACGGCGAATTGCAGAGCCGTCGAACCGATGAACAGGTTCACGAGCGACGCCAAGATGATGCCGATCAGACCCATGAACAGGAACGAGCCCCAGCCCGAGAGGTCGCGGCCCGTGGTGTAGCCCCACAGCGATAGCGCGCCGAACGAGGCGGCGGTGATGAAGAACACCCGGGCGATGCTCTGTCCGGCATAGACCAGGAAGATCGACGAGATCGATGCGCCCATCAGCGCCGAGAAGATCCAGAACGACATCTGGGCGGCCTGAAGGCTCATCGAGGTGATGCGCGCCGAGATAAAGAAAACCATAGCGAGCGGCGCGAAGATCACCACCCACTTGAACGGGCTCGTGAACATGAACGAGCCGAACGAGGTCAGCTCGAGACCGCCGGCGCCCTGCTGCACGGACAGCGCGTAGATCACATAGGCCAGCACGCCGGTGATGGCGACGCCGGTAGCCATGTAGTTGTAGACGCGGATCATGTAGGCGCGTAGGCCCTGGTCGATCGCCTCCGCGCGACCGACGGCCGTGCCTTGCGCGTAACGTCTGTCGAGTTCCGCCATGTGGTTCTAGGGTCCTTTCCCCTTGCTGTTGTGCAACCCAGTGCTCAAGGCGCCAGGGATCGATCCCGCCGCCCCAAGACACTTTGGTTAGCAATATGGTGGGTTGATCATCGCCCTGCAAGATGAAGGCAATCTTGCGGGGCGACGTCCCATCCACGGGGGATGCTCAATAACATAAAGGCCCCCGAACAGCAGAACACGGACGCCGCCGAACAGCAGGAAGGCCAATTTTGGCCGACCGGGCAGGTCAAGATCCCCCCGCAAGGCGGGAAAAGCCCAAGGCAGCCCCAAAGCTGCTTGAAACCTTTAACGCGGCCCTTACCGCTTAAGCCTAAGATTTCGGCTTATCCAAGAGGAGTTAACTCCGTGCGCAAGGGACCACAGGCAAAGCTGCATCGGCCGCGCCCACACTCGCCGAAACGAGAGCGCGCCTCCGATGCGGAACGGGTGCCCTACGCAACGCTTGCCGGGGCGCTTGCCGCGCTGCGACCGACCGACGATCTGATCCTCGAACAGACGAAACAGCTCGAGGAGCTGAACGAACGCTTCGAGGTCGCGCTCAACAACATGGGGCGCGGCCTGTCGATGTTCGATGCGAATGCGCGGCTGATCGTCTGCAACAAGTTGTACCGCGAGATCTACGACCTGCCGGAGGAGCTGACTCAGCCTGGCACGAGTCTCGCGGAAATCGTGCGCTACCATGTCAAGAGAGAGACCGGGCGCGACGATGCGGAAGAGCTGCAGAAGCAGCGGGCCTGGATCGAGCAGCACGTCGCGGAGCTGGCCCGCGGCAAATCGTTTTCCCACACGCAATTCCTGAAGAGCGGACGCATCGTTCTCGTGAGCAATCAGCCGCTCGCCGTCGGCGGGTGGGTCGATATCCAGGAGGACATCACCGAGAAGCGGCTCGCCGAACAGAAGATCGATTGGCTCGCGCGTCACGACACGCTCACCGAGATCGCCAATCGCCATCACTTCCGTGAACAGCTCGAAAACTGGTTCTCGATGCAGCAGGCCGGAGGAGGCTTCGCTCTCCTGTGGATCGATCTCGATCACTTCAAGGAGGTAAACGACAGATTGGGCCACCCGGCCGGCGATGCGTTGCTGAAGAGCGTCGCCAAGCGCTTGCGCGCGGTGGTGCGCGACACCGATGTCGTCGCTCGGCTTGGGGGCGATGAATTCGCCATACTGCAAGCCAACGCCGGCCAGGCGCAGGCGACGAAGCTGGCTAAACGCATTTTATGCGCGCTGGCTGAGCCGCACCACGTGCTTGGGCACAAGGTCGTCACGGGCGCCAGCATCGGTATTGCACTTGCGCCCAAGGACGGCTCCCATCCGGAAGAGCTGATGAAGAACGCGGATGTCGCGCTCTACAGCGCGAAGACGTCGGGGCGCTCCGCTTACGCGCATTTCCATCTCGAGCAAACGCGCAGACCCGGAACGCGCCGGCAGCTCGAGACCGATCTGCCCTCGGCCCTGGCAAAAGAGCAATTGGAGCTCCACTATCAGCCTATCGTGGACCTAGAGCGCAAGAGCGTGACGAGCTTCGAGGCCCTGATGCGCTGGCGTCATCCGAAGCTCGGCATCATCGCGCCGGGCGATTTCATCCCCCTTGCGGAACAGACCGGCCTGATCGTGGACATGGGCGAATGGGCGCTGCATCAGGCTTGCCGCGACGCCGTCAAGTGGCCCGAGCAGGTCAAGGTGACGGTCAATGTCTCGCCTGCTCAGTTCGACAGCGGCGACTTGTACGAGACCGTCAAGGGCGCGCTCGATGCATCCGGGCTTCATGCCCGCCGCCTGGAGCTGGAAATTACCGAGAGTGTGCTGCTGCGCGACGAGGCCAAGGTCCACAGCACGCTGCACAAGCTGCGGGAGCTCGGCGTCCAGATCGCGCTCGACGATTTCGGCACGGCGTACGCCTCGCTGAGCTATCTGAGGAGCTTCCCGTTCGATACCATCAAGCTCGACCGGAGCTTCGTCCGCGACCTCGACGACCCGCAGCACCCCGATTGCGTCGCCATCATCAATGCCGTGGTGGCGCTGGCAAAGCAGCTGCAGATGAACGCCGTCGCGGAGGGCGTGGAGACGGCCGACCACCTGCGGAGCGTCTCGGCGGCGGGGTGCGAGGTGCAGGGATTCTATTTCAGCAAGCCGGTGCAGGCGAGCGAGGTTCCGGCCATCCTCTCCCAGGTACCCAGGCGCTTGCGTGCCTCGGAGCGCGGGCGGCCGAGAAAGAGCGAGGTCACTCCGCTCTGAGATAGGGCGCGGCCTTGACCGAAAGCACGCGTGAGCATCTCGTTATCATCACGTACTCAGCGGCGATCGTCTATTATCTCACTTGCCGGTCAGACGGCGTAGCGAGGCTTGTTCGCCGAGGCCGGCTCACAGGCAAGGAGATCGGCCATGCGATGGAAACTCGCGATCGCGGCCGCGGCCGCCATTCTCGCATTCACTGCCACAGGCCCCGCCGACCACGCCTTCGCCCGAAAGAAGCAATGCACTCCTCACACCGAGTGGCCGGGCGGAGAGTACCATTGGGAAAAATTCGGTGGACATTGGCGATGCGTAGAGTGGGGCTACGTGTTCGGTCCGGACTGTGGTGTAGATAGCATCGTCAGTCGTGCGGTGGATCGCTCAAAGTGTGGCGGTACCCCGCCGCACAAGTGACACGAGCGGCTCTATTCGGCGCGGAGATAGGGCGCGGCCTTGACCGAAAGCACGCGCCAGGTGGTGACGGCGCCGACGGCGAGCACCAGGCCGAGCGCGAGCAGAATGGTTTCGAGCGCGGCAAGCGGCGTGAACACGAAGGGCACCTCGAAGGCCCATTTGCACAACGCCCAAGAGGTGAACGTGGCGATGGCCACGGCGAGAACCGCCGTGGCCAGCCCGAGGAGGCCGAACTCGATCAGTTCCGCGCCGATAATGCGCGCGCGCGTGGCGCCGAGCGTCTTGTAGAGCACGGCGATGTATTTCCGCTGCTGCTGGCCCGCGGCGACCGCGCCAGCCAGCACCGCAGCGCCGATGAGGAGGGTGACGCCCGCCGTCGCCCTGATCGCGCTCATCACCTTGCCGAGAAGCTCCTTGGCCGCATCGACGATATCACCGACCTTGATGGCGGTGACGAGGGGGAAAGCCTCGGCAAGCGCCTGCACCACCTTGCCTTCGCGCGCGGGGTCGGTGCCTTTGGGGAATTCGAGGGTGGTCAGAACGCGATGGGGCGCGCCTTGAAGCGTGTTCGGCGAGAACACCATGACGAAATTGATAGCAAGCGACTCCCAGTCGATCTTGCGCAAGGATGCGACCTTGGCATCGACGTTGCGGCCGAGAATGTTGACGGTGACGTAGTCGCCGAGCTCGAGACCGAGCCCCTTGGCGATCTCGTCGTCGAAGGAGACGAGCGGCTCGCCCGCATAGCCCTTCGGCCACCATTCGCCCGCGACGATGGTCGAGGACGGCGGCACCTCGTCGGTATAGGTCAGTCCGCGGTCGCCGGAAAGCACCCAGCGCACATCGGGATGGACCTCGATCTTGTCGACGGGAACGCCCTTCACCTTGACGATGCGGCCGCGCAGCATCGGCGCGTCGGCCAGCTTGGCGTCGGGCAGGACCGACCTCACCGTCGCGCGGAAGACGGGAAGGTCGCTTTCCTCGACGTCGAGGAAGTAATAGGCCGGCGCATCGACCTCGATATTGCTGTCGATCTCCTTGACGAGCGAACGGTGGATCAGCGCAGTGGCGACCAGGAGGCCGAGGCCTAGACCGAGCGACACCGCGATCGAGCGGGCGAGCGATCCCGGTCCGCCGATGCTCGAAAGAGCTAGGGCAAGAGAGGGGACGCGCACGCGCCTCAACTTCGAAGCGAGACGCTGCACGAGGAGGCCGAAGCCGGTGAGGAGCAGAAAGGCGACGACGATGCCGGCCGAGATCGAGGCGGTAACGAGGCGTTCCTCCGAGGCGGCGATGGCAAGCGCGAACAGCGCGAAGCCGGCTGCGGCCGAGCCTATGGCGAAGGGGAGGGCCGAGCGCTCGCGCTCCTCGCTGAGATGCGCGCGCATCAGGACCGCGGGCGAGACGAGCGCGGCGCGGCCGAGCGGCCAAAGCACGAACAGCACCATGGTGAGGAGCCCGGCAAGGGCGGCGGTGAGGAGCGGCAGAGCGTGCGGGCCGGTTGCCAACTCGATGGGCAGCTCATCGCCGTAGATGGCGACGAGCGCGGCGGGTGCCGAGGCGCCGATGACGAGGCCGATGGCGATGCCGAGCGCGGCGAGAACGAGCGCCTGGATGAGGTAGACCACGAGCACGAGCCGGCTCGAGGCGCCGAGGCATTTGAAGGTGGCGATGATCTCGCGCTTCTTCGCCATGTAGCTTCTGATCGCGTTGCCGACGCCGATGCCGCCGAGGAGGAGCGCCGTCAGCCCGACGAAGTTGATGAACTGGGTGAAGCGGTCAGCGTCGCGGCGGAGCGCGGGCGCAGGGTCGGTCCAGTCGTGGATGGCGAAGCCAGATTCGGGGAAACGCGTCTCGATGTCCTTGCGGATGGCGGCAAGCCGCTTGCGGTCGGACGCTTCGGCCGCCGGGAGCTTGACGCGGTAGGTCCAGCGGATCAGGCTGCCCGGCTGCACGAGCCCGGTCTTGGCGAGCGTCGCCTGCGACATGAGGAGCTTGGGGCCATAGGCGAGGCGGTCGGCGAGCCGGTCGGGCTGCTGGCCGAGCACGCCGCCGATGGTCGCCGTCGCCTCGCCGATCATGAGCTTGCTGCCGACATCGAGCCCGAGCCGGTCGAGCAACGTCTGTTCGACCAGGACCACGTCGCCCTCGCGCCAGATCGGTCCCGGCTCTTTCGCGCGCGTGATGACGACATCGCCGTAGAGCGGATAGTCGTCGTCCACCGCCTTCACCTCGACGAGCGCGCTCTTGCCGGCTTCGGAGCGCGCCATGGCGCGGAAGCTCGCCGATTCGCTCAAAGCTCCAAGCGCCTCGAGCGCCGCATGCTCGTCAGTATTGGCCTTGCGGTGCACGAGTTCGAAGGAGAGATCGCCGCCGATCAGCGTGCGGCCCTGGCGGGCGAGCGCCTCGTCGAAGGAGGCCGAGAGCGAGCCGATGGCGGCGACGGCGGCGACGCCGAGCGCGATGCAGAGCACGAACACGATGAGACCGCCCGCCCCGGCCCTCAACTCGCGGAAGGCAATGGCAAAAGCAAGCCCGAGCCGCGAGGAGGCGGCGCGCCCCGCCACGGGGAGCGCATCGAGCGCCGTGCCGGAGGCTGCCGTCACGACGCCGCGACCTTGTGCTTGGCGCCGCTCACGATGCGGCCGTCGGCGAGGCTCACGATGCGGTCGCAGCGCTTGGCGAGGCTCCGGTCATGGGTGATGAGCACGAGGGTCGCTTCCGTGCGCTCCTTGAGCGCGAACAGAAGGTCCATGACCTGCGCGCCGGTGGTGAGGTCGAGATTGCCGGTCGGCTCGTCGGCGAGAATGAGCTTCGGCCGCGGCGAAAGGGCGCGCGCGATCGCCACGCGCTGCTGCTCGCCGCCCGAGAGCTGGCCGGGGAAATGCGTCTCCCGGTGCGACAATCCGACTTCGGCGAGCGCCGCGCGCGCCTTGGCGAAGGCGCGGGCGTCGCCCAAGAATTCGAGCGGGAGTGCGACGTTCTCGATCGCCGTCATGGTCGGAACGAGGTGGAAGGATTGGAACACGATGCCGATATTGGCGGCGCGGAGGCGCGCGAGCCCGTCCTCGTCGAGGGCCGCATAATCGGTGCCGACCACGGTGACGCGGCCGCCGGTCGCGCGCTCGAGCCCGGCGGTGACCATCAGCAGGGTCGATTTGCCCGAGCCCGACGGCCCGACCACGGCAATCGCGTCGCCGGTTTCGACCTCAAGGTCGATGCCGCGGAGGATCGCCACGGGCCCTGCGCGCGAGGGCAGCGTCACCTCGACGCCTTCGAGCCGGATCGCTTCGGGCTTAGGTGTCTTCAGGGTGTGATCCATGGACGGGCAGATGCGGCCTTATTCTTGCGCTACAGCTTCGCGCGTTGGGCGCCCTAGCTGAGACATGGCACGGGCGGCGGCTATAGAGAAGGGCAAAGAGGTCGAAAAGATGAACCGACTTGGTGGCGCGCTCGTGCTGTTTGCCGCAGCCCTGCTTTGCGCGGCCGCGCCGCGCGTGGGCGACGCGAAGGAGGATACGCCGGTCATCGTCGCCTTCGGCGACAGCCTCATCGCCGGGCTCGGCCTCCCCGAGAGCGAGAGCTTTCCCGCCAAGCTCGAGGCGGCGCTGAAGGCGCGCGGCAAGGAGGTGAGCGTGGTCAATGCCGGCGTCTCCGGCGACACGAGCGCCGCCGCGCTGAAGCGCCTCGACTGGGCGCTCGCCGACGGCGCGAGCGCGATCATCGTCGAGCTCGGCGGCAACGATGCGCTGCAAGGCATTCCGCCCGAGGGGACCAAGGCCAACCTCGCCAAGATCATCGAGGCGGCGCAAGCGAAGCACCTACCCGTGCTGCTCGCCGGCATGGAGGCGCCGCGTAACATGGGCAGGGACTATACCGATGCCTTCCACGCCATCTACCCCGCGCTCGCGGCGCAATACGGCGTGCTGCTTTACCCGTTTTTTCTCGACGGCGTGGCGCTCGAGGATTCGCTGATGCAGGCGGACGGCATCCATCCCAACGCCAAGGGAGTGACCAAGATCGTGGAGCAGATCATGCCAAAGGTCGACGAGCTGCTCGCGCGCGTGAAGCCGAAGGACTGAGCGCCGCGTGCGGAACGCAAGCACGAAGTTGTGTGTTGCCGGTTCGGCCCCGATCGCAAGGATGAAGCGTCGGAAGATGCAAGATTAGGGCAGTCCTTATGAAAGCGTTTGCGTTGGCACTTGTCATGACCTTGAGTCCTCTGGCCGCTCACGCGGGTGAGACCGTTCCCTACACAGTCGATGGCGAGGCCTTCGAAGGCTATCGCGCCAAGCCCGCCGGAACCTCGAAGGGCCTCGTCGTCGTCATCCATACCTGGGGCGGCCTCACGTCCTACGAGGAGAAGCGCGCCGACATGATCGCCGCGCTCGGCTACGAGGCGTTTGCCATCGATCTCTACGGCAAGGGCAACCGCCCAGTGGATACCGACAGCAGGCGCAAAGAGGCGGAGAAGCTGTACAACGACCGGGCGCGGATGCGGAAGCTGCTGATGGCGGGGCTTGCCGAAGCGCGGCGCGAGGGCGACCAGCCCGCCGTTGTCGTGGGCTATTGCTTCGGCGGCGCGGCGGCACTCGAGCTTGCCCGCTCCGGCGATGCGAATGGCATCAAGGGCTACGTGACTTTCCACGGCGTGCTCAAGACGCCGGGGGGCGAGTCCTATTCGGCCGGCACGCCGCCCCTTCTCATCCTGCACGGCGGCGCCGACACATCGGTCACCATGGATGACGTCGCCGCGCTGTCGCGCGAGCTCGAGGCGGCAAAGGTGCCTTACGAGATCCAGGTCTATGCCGGCGCGCCGCACGGCTTCACCGTGTGGGACACCGAGCGGTACCGCAAGGACGCCGACGAGAAATCGTGGGCCGCGTTCACCCGCTTCCTCGGCACGCAGCTCCGGGGTTAGGCCGCCACTTTTTCCACAGCCGTCGTCATTGCCGGGCTTGACCCGGCGATCGAGGGGCCTCTTCCTCGGAGCGGGCTGCCCATGACGTGGAAAAGGAAGTGGCGTGGCGACCATCTACGATCTGAAGCCGCGCTTCCAGGCCTTGCTCCGCCCGGTGTCGGACGCGCTCGTGCGCGCGGGCCTCAAGGCCAACGACGTGACGCTCGGGGCGTTGCTTTTGAGTGCCGCGCACGGCGCCTGGATCGCGCTCATCCCCACTTCGCGCTGGCCGCTGCTCCTGCTCCCCGTGACGCTGTTCGTGCGCATGGCGATGAACGCGATCGACGGCATGATGGCGAAGGAGCACGGCCAGGCGAGCCCGGCCGGCGCCGTGCTCAACGAGCTGTGCGATGTGCTCGCCGATGCCGCACTCTATTTGCCGCTCGCACTCGTGCCGGGCATCAGCGGCACATTGGTGGTTCTGGCGGTGACGGCGGGGATCATCGCCGAAATGGCCGGGGCGCTCGGACCGCTGGTCGGTGCGCCCCGTCAATATGAGGGACCGTGCGGCAAGAGCGACCGCGCGGCCGCCTTCGGGCTCCTCGCCTTCCTAAGCGGGCTTGGCCTTGCCAGCCTCAAGTGGACCTCGCCTTATCTCGCCGGTCTGCTCGTTCTGTCGCTGCTGACCATCTACCGGCGCGCGCGGACCGTCGTGGCGCAAGCCAAGGGACGCGGCGCATGACCACGATCCTCGGGCTTCCCGCCAACGTCGTCTATTTCACCGCCGGCATCTATGCCTTGCTCGCGCTCGCGACCGCAATTGTGCTTCTGATGCGCTGGCGCAATCCCGGCGAGCGCTACGCCGAATTGATGGCGCGCACCGATTCGTGGTGGTGGATGATCGGCGCCTTCACGCTTGCCGTTCTGCTCAACCGCACGGTCGCCGTCGTCTTCCTCGGCTTCATCGCCTATCTCGCGCTCAAAGAATATCTCTCGCTCGTGCCGACCAGGCGCATCGACCGCGAGGTGCTGCTGTTCGCCTATCTCGCCATTCCCATCCAGTTCTATTGGGCGGCGATCGACTGGTACAACATGTTCATCGTCTTCATCCCGGTGTGGATGTTCCTGTTCTTTCCGGCGCTGATGGCGCTCCGCGGGCATACGCAAGGGTTTCTGCGCGCGGTCGGCACGCTGTCGTGGGGGCTGATGATGACGGTCTATACGCTGTCGCACATGGCCTGGCTTCTCGTCGCGGGCGACCGCATCAATCCGGTCGCAGGAGGCGTCGGGCTCCTGTTCTTTCTCGTCGTGCTCACCCAGTTCAACGACGTGGCGCAATATTGCTGGGGCAAGCCGCTCGGCCGGCACAAGGTGACGCCCAACGTCAGCCCGAAGAAGACATGGGAGGGACTGATCGGCGGTATCGCCATGACGACGATCGTGGCGGGGCTCGTCGGGCCCTATCTCACGCCGATGGATTGGCACTGGTCCGCGCTCGCGGGGTTCATTCTCGGCGTCTCGGGCTTTTTCGGCGACATCACCATGTCGGCGATGAAGCGCGATCTCGGCGTCAAGGACACCGGCGGGCTGATCCCGGGCCACGGCGGCATTCTCGACCGCGTCGACAGTCTCACTTACGCCGCGCCCGTGTTCGTCCACTTCGTCCGCTATTTCTATTTCCCATGAGCGGCGAGATGAGCGCACCTTCCACAAGCGGCGGACCCTTGAGCGCGAACCCGGTAGCGCGGCTGCTCAGGTTCATCTTCTTCGCGGTGGTGGTGCGCGCGGTGATTCTGATTGCGCTGGGGCTTACCGTGCGCCATCGCGAGCGGCTGCCGAGGTGCGGCCCGGCGGTGCTTGCCGGCAATCACAACTCCAATCTCGATGCGCTCGCCATCATGTCGCTGATGCCCTTGCGCCTGCTGCCGAAGCTCCGCCCCGTGGCGGCGATGGACTATTTCTACACGAGCGCGATCCGCGGCTGGTTCGCCAACACCATCATCGGCATCATCCCGGTGAAGCGGGGGAGCGGCAAGGAAGGCGGCAACCCGCTCGCGCTCGCCGAGGAAGCGCTCAAGCGCGGCGAGATCCTGGTGCTCTTTCCGGAAGGGACGCGCGGAGAGCCCGAGACGTTCAAGGAGTTCAAGAAGGGGATCGGGCATCTCGCGCACGCGCTTCCCCAAGTGCCGGTCTATCCGATCTTCATGCACGGGCTCGGCAAGGCGCTGCCCAAGGGCTCGGCGCTGCTCGTGCCGTTCAACGTCATCGTGAGCGTGGGCGAGCCGCTTTACGGGACGAAGCCTTACAACGAGTTCGTCGAGGAGCTGGAAGCCTCGATGACCGCGCTCGCGGGCCAGGAGAAGCTCCCGGCGTGGGAGTAGTCTCAGGCCTGGCGGACGAGGGCCATGATGAATGCGGCGGCCGCGGCGAGCGAGGTGATCGTCCGCACGTGGTTCCACGCCGTCCAGGCGGACAGATAGCGTTGCCAAAGCAGTGCGCCCTCGTCGCTGTCGGGGGCGACGCTGGCGAGCTTGTTGTTGAGCGGCACGTTACAGACCATGGTCACGGCGATGGTGCCGGCGAGATAGAGCAGGGCACCGACCGCCAGATAGCGCGCGCCGGCAGCGGACCAGGTCATGAATCCCGCGATCAAGGCGAGAGCGGAGAGGGCGGCCGTGCCGAAGAAGGCCGCGAAGAACACAGGGTTCAGGACGGCGACGTTGATCGACTGCATGGCTGAGATG
>NZ_DASRGO010000131.1:0-8948 GCF_035650995.1 Methyloceanibacter sp. | reverse complement strand
GGCTTGTCGCAGATCGGACAGGCGGGGGTGTTGCGCGCCGCTGCCTTCATGCCCTTCGGCTTAGGCCGCGCTCCCGCCTTCTCTCCGCGGCGCGCTCCGCTCACTCGATCTCGACCTCCTCGGCCTTCGACAGCCAGAGATGGCTGACCGGGTAGCCCTCGCTCTGCAAAAGACTGACCACCTCGGTCAGAGGCAAACCGACCACATTGGTGTAGGAGCCTACCATCTTCACCACGAAGGCCCCGGCAATGCCCTGGATGGCGTAACCGCCCGCCTTGCCCTTCCATTCGCCGCTCGCGAGATAATTGCCGATTTCCTCGTTGGAAAGATTGCGGAAGCGCACGCGCGTCTCGACCACACGCTCGCGGGGATGATCGTCTGGGGTGAGCAGGCAGACCGCGGTGTGCACGCGATGGGCGCGCCCGCGCAGGAGCCGGAGCGCGTCGCCGGCCTCATGCTCGAGCTCGGCCTTGCCGAGCACGCGGCGTCCGACCGCAACCACGGTGTCGGCGGCAAGCACGAAGGCCTTGGCGAGTTCGGGTTCGTTCTTGATGAGCCGGCGCGCGGCCTCGGCCTTGGCGCGGGCGAGACGGCGCACGATATGGCGCGGCACCTCGCCCTTGGTGACGCTCTCATCGATCGAGGCGGGTCTGAGCGCATCGGGCGTGATGCCGGCCTGCTCGAGAAGCTGAAGCCGGCGCGGCGAGGCCGAGGCGAGCACGAGCTTGGGGCGGAAGCGGCTCGGCGCCGCGCGCGTCCGGGCCGGGCGCTGCGGGGCGGCCTTCTCCTTCTTCGCGGGCTCCGCTCTCTTGAGGCGGAACCTGCTACTTAAATCGGTAAGTGATCCGACCTTTAGTGAGATCATAGGGAGTCATCTCGACCAGAACCTTGTCGCCGGCAAGCACCCTGATGCGGTTCTTGCGCATTCGTCCCGCCGTGTGGGCGATGATCTCGTGATCGTTCTCGAGTTTCACCCTGAACGTGGCGTTCGGGAGGAGTTCCGTCACCACTCCCGGAAATTCGAGCATTTCTTCCTTCGCCATAAGGCTCCTTCCGCATCCCAAGTCGCGGGAGAATGGTCGGGAAGTGGCGGAAAATCAAGCAGATTGCTGGATGCGTTCGAGGCGCGATCATTTAACGTGGCGGGGCGCGGCCTGCGTGATACAAACCACCGGCACTCGAGAGGGACCCTGGATGACACGTCATCAGTCAAGACTGGCCACCGTCTTTGTTGTGATCCTCGGCATCTGCGCGGCACCGTCTGCGGTCCTTGCGCAAGCGGGGAGCATCACCAAAGGCATGCAGGACAATTGCGCCAACGACTACAGGAAGTTCTGCGGCGATTATGGGCTGCAGACCGCAGCTCTCAACCTTTGCATGAAGAGGGCGGGGCCGAGCCTGTCGCCGGCTTGCGTGCAGGCGCTGGTCCAGGCGGGAAAGGTCTCGCAAGCCGAGGTCGATCGCATCAAGGCACAGATGAAGAGCGGCAAATAGGCCCCGCAACGGCTTGTCGCTGCCCGACGCCGATGAGGAACAAGGAATCCCTGGTCATGAAAAGATGTCTTTGCCTGAGCGTGTTCGCGACTTTTCTGCTTGCGAGCAATGCCGCCTTCGCCGCCGAAGAGTGCACCAAGATCACGGCCACCGGCCATCCGCAGTATCCGGTGATCGCCTATCAAGACGGCGATAAGATCGTCGGCGCGGCGCCTGCGCTGGTCGAAACCATCGCCAAGCAGATCAACGTGCCGCTCGAGTCGAAATACACCGGGACCTGGGAAGAGGCGCAGCAGGCGGCATTCGATGGCAAGGCCGACATGATCTTCGGCCTCTACTACAACGACGAACGGGCCAAATATCTCGATTACGTGCAGCCGGCCTTCACCTTCGACGACGTGGCCGTGTTCGTGGTCAAGGGCAAGGACTTCCCCTTCACCGGCAAGGACGACCTGATCGGCAAGAAGGGCGTCACCAATCAGGGCGAGAGCTACGGCGACGAGTTCGACGCCTTCATGAAGGATAAGCTCGATGTCGCCCGCGCCCCGGGCATCGAGGCGGCCTTCAAGGATCTCTTGGACGGCAAGGCCGACTATCTCATCGCCGGCTACTATCCCGGCATCGCCGAGGCGGCCAAAGAGGGCCTCAAAGACCAGGTTGTGGCGCTCAATCAGGCTCTCCTTTCGCAAGAAATGTTCGTTGCCTTCTCCAAGAAATCGCCTTGCGCGTCGCTCGCGGCCAAGTTCGGGCAAGGAATTACCCAACTCACGACCGACGACAGCTACGACAACATGCTGGTGCAGGCTGAGAAGGATTGGGAGAGCGCGCAAGCGACCAGAAAGTGACCGGCTCCCTTTACGCCTCGCGTTCCGGCTGAGTGGAACTCGCGAAATTCCGTGGCATAATCGCGCATGGCGGCGCACGTGGCCGCCATGCGGGGCGTTTTCGCGCGAGGAGACGGCAACATGGGCTATTCGCACTCTGTCGGCGGTCACACCTATAGCTTCGGCTCGCTTAAGGAGCTGATGGCCAAGGCGACCCCTGCCCGCTCGGGCGACTATCTGGCCGGCATCGCCGCGGGCGACGACGAGGAGCGCGTGGCGGCGCAGATGGCGCTCGCGGAGGTGCCGCTGCAAGTGTTCCTCACCGAAGCCGTCATCCCTTACGAGAGCGACGAGGTCACCCGGCTCATCCTCGACGAGCACGATGCCAAGGCGTTCAAGCCGGTGGCGCATCTGACGGTCGGAGGCTTCCGCGACTGGCTATTGTCGGAAGCGGCGACGGAAAGCGCGCTTACGGCACTCGCGCCCGGGCTCACGCCGGAGATCGTCGCTGCGGTATCCAAGATCTGCCGGGTGCAGGATCTGATCCTGATCGGGCAGAAATGCCGCGTGGTCACCAAGTTCCGCAACACGATCGGCCTCAAGAAGCGGATGTCGACCCGGCTCCAGCCCAACCACCCCACCGACGATCCGACCGGGATCGCCGCGAGCATCGTCGACGGGCTGATGTACGGCAACGGCGATGCGGTCATCGGCATCAACCCCGCGACCGACAGCATCGCCCAGGTCACCACCCTGATCGAGATGCTGGACGAGGTCATATCGCGCTACGAGATTCCCACCCAGTCGTGCGTGCTGACCCACGTCACCACCAGCATCGAGGCGATCAACCGCGGTGCCCCCGTCGATCTCGTGTTCCAGTCGATCGCCGGCACCGAGGCCGCCAACAAGAGCTTCGGCATCAATCTCGCCATCCTCGCCGAGGGCCGCGAGGCGGCGCTCGGGCTCGAGCGCGGCACGGTCGGCAACAATGTGATGTATTTCGAGACCGGACAGGGGAGCGCGCTTTCGGCCAACGCCCATCACGGCGTCGACCAGCAGACACTGGAGGCGCGCGCCTATGCGGTGGCGCGCAAGTTCGAGCCTCTGCTCGTCAACACCGTGGTCGGCTTCATCGGGCCCGAATATCTCTACGACGGGCGGCAGATCACCCGCGCCGGGCTCGAGGACCATTTCTGCGGCAAGCTGCTCGGCGTGCCGATGGGCGTCGACATCTGCTACACCAACCACGCCGAAGCCGATCAGAACGACATGGACGTGCTCATGACCCTGCTTGCGGTCGCAGGCGTCAACTACATCATGGGGATTCCGGGCTCGGACGACATCATGCTCAACTACCAGACCACCTCGTTCCACGACGCGCTTTATGTGCGCAAGGTGTTGGGCCTCAAGCCCGCGCCGGAATTCGAGGACTGGCTCAAGACGATGGGCATCTACGAGCAGGACAAGAAGGACGTGCGGCTGTCAGACAGCCTGCCAAAGCCCTTCCAGCGCGCGCTGGCGCATCTGTCTTGAGGAGCGGCCAATGGCACGCGGACCGCGGGACATCGTCGTCGCCGATCCCTGGACCAAGCTGCGCGACTATACCAGCGCGCGTATCGCGCTCGGCCGGGCGGGAACGAGCCTGCCGACCAAGCCGCATCTCGAGTTTCAGCTTGCCCATGCGCGCGCCCGCGACGCGGTGCATCGCGAGCTCGACGCGGAGGCGTTTGCCGAGACGCTGCGCGCGCGCGGGCTTGAGACCGTGGTGCTGCACAGCGCCGCCGAGGGCCGCCCGATGTATCTGCAAAGGCCGGACAAGGGGCGCAGGCTCGATGCCGCCTCGCGCAAGCGCCTCGAGGAGCTGCAACGTCCGCAGAAGCCATACGATGTTGCGTTCGTGATCGGCGACGGGCTGTCGGCCTTCGCCATCGAGGAGAACGCAGCCGCTTTTCTCGATGCGGTTCTCCCGACCCTGAAAGACGACTGGAACATCGCGCCGCTCTCTGTCGTCAAAGAGGCGCGGGTGGCGATCGGCGACGAGATCGGCGAAGTCCTCGGCGCCAAAATGGTCGTCATTCTGATCGGCGAGCGGCCCGGCTTGAGCTCGCCCGACAGCCTCGGCATCTACATGACGCTCGGGCCCCGCATCGGCCTTACCGACGAGGCGCGGAATTGCATTTCGAACGTCCGGCCGCAGGGGCTGGGCTACAAGGAGGCCGCCTACAAGCTGCGCTATCTGATGACCGAGGCCAGGCGGCGCGGCATCTCCGGCGTCAACCTCAAGGACGAGGCGGAGGCCCTGCCCAAGACGGGTCCGGGATCGGCCGAGAACTTCCTCATCGAGTCTTAGCCGGGCTTACACCGTCGGGCCGCCGGCGAGGCCGAAGCGCGCCTTGATCTTCTTGAACAGGCCGTCGCGCACGGCGCGGTAGGCATCGAGAATCTGCTCGCGATTGCCGCTCGCGAGCGTCGGATCGGCAGTCGGCCAATATTCGACGTCGACGGCAAAGCCGCTCGCGATTTCCAGCGCCTTGTGATGCGCTTCCGGCGCAAGCGTGACGATGAGATCGAACGAGGTGTCGTGCACGCCGGCGAGCGAGATCGGCTTGTGCTTCGACATATCGATCCCGAGTTCCTCCATTACGGCAATGGCGAACGGATCGGTCACCTCGCCGGCGCGCACGCCAGCCGACCGGACGAAGACTTTGTTGCCGGCGAGATGGCGCATGATCGCGGCAGCCATCGGCGAGCGCACGGCGTTGCGGCTGCAGGCGAAGAGGACCGCGCCCGGCAGATCGCCCGCATGCTCCAAGGCATCATCCCTTCCAGTGGAGCGCGCAAAGCAGCGTGAATAGACGCCGTGCGGTGGGGAGGTCGATGGCGATCTTGCCCTTGAGCCGTTCGAGAAGCAGCTTGCTGCCCTCGTCGTGGAGGCCGCGGCGGCCCATGTCGATCGCCTCGATCTTGGCGGTCGGTTGGGTCTTGATCGCCTGATAGTAGCTTTCGCAGATGAGGAAATAGTCCTTCACCAGGCGGCGGAAGGGCGACAGCGACAGCATCACGTGCTGGATCGGCGCACCGTCGGTGTCGCCGACGGTGAACACGAGGCGGTTGTCGGAGAGCGAGAGGTGGAGCTTGTAGGGACCCCCATCATGGCCTTCGAGCGCGAAGGAGTTCTTCTCGAGCAGATCGAAGATCGCAACGTCCCGCTCGTGCTCGACCTCGGCCGTGTTGCGGCCGATCGAGGCCTGATCGAGGGTGACCTCGACCAGGCGCGCACGATCTTCCGTCGCCGTGTCGTCCTGTTCCGCCATCCTAGTCCCTGGGGTTGAGCCTGATCGCGACGGAACGGCGATGGGCGTCGAGCCCCTCGGCCTCGGCCAGCGTCATTGCCGCGGGACCAAGCGCGGCAAGCGCCTCCGCATCGAGCTTGAGGATCGAGGTACGCTTCATAAAATCGAGCACGGAGAGTCCTGAGGCGAAACGGGCGCTGCGCGCGGTGGGAAGCACGTGGTTGGTCCCTGCAACATAATCGCCAATCACCTCCGGCGTGTAACGCCCAACGAAAATCGCGCCGGCATCGTTGATGCGGGCGGCGAGCCTGTCGGGGTCCGACGTTGCGATCTCAAGATGCTCCGGCGCAAGACGGTCGGCAAGGGCGGGCGCTTCGTCGAGGCTTCCGACCAGGATCACGGCCCCGAAGTCGCGCCAGCTTGCCCGAGCGGTGGCCGCCCGCGGCAAAGTGGCAAGCTGAAAGTCGATCGCGGCGGTCACGTCCTCGGCGAAGGCCGCATCGTCGGTGATAAGGATCGATTGCGCCGCCTCGTCATGCTCGGCTTGGGCAAGGAGATCGGCGGCGATCCAGGCCGGATCGTTTTCCCCGTCGGCGATCACTACGACCTCCGAGGGACCCGCCACCATGTCGATGCCCACTTGGCCGTAGACCTGGCGCTTGGCCGCGGCCACATATGCGTTGCCGGGACCCACGATCTTGGCGACCGGGGCGATGCTCGCGGTGCCGTAAGCGAGCGCCGCGATCGCCTGGGCGCCGCCGACGCGATAGATCTCGTCGACCCCGGCGAGAGAGGCGGCAGCCAGCACCAGCGGATTGAGCACGCCCTTCTGCGCCGGCACCACCATGACGATGCGCTTTACCCGCGCGACCTTGGCGGGAACGGCGTTCATCAGCACCGAGCTCGGATAGCTCGCGGTCCCGCCCGGAACATAAAGCCCGGCCGAGGCGACCGGAGTCCAGCGGCTGCCAAGCTCGACGCCGGTTGCGTCCTTATAGCATTCGTCGCGCGGGAGCTGGCGCTGATGGTGATCGAGGATGCGCTCATGCGCGAACTCAAGCGCGGCGAGTGTCTTGCCGTCGACCTTCGCCCGCGCGGTCTCGATCTCGGACGGCAAGACTCTGATGCCGGCCGTCTCGAGGTCGAACCCGTCGAAGCGGCGGGTCAATTCGATCAGCGCGGCATCGCCCTCGGCGCGAACTTTGGCGATGATGGCTGCGACGACAGCGTTGACGTCGGCCGCGCTTTCGCGCTTCACCGCGAGCAGAGCGGCAAACCGGTCCTCGAAGTCGCGATCCCCGGAGGAAAGAAAGACGGCCATGACGGTCAGGAGGCGGAGCCGGATTTGCCGCCGACAGTCTTGCCGGCCACGCCCGCGGGCGCGTCAGGGTGCTCGGGCTTCGACTTGGTGCGCCAGGCGGGGCCGAGATCGGTGAGCGCCGCCTCGATGCACTCCACCTTGAGCTTGATCGAGGCGTCGCCCGAAAAGGTGAGGGTCACATAGCCGCTCGGGGCCTCGTCGGGCTCGAAACCGATGGCAAGCAGCGAAAGCACCTTATGCTCCGTCGCCGGCCTGATGCCCTTGTGCTTGGCCTCGAGCACGCGCTCGAATCGCAAAGCCGTTCTCCGCCGCCGATAGTCCTTGCGGCCGTTTCCGCCTTCGGTCCGCTCCCACTCGAAGCGGTTCAGAAGCGCGGCAAAGCGCTTCTTCGACGGGACATAGGCCATGTCCCCGACCCGCACCACGGCATCCTGGAGATGCGAGGAGATGACTTCGAGGTCGACTTCGTCGAGCGCGATGAGTTTCAGAAGGTTCATGGCAACAACGGGGGCTCTTTCGCATGGGCAAGTACCATGCTCAAGCAAGACATGAAACTGTCAAGTCCGGCTAAAGGTTAGCTCGACAGCCGCTCGATATGGGCGCCGCATTGGCGGAGCTTGTCCTCGATCCGCTCGAAACCGCGGTCGAGGTGGTACACCCGGCCGATGACGGTCTCCCCTTGGGCGGCGAGCCCGGCGATGATGAGCGACACAGAGGCGCGCAGATCGGTTGCCATGACCTGGGCGCCACGGAGCCCGCTTACCCCGGTCACGAGCGCGGTATCCCCCTTGAGCTCGATCTTGGCGCCTAGCCGGGCCAGTTCCTGCACATGCATGAAGCGGTTCTCGAAGATCGTCTCGCGCACCGTGGAGGTGCCGCTCGCCGTACACATGAGCGCGATAAGCTGGGCCTGTAGATCGGTAGGAAAACCGGGGAAAGGCTGCGTCTCGACGCTCACCGGCCGGAGCCCGCCGCCGTTCCGCGCCACGCGGATGCCGGTTGCCCGTTCCTCGACCTCGATCCCGCTCAAGCGCAAGATCTGCAACGCCTCCTGCAGGAGGTCGGCGCGGGCGCCGTCGAGCATCACCTCGCCGCCGGTCATGGCGGCGGCCATGGCGTAGGTCCCGGTCTCGATGCGGTCCGGAAGCACGGTGTGCTCGGCGCCATGCAGCGTCTCGCGTCCCTGGATCCAGAGCGTCGAGGTGCCGAGCCCCTCGATGCGGGCACCCATCCTGATCAAGCAATTGCCGAGATCGACCACCTCGGGCTCGCGGGCGGCGTTCTCGACCAGGGTCTCGCCCTTGGCCAGCACCGCCGCCATAAGCGCGTTATGGGTGGCGCCGACCGAGACCTTCGACAACTCGATGCGATTGCCGGTGAGGCCCCGCGGGGCCCGCGCGATCACATAGCCGCCTTCGAGCTCGATCTCGGCGCCGAGCTTCTCAAGCGTCGTGATGTGCAGATCGACGGGCCGCGTGCCGATGGCGCAACCGCCCGGCAGAGAGACTTTGGCCCTGCCGCAACGGGCGACGAGCGGGGCGAGCACCCAAAAGCTCGCGCGCATGCGCGCCACCATCTCGTAAGGGGCGGTCGTGTCGACGATTTCTGCCGCGGTCAGCCTGAAGGTTTGGCCGTCGGTCGTGCGCTGTCCCGGCCTCTTGCCGGCGATGGTGACATCGACGCCGTGGTTACCGAGGATACGGCCCAGGAGGTTGACGTCGGCAAGGCGCGGCACGTTGTGCAATGTGAGCGTCTCGCGGGTGAGAAGGCTGGCAATCATCAAGGGCAGTGCAGCGTTCTTGGCGCCACTGATCGGAATGGTGCCGCTCAAGCGCTGGCCGCCGACAATGCGGATGCGGTCCATGGCGGATTACTCCCTCGCGCGCCCCTGCCCCTTTTCGCGCTTTGTGTGCAGTCCCCGTAAATTGCCGGACAAACCTCCCTCAAGGCGGACCCAGCAAACCATCAGCTTACTCCCTGGGGCTTGTCCTGTCCCCCCTCATCGCATGGCTTTGA
>NZ_DASRGO010000130.1:0-8987 GCF_035650995.1 Methyloceanibacter sp. | reverse complement strand
GCGAAGATCGAGGCCTCGTAAAGCAGGACGGTGGGGATGGCGAGCGCAAGCTGGCTGATCGGGTCTGGCGGCGTGAGCACGGCCGCGACGATGAACACGCCGAGAATGGCGTAGCGGCGCTTCGCCCTGAGGTCGGCGGCGGTGATGAAGCCGGCGCGCGCGAGCAGCGTGAGCAGGATCGGCAGCTGGAAGCAGATGCCGAACCCCAAGATCAGCGTCATGATCAGCGAGAGATATTCGCTCACCCGTGCGGTGAGATGGATCTGCACCTGGCTGTCGCCGGTCTGCTGCATCGACAGGAAGAACTTCATGGCGAGCGGCATGGCCACGAAATAGACGAGCGCTGCGCCGATGAGGAACAGGATCGGGGTGGCGATCAGATAGGGGAGAAAAGCCTTGCGCTCGTTCTTGTAGAGACCGGGCGCAACGAACATCCAGATCTGCGAGGCGATCACCGGGAAGGCAATGAAGATCGCGCCGAACATAGCGAGCTTCACTTCGGTGAAGAAGAACTCCTGCGGCGCGGTGTAGATCAGCTCGATCGGAGCGTCGGTGCCCGCCGCGAGCCGGTAGGGGAAGAGCAGGAGGTTGTAGATCGGCTTGGCGAAATAGAAGCAGACGAGGAAGGCCATGAAGATCGCGAGCAGCGACCAGATGAGCCTGCGCCTGAGCTCGATCAAATGCTCGATGAGCGGCGCCTTGGTTGCCTCGATGTCCTCGTGGGTCACGGCTTGGGTTCCGCATCCGACGGCGGCTTCGATTGAGCCTTCTCGGGCTCGACCTGCTTCGCTTCGGGTTTCGCCTTGCGGGTCCGTTTCGGCTTGGCAGAAACGGGCTCCGCCGGGGCGGCGGACGCCGCAATCTTGGGCTTCGCCGCGCGTTTCCGCTTCGGCGCGGGCTTTTTCTCGGGCGGCGCATCCGGCGATGCGTTGGGAGCGGCGCCTCTGCCATTCTTTTGCGTAGCTGCCGACTCGGCTGATGGTCCCGGCAGCATGATCGGCTTGTCGACCGGCGCCTTGAGGTCGATCTCGGGCGTCGATGTGCGAACGCTCTCGATCGCCTTCTTCACCTCCTCGAGCTCGGTCTCGCGCATCGCGTCCTCGAACTGGCGCTGGAAGTCAGCCGCCGCGCGGCGGAGCTTGCCCGCGTAATGGCCGAAGGTGCGCATCAGCCGGGGCAGGTCCTTGGGCCCGACGACGACGATGGCGACGACGGCGATGACGAGAAGCTCAGACCATCCGATGTCGAACATGGACGTGATTCAGCGCGCCGATATCCGTTGCGTCACTGCCGGGCTGATCCCGGCACTTCGGGGCCGCGCGCCCCGACCCTGTAGCCGCTTGGTGCCCCCGGTCAAGCCCGGGCACGACGAGAGGCTGAGGCAAATTTGCCCGCTCTTTTCAGGAGGCCGATTTCTGCTTGCGCGGGGTCTTGGGGCGCGAGGCGGTCTTGGCGCGGGGCGCCGCCTCCTTGTGCTCGATGACCTTGGGCGCGGGCTCCTTGGCGGGCTCCTCGTCCTCGGCCATGCCCTTCTTGAAGCTTTTGATCCCTTGGGCCACGTCGCCCATCAGCTCGGAAATCTTGCCGCGCCCGAACAGAAGCACGAACAGCACGAGCACGATCAGGATATGCGACCAGCTCAATCCCATCAGCAATCTCCAGCGGGACCTTGGCCCGCACGTCGAATTCCGGCGCACTATGGCAGCAAAGCCCGCCCCCCTCAAGCCGGGGTCATCGTCAGCCCGGCGCAAGCCGGGGTCCAGAGCAGCAAGCACTGAGCAGGGGACGCTGGATACCGGCTTTCGCCGGTATACGGCCTCACGGTTCGCGGGCCGCGCCGTTTTCGGCCTCGAAAACGAGGACGGCGCCCGCATCGACGGCGACGCCGATCTCGCTGCCTTGGCTCGGCACATCGCTTTCCCGCACACGCGCGAGGATCGGCGCGTCGAGTCCCTGCACTGCAACCTCGACGAGCCCCACATCGCCGAGAAAGCGCGTGTCGAGCACCCGGCCCGGCACGCCCTCGCCCGCAGGAAGAAGCCGCACACCGCCCTGGCGCACGCAGACGATCGCGTCCTTGCCATCCGGGATGGCGCCGGCGAAGAAACGACCGAGCACGGTCTCGGCACTTCCCCGCTCGACGCGCGCCGGAAGCTCGTTCAAGTCGGAGAAGGTGCGCGCGGCGAGAATGTCCTTCGGCGCGCGGTAGAGATCGAGCGCCTTTCCGGTCTGCACGATCCGTCCCTGGCGCATCAGAGCCACCCGGTCGCCCATGCGCATGGCCTCTTCGGCGTCGTGGGTCACGACGATCGAGGTGGCGCGCGTCTCGTGCAGGATGGCAAGCGTTTCCTCGCGCATGCTCTCTCTGAGCCGCGGATCGAGCCCTGAGAACGGCTCGTCCATGAGGAGGATGCCGGGGCGTGGAGCAATCGCGCGGGCGAGCGCCACGCGCTGCTGCTCGCCGCCGGAGAGGATATGCGGGTACTCGGCGGCATAGTGGGCGAGCCCGACGCGCTCGAGCGCTGCAAGCGCCTCGGCCTTGGCCTCGCTTCGCGTCAGGAAGTTGAGCCCGAAGGCGACGTTGTCGAGCACGGAAAGATGTGGGAACAGCGCGAAGTCCTGGAACATGAGCCCAACACCGCGCTTCTCGGGCGGAACGAAGCGGTCGGGGCCGGCGACCTCCTGGCCATCAATGAGCACGCGCCCTCCGGAAGGGCGCTCGACGCCCGCGGCGATTCTCAGGAGCGTGGTCTTGCCGCAACCCGATGGCCCGAGCAGGCAGACGATCTCGCCCGGCGCGATGTCGAGGCTCACGCGATCGAGCGCGAGGCTCTCGCCGTAGCGGCGCGAGACCTCATCGAAGGTGAGCGGTGCGGCGAAGGCGACCGCGGCCTTGCCGCGCCCGACCTTGCCGCCTCCCCGCGTGTTCTGTCGTTCGGCGGCGGCACGACTGCGAGCCTTCAACCTTTCGAACATGACGCTGATCTACGCGCTCGCCACGGCTTGGCGCAACCCCGCGCGCATCCTCCCCGGCCGGAATGCAAGACCATGGTTGCCGCTAGGAATCGGAGGCGGCCTGTTGTTCACTGCCAAATGCGATCGAGGACCCGTATCGAGCAAATGAGCGAAGCTCCAAGACCCCCCATCAGGATCACCCACCACAAGCCCTACCTGATCTCCTTCTACGCCGGCCGCGAGCCCTACACGCGCATCAGCAGGGAACGCAATTGGTACGACGATTCAGCCATGGCGCTCGGCACCGCCATGTACGCGATCCACAGCGGGAGCGAAGCGGTCGTCTACGACACCTTCGCGAGCATCCCGCAGGCCGGGTTCGTCCGCGGTTATTTGGAGCGCCAGGGGGTTCGGAAATTCACCGTGGTGCTCAGCCATTGGCATCTCGACCACATCGCCGGCAACGAAGCGTTCGCCGATTGCCCCATCATCGCCACGGCGCTCACGCGCGAGGCGCTCGCCAGACACAAAGCCGACATCCAGGCCGGCACGGTGTGGGGACCGCCGCCGATCAAGCCGCTCGTTTTCCCCAACATCCTGTTCGACGACCACTTGCAACTCCGCGTCGGAGAGATCGACGTCGAGCTCCGCCGCAGGAACATCCACAGCATCGACGGCTGCGTCGCCTTGCTCCCGCGCGACAAGCTTCTGCTTGCCGGCGATACGCTGGAAGACCCCCTCACCTACATGATCGAGGTGGAGAACCTCGCCGAGCATGTGCGCGAGCTCAACGAGATGAAGCGCTGGGACATCGCCAGGATTCTTCCCAATCACGGCGACCCCGAAACGATCACGAAAGGCGGCTTCGACACGACGCTGATCGATGCGACCATCGCCTATGTCACCAGGGTTCTTGGCAAAGCCCACGACGCGGATTTTTTGCAGGGCACGATGGAGGACTATATCGGGCCCGAAGCGGCGAAGGGCTGGATTCACCCCGCCGAGCCCTACCGCGAGGTCCACGCGCAGAATCTCAAGCTCGTCCACGACTATTGGAAGGACAAGCCGTTACCCGAGATCGCACGGT
This sequence comes from Methyloceanibacter sp., assembly GCF_035650995.1. Classification (GTDB taxonomy): domain Bacteria; phylum Pseudomonadota; class Alphaproteobacteria; order Rhizobiales; family Methyloligellaceae; genus Methyloceanibacter. The sequence continues at coordinate 4,945 of NZ_DASRGO010000130.1, read as the reverse complement.
AGGCGCCACCCGATCAGGCCGGCTCGCTGCCCGGGTCGTCGTCCTTGTCGCCGAGAGGCTCCTCGTGTTGCGGGTCGTCTTCGAGCGGCTCCTCGTCGTCGCGGAGCGCGGGCGAGTCGTCGGGGTTCGGCATCGAGAAGCCGGGCGGCAGTGACGAGTCGAGCAGCCCCGCTCCCTTCAGCTCGTTCAGGCCCGGCAAGTCCTGAATGTGGTCGAAACCGAAATGCTCGAGGAAGCTTTCCGTCGTGCCGTAGGTCACCGGGCGTCCCGGCGCGCGGCGGCGTCCCCTCATCTTGATCCAACCGGTCTCGAGCAAAACGTCGATCGTGCCCTTCGAGGTGGACACGCCCCTGATCTCCTCGATCTCGGCGCGGGTCACGGGCTGGTGGTAGGCGATGATGGCGAGCGTCTCGAGCGCCGCGCGGGATAGACGGCGCTGCTCGACCGCCTGCTTCTCGAGCAGGAAGGAGAGATCGTCGGCGGTGCGGAACGCCCATTTGCCGGCCACGCGCACGAGATTGACGCCGCGCCCGGCATAGATCGATTGCAGCTCCTCGAGCAGCGCGCGCACGTCCTCTCCTTCCATGAAATGCTGGGCGATCTTGGCCTCGTCGAGCGGCTCGGCAGCCGCGAACAGAAGCGCCTCGACGATGCGGAGCTTCTCGCGCCGGTCGGTCGATTGCAGGGCGATGACGTTGGACGGGAGCGGCAATGGCAGACGCGGGGGCGCCTTGTCCTCGCGCTCCGTCTCGTCTTCGGTCATCGTGGCGACCCTACTCAATTGCTTCGCTGTCATGCGCGGCCTCGTCCTTGTTCTTCCCTCTGGCTTCTCATGTTACGCGGCTCGGTTACGGCGGCGGATCATCAACGGCGCGAACAGTTTCGACTGGCTGATCTCGAGCGACCCTTCGCGGGTCATCTCCAAGGTGGCGGTGAAGCTCGAGGCGAGCGCGGTCTTGCGCAGCTCAGGTTCGACCAGAAATTCGGCGAGAAGCTGGTCGAGCGGCGCCCAATCGCAACTGATGCCGAGCAGCCGCTCGAGCTCCTGGCGCGCCTCCTTGAGCGACCACACGGTGCGCTGGCGCACCTGCCACGTGCGGGTCGCGGTGCGCCGGCGCTGCTCGGAATAGGCCTTGAGCAGATCGTAGACATTGGCGTCGTAAACGCTCTTCTTGTTGACGCGGATCGGCTCGGGAAGCCCGCGCGCGAACACGTCGCGGCCGAGCCGCTTGCGCGTCATGAGCTGCGCCGCGGCCTCGCGCATGGCGTCGAGCCGCTTCAGCCTGAAGGCGAGGAGAGCGGCAAGCTCCGCGCCGGTCGGCTCCCCCTCCTCCGACGGCTCTGACGGGAGGAGGAGCTTCGACTTGAGGAAGGCGAGCCACGCCGCCATGACGAGGTAGTCGGCGGCGATCTCGAGCCTTAAGCGCCGCGCCTCGGCGATGAAGTCGAGATATTGCTGGGCGAGCGCCAGCACCGAAATCCTGGCGAGGTCGACCTTCTGCGTGCGCGCCAGCGCAAGGAGAAGATCGAGAGGTCCTTCGAAGCCCTCGACATCGACGAACAGCGTCTCGCCGGGAGCGGCTTCGACACGCTCCTCGGTTGCTTCCCAGTCCGACGGCCCGGCCTGGTCAGGTTCCTCGGCGATGGTGTTTTCGGTCTCGTCCGTCATGCCACGGGACTCCCTGCCGCCTCGCTCACGAGCGCCATTGCCTCGGTCTCGTCGAACGGCTCGGGCGCATGAAGGAAAGAGCGGGCGCGCGCGAACCGCTCGGCGGCGAGACCTTCGAGCGGGGGGGTGGCGCGCGCGGTGTCGAGCATCTCGGCGAAGTCCCCGCTGCAATGGAGCACCACGTCGCAGCCGGCGTCGATCACCTCACGCGCCCGATCTGCGTAAGGACCGCGCAGCGCCTGCATGCCGATATCGTCGCTCATCACCAAGCCTTCGAGCCCGATCGTTCCACGAATCACTTCCCGCATTATAACGGGGGAGGTGGTCGCCGGTCGCCGCTCGTCGTAGCAGGGCAACAGCACGTGAGCGGTCATGGCGAGCGGCGCGTCGCGGAGCGCGTGGAAGGGGCGGAAGTCGATCGCCTCGAGATCACGCGCGTCAGCCTCGATGCACGGCAAGGACAGGTGGCTGTCGGCGCGGGCCCGGCCGTGCCCCGGCACATGCTTGATCACGGGAAGCACGCCGCCGGCGAGCGTTCCGTCCATCACCGCGCGGCCGAGTACGGCGACGACCTCGGGATCGTCCGAGAAGGCGCGGTCGCCGATGATCTCGTGCGCGCCCTTCTCCGGCACGTCGAGCACGGGCGTGCAGTTGACGTTGATGCCGAGCGCGTGGAGTTCTTGAGCGATCAGTCGCGCGCCGGCGAAGGCCGCAGCTTTGCCCGCGCCGCGATCCTTTTCGTAGAGGTGGCCATAGCAGCGCGCCGGCGGCATGTTGCGCCAGTGCGGCGGGCGCAAGCGCTGCACGCGGCCTCCTTCCTGGTCGATCAGGACCAGCACCTGCTCGCTGCCCACCGCCTCCCTGAAGGCGGCGACGAGCGCGCGAATTTGATCCGGCGTTTCGCAGTTCCGGGCAAAGAGGATGAGCCCACAGGGGCGGTGCTCGGCGAAGAACCGTCGCTCGGCGTCGTTCAGGAACGCGCCGGAGCAGCCCGAAATGAAAGCTTTAAGGGTCACGACGCGGCGTAGCGTGCGTCGCGGCCAAAGGTCAAGGCCCAGCCGGTTGAACGCTACTGCGTCGCGACCAGGCAGTCGGGCAAGCCTTGCGCCTTCAACTGGCTGCACAGCTTCGCCGCGGCCGCCTTGTCGGCGATGGGCCCGATGCGCAAGCGATACCAGACACCCTTGGTGCCGAGGTCGGCCTTCTGCACTATCGGCCGGTAATTGGCGAGCAGACTTGGGTATTTCTGCTGCATATCGGCAAAACTTGCGAGCGCCTCGGTCTGGTTCTTCTTCGAGCCAACCTGGACGACATATTTGGTCGATCCCGTCGCGGCTGCAGGCGTGGCAGAGGCTTGCGTGGCGGCCGGCTTGGCTTTGGGCGCGGCGGGTGCCGGCTCCATGGCCGCAGTCTGCTGCGGGGCCGGCGCGGGCGCGGCTGCCGCCGCAGGCGCAGGATCGGCGGCCGGAACGGGCATTGCCGCGGCCGGAGCGGGCGCTGCCGGCGCAGGCAGTGCCGCCGTCTGGCTGTCGGCGCCTTGGGCTGCCGCGGCCGTTCCCGGGGCGGGGTCTTCGACCGAGCCGTCGGGATGAACTTTGAGCGTCTTCACGCGGCGCGGACCGCCATCGGTCGTATCGTCGGCGGAAGCCACCGCCGCAGGAGCGGCACCGGCGGCAGTACTGTCGACCGCAGCCTGGGCCGCCGACGGCGTCGTGAGGTCGGTAGTTGCCACCGGCGTCGGGAGGCCCGCCGTCTCGGTCTGAGCCGGCGGAAGCGCGGGAACCGCGACGTCCTCCTGGCGCGGCACGAGCTTGTCGTTCTCGGCCTCGTCACCGTTCTGGAGGCGGTCGTAGATCAGCTTGTTTTTGTGAGGAAATTCCTTGCCGCCCGGATCGTCGGGCACTTCCTTCACAGGACTATTGTCGGCGGTCACGACCGGGGGCTGCTCGCTGCCAATGCCACCGCCGGACTGCTTGTAGACGAAAGCGAGAGCCCCGCCCAAGGCGATGGCGCCAAGAAGGGCGCTACCTACCATGAAGGCGCTCTTGCCCTTGAGTGAGGCCATCTTGGAGCGGGCGGCCGGAGGCGGCGTCACCTGCCCTTCGTCGAGGAAATCGGCGTCGACACGATCGCTCTCGAAGAAATCCTGGGCGCCGCGGCGCTGGGGCTCGGCGGAGCCGAGCGCGATCTGCGGCGGCTGATCGTAGAGCGCATCGAAAGCCTGGAGCTGCCGGCGCGGATCGCTCGGCGGCACTTGGCCCGATCCGTTATGCGAGGACATGCCGTAGTCTTGCGAGGGCTCTTCGTTGAAGGTATCGAAGCCGTGGTCAGCCTGCCCCTGCGCTTGATGCGATGCGAAACCGCCATCGAGCCCGGACTCCAAATTGCCGAACGGCGAGTTGGACGAGCCGAAATTCGAATCCGGAAAGCTGGCGTCTTCGAAGCTCGCATCGCCTAAGCTCGCATCGCCGTAGTTCTGGTTGCTGAAGGAGGCGTCGCCGAACTTGGGCTCGGCGTAGCCGGCCTCGTCTGACGGCGCTTCGGGGAAGCTTGCATCTCCGTAGTTTGCGTCCGGGTAGGATTGCGGCTGGTAGGACTGCCCGCCGTAGCCCTGTGCCCCGCCATAGCCTGCGCCGGGGTAGCCCTGCGCGCCGGGATGCTCCGGCGCGGAAAAGTTCGGCGTGCTCGCAGGCTGGTTCGCGCGATAGGCCTGCGACTGGAAGTCGGGGGCCTGAAAATTCGGCGCGGCGGCTTGGAAGTTTTGGAAGTTCGGGGCCGGCGCCGGGGCCGGCTGCGGCGCCGGTTGGACGGGCTGGGAGGCGAAGGGGTTCTGGAAGTTCTGCTGAGCCGGTTGTTGGCTTGCAACGTAAGGGGTGAAGGATGGCGCTTGCGGCTCAGGCGCCCTCTGAGCCGGGCCCCGCGTCACCGGCGTATAGGTCGGCATCTGCGCGAAGACGGGACCGCCCCCACCGAAGATCGAGCGTTGTCCCGGCCCTGGCCTACCCGCTCCTTGTCCCATGAAGGTTACCTCGCTTGGTTGCGTGTTGAGGGCATTGGCGCCCCACGTCTGGGGCGCTCCGCCCGCGCTCTGCCTGTTGGCGAAATCTGACTGAAACTCAGGGGTCGGACCGGCCTTGCGGCCGCGCCCGTCATCGTGCGTGGACATGGCTACTTCCCTCGAACCACCCCTGCCCCAGGTCGGCTAGTGCAACTCGTGCATGGCGTTAACCCCGAGGATCCCCAAACCCAACGCCAGAACACGCTTCGTGGCAGCCA
>NZ_DASRGO010000129.1:0-28437 GCF_035650995.1 Methyloceanibacter sp. | reverse complement strand
AAGGCTTCACGGTTCAGCCGATGGTGGCGCGATCGGACTCCCACGAGCTGCTGATGGGCGTTTACGAGGACCCGCTGTTCGGCCCGATGATTCTGTTCGGCGCGGGCGGAACGGCGGCCGAGGCCATTCACGATACCGCCGTCGCGCTGCCGCCGCTGGACGGGGAGCTGGCACGCGACCTGATGAGCCAGACACGCATCTTCAAGCTGCTCGAAGGCTATCGCGACCGTCTGGCAGCCGACCTTGACGCGATTGCCGGCGCGCTCGTGCGCCTGTCGCAGCTCGTGGTCGATTGCCCGGCGGTGCGGGAGCTCGACATCAATCCCCTGGTCGCCGACGAAACCGGGGTGATCGCGCTCGATGCGCGTATCCGTATCGAGCCGAGCGAAGTCGAGAAGGTCGGTCCCAATCCGCGGCTTGCGATCAGGCCCTATCCCAACGAATGGGAGACGTGGGCGGCGACCGACAACGGCCAACGCATCTTCATCAGGCCGATCCGGCCGCCCGACGAGCATCTCTACGGCGATTTCATCGCCAAGCTGTCGCCCGAGGACATTCGCTTCCGTTTTCTCGCGCCGCGCAAGGAGTTCTCGCACAGCTTCATCGCCCGCTTCACGCAGATCGATTACGCCCGCGCCATGGCCTTCGTTGCGCTCAACAAGGACCAGAACGAGTTGCTCGGCGTGGCGCGGCTGTCGGCGAATCCCGACTACTTGGGCGGCGAATATGCCATCATCGTGCGCAGCGACCTCAAGGGCAGCGGCATCGGCTGGACGCTGATGCACCACCTGATCAATTATGCCGAGAAGGAGGGACTACGCGAGCTCACCGGCGATGTGCTCGCCAATAACGAGCGTATGCTCGGCATGTGCCGGACGCTCGGATTCGAGATCGTGCCCGATCCCGAGGACAGCTCGATCCGCAAAGTCAGGCTCAAGCTTCCCGCCGGGATCAAGGAGCGGGCACGCGCGGAACCAGCGGCGTAAACCGAATCAATCTAGATCAGCGTGGGCTTGAGGTGCTCGGCGAGGTCGTGATCGGGGACCTTGGTCAGATCCTTCTGCACGCTGTCGGCGGCAAGCTTTGCCATGGCGTTGGATAATTTCTCCTTGAGCTCGGTGAGGACGCGCGGCGGCGCCACGAGAACGAGCTTGTCGAAGCGTTTGCGCCCGTGCGCGGCATCGATCTCCCCGGCCACCGCCTTGACGAAGTCCTCCTTGGCGGCGAGGTGCAGGTCGCGGCGGGGCTCGACGGCGTGACGGGCGGCGTTGGCGCTCTCCTTCACGCGCGCGGGGCGGTCGAGGCCAAGTTCGTGCGAGCGCTCGTGCAGCTCGCTCGAGACGAAGCTCGTGAGGGTGTGGAACTCGCCGTTCTCGCCGCGCTCGACGAAGCGCGCGCGGCCGCCGTCGGCGATCACATAAAGAGTTTTGACTGGCTTCATGGCTTCATGTCCTGAGAAAGACCTAACTCCTTAGAGCCTAGCACGATCCCGCGCGCGACAGGCGGAGGTATTGCCCTCCGGCGCTCGCCTCATGGTTGATCGCGCAGACTGATGATATAGGCGGCGAGATCGGCAAGCTCACCCTTGGTCAAAGGAATCTCGGGCATCGGGTGTTTCGGCAGCATGATGCGGGCGATGATGTCGCCGGTCGTCTGGCCCGGCAGATTGGCGATCTCGCGAAAGCTCGGCACGTCGGCATTCGCGTGCTCCTGATCGGGAGCGACGAGATGGCAGTTGGAGCAGAGGCTTTGCGCAAGCGCTTTCCCGTGCACGGGATCCGGCTGGCCGGGGAGCGCGCCGGCGAGCGCCACGCTTCCGGCGAGCGAAGACAATCCAGCCAAAACGAGCGCTAACAGTCTCATCGGGCCTTCTCCCAAGGCGCAGTCTGACATGCGGAAGCTATCGAGGGGAGCCGCCCCTCTATAGGTGCCACGGCCGATCGCGCGGAGACCTAGGCTGCCATGGCCCTGAGCTTGTCCATATCGAGGACGTGCACGCGACGAGCCGATTCGAGCCTGATCCGCCCCATCTCCTTGAGCTCGGCGAACATGCGCGAAACGGTCTCGAGCGTCAGCCCGAGATAATCGGCGATGTCGTGCCGCGGCATGGCGAGATCGAGGACGTCGGCCGAGCCCGAGCGGTCGGCCATCTCGAGAAGAAAGGCGGCAAGACGCTCGAGCGCGTTCTTGCGGCCGAGGAGGAGGAGGTGATCCTGCGTATGGCGGAGACCGATCATGGTCCGGGTCAGCAGCTCGCGGACGAGGTTTGCCGAGGCGCCGGCGCCGAGAAGCCCTTGCCACCTGAAGGCGACGACTTTGACCGGCACCACGGCCTCGGCCGAATCGTGATGAACCTCGTCAATCTCGAAACCGAACATGTCGCCAGGGAGGTGAAAAGCGCTGATCTGGCGGCGCCCATCGGGCAGAAGCTTGGAGACGCGCACCACGCCGGACACGACTTTGTAGACGTAGCCCGCGGTCTCGCCCTCGGCGAAAATTTCGCCGTTCCGGGGGAAGCTCATCGACACTCCGGCGGGCGATCTCTCGTGGGTCTTAGGGCTTTCAGGGAACAGGGCGTGAACATGAGTACGGGGCGTTTCGGCTGTGGCGACTTCGGTCAGCATCGAGATACTCCCTTGGTTCGGGGTGCCTGATGCGACTGGTACGCCTGCTTGAGCGAGGCCGAAATTCGTGTCGGACGCTTAAGGGGAACTACGTAGGCGGGGGAGCCGGCGGAACGTTGCGGTCGCGACGAACGGCCTCTTTGCCTCCGCTTGCGCCGTCCTGGCGGGTGGTCACGTCCCTAACCGCCTCTACCAGCGCTCCGCCAAGGAGGGGCTTTTCAACGATTTTGGCGATTGAAGCAGCACTTACGCGCTCATATAGGCGCTTTGTGGTCGGTCCGGCGAGGAGGACAACAGGGGTCGAGGCTTCTGCCAAGAGTCCCTCGCTAGTTCCCTCGGTCATCCTCTCGAAGACGTCCTGATCGAGCAGAAGGCAGGTCGGCCGCTCGGTTCCGGTAAGCGAGGAAAACAGCGTGATCTCGTCGGCAAAGCGCACCGCAAATCCTTCAAGCTCAAGCGCGAAACGCAAGGAATCAGCAAGCGCGCCGTCTCTCGTCGCAATCAGGATCGTTCCTGCCTCGGGCACTCCGACTCTCCAATATCGCGGGCGGTCTTTCGCCACACAATTTGAGCGTGAGGCTAAGACGATCATCCGCAAAAACCTTGAGATGTCTCAAAGAGTGGCGATTTTTCGTTGAAGCGAAGGGAGACTGTTAACCGGCGCGCGGCGCAGGGTACACGTTGCCGAGGATCGCCATGCGGATCAGCTCCGAAAGGCTCTTTGCCTGCATTTTGGCCATGAGATTGGCCCGGTAGACTTCGACGGTGCGGGGGCTAATGCCGAGGTCGAAGGCGATCGTTTTGTTGGGATGGCCGGCAACGAGCCCCTCGAGCACTTGGCGTTCCCGCTCGGAGAGGATAGCGAGCTTGGCGGCGATCTCGCCTCCATTCGCACTCTCGTTCGAACCCTGCTCAAGGGCGCGCTTGACCGCGTCGAGGATCGCTTCTTCCTCGAACGGCTTTTCGATGAAATCGACCGCTCCCGCCTTCATCGCTTCGACCGCGAGAGGCACGTCACCATGTCCGGTGATGACGATTGCCGGCATCGAGAGCGATTTGTCCCGCAACGTCCTGAGCAGATCGATCCCGCTCATTCCGGGCATGCGGACATCGGTGATGAGACAGCCATTTTGCGGCGATGACAGTCCGGCGAGAAAGGCCAAGGCCGATTCGTAAAGACGGACCGGAAGGCCCGCCGAACTCAGCATGAAGGCCAAAGACTGACGCACAGCCTCGTCGTCGTCGACTATGTGCACGACCCTGTTCGCCGTCATTGCGCAGAGTCCTCGCTGGTGACCGCCGGCAGGGTGAACCGGAACACGGTGCCGCCGCCGGGATTGGCCTCGGCCCATATCTGCCCGCCATGCGCCTCGATGATGCGCTTGGAAATCGAGAGCCCGACGCCCATGCCTGCGGGCTTGGTGGTCACGAACGGCTGAAACAGACGATCGGCGATCTCCTCGGAGACCCCGTGACCCGTATCGGAAACTCTGATTTCAATCATGCCATTGTCGACCGGGGATGTGCTCACCACGAGCTCCTTGCGCTCGAAACCCTGCATCGCCTCGATTGCATTGCGGATGAGGTTAAGAAGAACCTGCTGGATCTGCACCTTCTCGACCAGCACCATATCGGTGTGGGTCGCGTAGTGGAACATGGTCTTGACCCCCTCCTCCTTGGCGCCGACGAGGGCGAGCGCGCTCGCTTCCTCGATCAACTTGCTTACGTTCTCGGCCCGCCTTTCGGTCTCACCGCGCGCCACGAACTCGCGCAACTGACGAATGATATGGCCCGCGCGCAGCGTCTGCTTGGTGGTTTCGGCGAGCGCGTCGCGGATCTTGTCGGCATTGGGATGATCGACGGACTTGAGCAGGCGCACACAGCCCTGCAGGTAGTTCGACACCGCCGATAGCGGCTGGTTGATCTCATGCGCAAGCGTCGAGGCCATCTCGCCCATCGCCGTCAGCCGCGACAGGCGGGCGAGTTCGGTCTGCAGACCGTGCAGTTTGTGTTCGGTCTCCTGCCGCTCGGTCAAATCGTTGATGAAGCCGGTGAAGAAGCGCCGGTCGCCAGACGTCATCTCGCCCACTTCGAGCTTCATGGGAAAGGTCGACCCGTCCTTTCGCAAGCCGGTGACCACCCGGTCGATGCCGATAATGCGCTTCTCGCCCGTCTCGAGATAGCGGGAGATGTAGCGGTCGTGCTCCTCGCGGTAGGGCGAGGGCATCAACATGCTGACATTGTGTCCAAGCACGGCCCTCTCGGAGTAGCCGAAGAGCCGCTCAGCCGCAGCGTTAAACGATTGAATCATGCCCTTTTCGCAAATGACAACGGTCGCGTCAGGAACGGTGTCCAAGATGGAACGCAGGTGCGCCTCGCGTGCCTTCAGTTCGTTCGCGTTCCTTTGGCTCCTGATCCTGGTGCGGCGGAGCTGCTCGCCGAACCACGAGATACCCCCTCCCACAGCGACAAAGATGAGGGCTTCGAGAATCGCCGGTTCGTTAAGGTTGCCAAGGCCGATCAACAGGACGCCAAGCGTTGCGCTAAGGAGGGTGGTGAGAAGCCCGGGACCCAATCCTCCGAAGCCCGCGGCAATCACTACGGCCGGGATGAAGATCAGGAACGAGGCGCGGTCCTTGAGCCAGGGATGTAAGCCCCAGCCTGCCAGCAGCATGAAGCAGACAGCACCTACCGCCGCCCAATAATGGACGCCCGAGCGAATAGGGTCGTTGACGGCGGCCCATAGCCGGTCATGCCACCCTTCGCCGGTGCGCGCTATCGGTCGTTGCATGAGGAATTCTAACGCCTGGCGAAGGCTGGCGGAACCAGAGCTGCGGCTTGAGCCCAATCAAGGCCCAGGGCGGAAATTTGGCGCATTCCACTCCTTCGAGGCAAGGTGAACCTGAGGCGGATGCCCAATGGAACGCATTAGCCGAACAAGGCCGGCGTTGCGCTTGGCGCGGTGCTCGCGTGCTGCCACCTGACGTGGTCGCTCCTCGTTGCGGCCGGGCTGGCACAGGCTTTCATTGACTTCCTGTTCTCGATCCACTTCATCAAACCGATCTACGTGATCGAGCCGTTCGACATCCTGCGGGCAGCAATGTGGGTGCTCCTCACCGGCTGTATCGGCTATGGGGGGTGCGTCTTCGGCTTGGTATGGAACCGGCTGCCTCGCTTGGCCTCCGCAAGGCGGCCGCGCGAGCCTTGACGATCGGCGCTGTCGCCCTGCCAACTGGGGACCCAAGCCGGAAAGGAGGACTTTGCGATGGCGAACAAAGACGCCGAAATGCCGGGCCACGTGGCTCTCAAAGAGGAGGCGCAGAGGCTCGCCAAGCACCTCGCGACGCTTCGCCAGGATGTCGATGCCTTGACCGCGGCGGTCCGAAGTGCGGGCAGCCACCAGCTTCATCGCGCACAGGACAGGGCCGGAGAGACTCTGCATAGCATCGAGGAAGCGGTTCAGCGCGATCCCTGGACCTCGCTGGGTATCGCAGCAGGTGTTGGGCTCTTGCTTGGCATCGTGCTCAGCCGTTAACGCTTGCGTGGCGGTAAAGCAGGCGCTTCACGCCTTCGACGAGCAGTAGGTAGGCCAGAGTCGCCACGACGAGGAAGAGATAGAACGCGGGCGGCGGCGCGACGAAGCCGAACAGCGCACCGAGCGGCGTGAGCGGAATGACGAGGCCGATCAGCACCACGCTGAGGGTGAGCACGGTAAGAACTGGATTGGGCAAGCTCCGCCATGGGGCCCTCCGCGTCCGGATGACGAAAATGACCAGGGATTGGGTCGCAAGCGACTCTACAAACCACCCGGTCTGAAACATCGGCTCGCTCGCGCCGAACAGCTTGAGCAAGACGAAGAAGGTAAGGAAGTCGAACAGCGAGCTGACCGGGCCGAGCAGCAGCATAAAGCGTTCAATGAACTCTATATCCCAACGCATCGGTTGCCGAATGGCTTCGGCATCGACATTGTCGAACGGCACGCCGACCTCGGAGATGTCGTACAGCAGATTATTGAGCAGCACCTGGGTCGGCTGCATCGGCAGGAAGGGCAGGAATAATGCCGCACCTGCCATGCTGAACATGTTGCCGAAGTTCGAGCTGGACCCCATCAGAATGTATTTGGTGACGTTCTCGACGGTCCGCCGGCCTTCGATGATGCCGTCGTGCACCACGCTGAGATCGTGCTCGAGCAGGACGAGATCGGCCGCCTCCTTGGCAACGTCAGCGGCACCGTCGACGGAAATGCCGACGTCCGCAGCGTGAAGAGCCGAGGCGTCGTTGATGCCGTCGCCGAGGAAGCCCACGACCTTGCCGCTATGCTTCAAGGCGAGCAGCACGCGCTCCTTTTGCTGCGGCGTGATGCGACAGAAGAGATTGACCGACGGAAGCCGCGCGCGGAGCGATTCGGCTGACATGGTCGCAAGCTCCTGCCCGGTGAGCACGCCTTCGACGGTGACGCCGATCGCCGTGCAGATATGGCGCGCGACTCGCTCGTTGTCGCCGGTCAGGATCTTAACCTCGACGCCGATCTCGGCGAGCGCGTGGATGGCGTCGGCCGAATCGGCCTTGGGAGGGTCGATGAAAATAACGAAGCCCGCAAATGTCAGCGCCGTCTCGTCGCGTATGGCCGCGCTCTCGTGATCCCTGGCCAAAGACCGGGAGGCGATGCCGAGGACGCGATAGCCTTCCTCCCCGAGCGCCTCGAAGCGTTGTACAAGGCTGTCGCGCATTTGTGGCTCGAGCGGCAGACATTCGCCCGCGCCCGTCTCGTAGTCGACCGACAGGGCGATGATGTCCTCGGGTGCGCCTTTCACCACAAGGAGGCGGCGGGAGCCGTCATCGACGAGCACCGACACGCGGCGGCGCTCGAAGTCGAACGGCACCTCGTCGATCTTGTGCCACGCGCCCACGTCCAGTTTTTCATGTGCCAGAATCGCATCGTCGAGCGGGCTCTTGATGCCGCTCTCGAACGCGCTGTTGAGGTAGGCGAGCCGCAGCACCTCCTTGCTGTCCTCGCCATGTGCGTCGATGTGGCCGGCGAGACGAATCTCCGCTTCGGTCAGAGTCCCGGTCTTGTCGGTGCACAACACGTCCATCGCTCCAAGATCGTGGATGGCGGCAAGCCGTTTGACGATCACGCGGCGTTGAGCCAGCCGTCTTGCACCATTGGCAAGGGTCACCGTGACCACCATCGGCAGGAGCTCGGGGGTCAGGCCGACGGCAAGCGCAAGCGCAAAGAGGAGCGATTCGAGCCAGGGCCGGTTAAAGACGGCATTCGTGGCGATGACGAACAAGACAAGAAAGATCGTCAGGCGCAGCATGAGAAAGCCGAACCGGCGAATTCCCTGGGCGAAGGCATCGGCAGGCCGCTGAGCGGTCATCCCGCCGGCGAGGCCGCCCAGCTCGGTGGCGCGCCCGGTGCGGCACACGAGCGCGCGCGCGGTACCGCTGATCACCGAAGTGCCCATGAACAGGAAGTTCGCCGCCGTCGAGATGTCTTCGGTCGGAGACGCCAGCTCGACCGGCTGCTTCTCGACGGGAAACGACTCTCCGGTGAGCAGGGCTTGGTTGACGAAGCAGTCGCGCCCCGCGATCAAGCGGCAGTCCGCCGGCACTATGGCTCCGGCCTTCATCTCGACGATATCGCCGGGCACGAGCTGATCGACGGCAATTTCCCGGCTTTTTCCGCTTCGTTGCACTTGCGCCTTCAGACCGACCGAGCGGCGCAGCGCGTCGACGGTATGTTCGGCGCGCCGCTGCTGTACCACATCGAGCGCGACGCTCAGGAGAATGATCACGGCGATGATCGCAAAGCTCGTCACGTCACCCGTCCACGCCGAGAGCCCGCTCGCGAAGAGAAGAATCAAAATGAGAGGATTACTGAGACGATCGACGATCTGACGCCATAGGGGGGTGCGCCGGCGAAGGAGAGCGTCGTTGGGCCCATATCGGGCAAGTCGAAGTTTGCCTTCGCGCTCGCTCAAGCCCTCGGGCGTGGTGCGCAACGCGCGGAGCAGATCGTCGCGCGGAACGTTCCACGGCAGTGCCTCTGCCGTCATGGGATTGGCAGCGTCCATGGGGCCGCCTCCATCGCACGCTTACGCATCACTAATGCGACATTAGCACCGGCACTTTGGCGTGACGCAAAACGTGCCGGGTGGCGCCGCCGAGCACATATTCGCGCCAGCGCCAATGGCCATACGCGCCCATGACGAGAAGTCTGTTCTCGCCGTCGGACAGATCGACGAGCACTTCACCCACATCTTTCCCATGTGCAGCCGCCGTCTCGAGTTCGACGCCGAGACCGGACTGCTTCAAGTAGTCCGCCATCATCGCCAGCGTATCATCACGGTTTTGATATTCGGCGACGCTCACGAGCTTGATCTGCTTCGCTGCCGCGAGGAACGGGCGCGCGGCGGCAAGCGCGCGCGCCGCCTCGACGGTGTCCTTCCAGGCAACGACCACGCTGCTCGCCTCGACGCCCCGCGCGTCCTCCGGCACCACGATAATCGGGCGGCCCGAATTGAACAGGGCGGCATCGCGCGCGAGCGCGAAGAACAGGTCCTCGTGCGCGCCGATTGCGGGCAAGACGGCAAAATCGGCGGCTTTCGCCCGCGTCGCCACGCTGTGCGTCACCGGTCCCTCGATGGGCAGAAAGGCGGCGCGAACGTTGGGCAAGCGTTGCGATAAGGCTGTAAACCAGGAGTGGGCCTGGCGCTGCTCGAGCTCGACCTGCTTTTTTCCGACGTCGATCAACTCCTCAAAATAGGCCGGGCTCAGCTCGGTCGCATACGGCAGACGGTCGGCCGGCGACGGGTAGGCATGCAATACCTCCACAGCAGCGCCGGAACGGCCGGCCAGGCCGAAGGCGAGGGCCGCAGAAGACTCCGTCGTGCCATGCTGATTGACGGGAAGCAGGACCTTGACGAGTCGCATCGACAATCCTCGCATCGCTCCCTACCGCTCTCCACGCACAATAGTCAGTGCGCGGGGCCCCGCATTTCGGCCTTGATGCCGGTCAAGATCGAGTCCTGAAATTCCAAGGCATGGCGCCTTGATGCAACTCAATGAACCTTTAGCGACTTCACTCATGTTAGAGTTGACGACGTATCAACGAGAAGGAGCGCGCCATGCAGATTCCGCTGCAAATCAGCTTTCGTAACATGGACCCCTCCCCCGCCGTCGAAGCTCGCATCCGCGAGAAGGCGGCCAAGCTCGAGCGTTTCCACGACCGCATCATCGGCTGCACCGTCGTGGTGGAGGCGCCGCACCGGCACCATCACAAGGGCAAACTCTACGACGTGCGCATCGAGATCAGCCTGCCAGGCAAGAATGTGGTGATCGATCGCGCCAAGCCGATCAATCATGCGCACGAGGACGTGTATGTGGCGCTGCGCGACGCCTTCGATGCCGCAGTCAGGCGCCTCGAGGATCAGGCGCGGAAGATGCGCGGCGGCGTGAAGAACCACACCGCGCCGGCCCACGGCAAAATCGAAAATCTTTTCGACGACTACGGCTTCATCACCACGGCGGAGGGCGATGAGGTCTACTTCCACCGTAACAGCGTTGTCGGCGCCGATTTCTACAAGCTTGAGGTGGGGAACGAGGTGAGCCTGGTCCTCGCCGAGCAAGAAGGTGAAAAAGGACTCCAGGCGAGCACGGTGAAGCCCCTCGGCAAGCACCACATCGTCGAATAGCCGGTCACTCGTCCCAGAACGCCTTGGCGTCTGCAAACCGGGCAAAGGCCCTTTCGGCGTCGGCGAGGAACCTTGCGCGCGAGGCTTCTTCGCGCGCGGGATCGGGAATGGCCGCCTGCATCTCCGGCGCAACCCCGTCACCTTCCGCCCGGCCCATCAGACCGTGGCGGGTCTCGAGATCATTCAGGCCGCCGAGCGCGTCCTGTAGATCCTTGAGCGCGGAGAGCAGTTCGTCTCGACGCTTGATGTTGCGTTCGCCGGGGAAGGTGCTGGCAAAGAACTCGGTGGCATAGCGGAGGCGCTTCGCGCGGATGCGGAGCTTGTGGCGCTCAGCCGCGCTGAGCTGGCGAAGATCCTTGCCGCGCTTCCTGATTCCCTTGCGCAAACGGGCGAGTTCGGCGCTCGCGCGCTCGACGATGGGACCCTGCGCCGCTTGGCTCGAGGCCCAGCCCCCCACCTCGATCCACTCGGCAAGGCTGAGTAAGGCCTTGCGATGGCGCTCCGATCTGAGCGAGTCGATCGCTCGGGCATAAGCCGCCTTGCGGCGTTCCTCGAAATCGCGGAGAGCCGCCTTCACGCCCGGGTCCTTGGGCCGTGCTTTTTGCAGCGGCTTCAGCACGTCGGCGGCGAACACGTCGAGGTCGCGCGCCGGACCAAGCTCCTGCGTGATCCATTTCAGGTCGTCCTTGATCGGCTCGTCGCTGCCATCGGCCAGCGCGTCGGAGAAGATCGAAATCGCGGCGCGCAGGCGCCGTAGGCCGACGCGCATCTGATGCAGGGCCTCGGCGCGACCGGCGAACACTGCGCGCTCATTGACGATAATTTGCCTGAGGCAATTTCGGGCGATCGCCCGGAACGCCTGCGCAGCCGTCATGACCGGCTTGATATCGACGTCGCCCGCCTTCTCGACGGTGAAATCCTCCTGCGACAGAAGCTCGAAGCCGCGTTCGGCCTTGGTCTTGACGGCAAGCCTGAGTGGGACCGTTTCGCACAGCGCGCGAGCAAGCGAAAAAAGCTGCGCAGCGTCGCCCTCTTTCAACTCAAGCTCGACCTCGCTGATTGGCGCCGTACGTGCGCCGGCCAGAATTTCACCCTCGTCAAGAGCAACCTCGATGGTCGAGCCGCCATGGATAACGCGGCGAAGGGTCCGCTGCATATTCATCACGAAGATCGGCCGAAGTGACGATCGGCGACCGCCGGTCAGCACAGAGCGAAGCGGCGAACCATCGGCGACGTCAAGATCGGGAGAAGAGTCGGCGATCTCCTGTTCCCACTCGGAACGCTCGATGAGATCGGCCTTGCTTGCCATGGACTTGACGGTTTGGACATAGCGGCCCTCGCTCTCGCGGACGCGCAGGAACACCCCGGCCTTGGCGAGTGCGTGATTGGGAGTGTCGAAATAGGTCGAGACGAGCCGCTGTTCCACCGGCGCGCCGAGAGTCTTGGAGGCGAGCAACGGATCCGACTTGACCTGAAAAGCATCGGTCGGATCGAGCTCGAGTTTCAGCTCGATCTCCTTTCCCGTTTCCACCGACTTGCTCGCAACCACAATCGACTCCAGTCATACGCCACGGTCTCACGCGCTGAGGCGGCGCCGCGCTTTCCATGCAGTGGATTAAGTGCCGTGGCAAAGCGAATGGCGAACGGGGCCCGACCATCAGCCCGCGGCGACAAACCTATATAATACTGTCACAATCAAGCCCGTTGTCACCCCCGGCGCGACACCTCCCCTTGGTGGCGAAGTCAGGCAAATTCAGGTGGTCCGCTTATGTCATTCCGCTGCGCCAAGTTCGGCGTGCCGTCCCTCTTTGGCCCTATTGCGGCGCCATGTCTCGACCTCGGCAAGGAGCGACTGTGGCCGCTCGGTTTCGATCCCGAGTTGGCCGAGGAAAACCTCGCCGCTATCGCCATCGAGCGATATCCAATCCCCTTCCTGAAGCGAAACGGCGCCGAGCTCAGCCCGGTGCGCCGCAGCGTGAACCGCCAAGCTTGAGCAGTTCACCACGCAGGCCTTGCCCATTTGGCGGGCGATGAGCGAGGCATGAGCGGTGCGGCCGCCCATCGCGGTGAGTGCCCCGGAGGCGGCGGCGAGTCCCGCGACGTCGCTCGTGTCGATGTCGGTGCGGATCAGCACAACCGACTCGCCTGAGGCGGCGAGGCGTCTGGCGCTGTCGGCGTCGAAGGCGGCGCGGCCCACGGCAACGCCACCCGCTGCTCCGATCCCCCGCGCATTTGGCGCAGGGTGAGAAGCAAAGCGCGCAATCGAAAGGTTGCGAAGGTCGACGGTATCGAGCCGCTGCAACGCTTCCTCGGGCGAAAGCAGGCCTTCATGCACGAACTCGACGGCGACCTTGAGCGCGGCGCGCGCCGTGCGCTTGGCTGTGCGGGCTTGCAAGATCCAGAGCTTTCCGTCTTCGACGGTGAACTCGACATCCTGAACGTCGCGGAAATGACGTTCGAGCGCCTTGAGATGAGCGCCGAGCTCGGTCGCAATTCGGGGAGCGTTAGCCGCGAGTTCCTTCTCGGTAAGCGGGCGACCGCGCCCCGAGACGACATCCTCGCCTTGCGCCTCGAACAGAACATCGATGACCGGACACGGGTCGCCGGTCGAGGGATCGCGCGAAAAGGCGACGCCTGATGCCGACCCGCTTCCGCGATTGCCGAACACCATCGCCTGCACCATGACGGCGCTTCCCTTGAGATCCCCGTAGCTTTGGAGACGGCGATAGGTCGAGGCGCGCTCGCTGCTAAAGGAGCGGTAAACCGCGCGCGCGGCATGCGCAAGCTGCTCCATCGCGTCGTCAGGGAGAGTCTCGCCTGCGGCGGAGATCAGGTCTTCGTAGAGAAACGAGAGCCGCTCGAGGGCCTCGCTATCGAAATCGAGATCGTTCGCGGCCGAGCCCTCGGCAGCGAGCCGATCGCGCTTCGCCCTGAACGAAGCGATGTCGAGGCCGAGCACAGTCTCGGCATAGGCTTCGAGGAAGCGGCGGCGGCAGTCCCAGGCAAAGCGCGGATTGCCCGTCATGCGGATAAGGCCGCGGGTCGATTCGCTGGTGCAGCCGACGTCGAGCACCGTGTCGAGCATGCCCGGCATCGATCGCGCCGCCCCCGAACGCACCGAAACGAGCAGAGGCGTGCGGCGATGGCCGAAGCGCCGGCCGGTCTCCTCCTCGAGAAAGGCGATCCCCTCGGCAAGGCCGTCGGTGAAAGCGCGCTCGGCGTCCGCCTCACCCGCCAGTAGCGCCGCGCCAAGGTCGATCGGCAGGACGAAGGCCGGAGGCACCGGCAGTCCCAAACCGGCGACGCGAGCGAGGTTGGCCGCCTTGGCTCCGATCGTCTCGGGACCGCCCGCTGCGCCCATCCCGGTCTTGATGCGGAGGACACCCATCATAGCGTTTACCCCACCCATCGTCGCACTTGCCCCTATTTCGACAACTCGCCCATGACATGGGTGTGCAGCACGTGGCCGATCAGCGAAAGACGGTCGCTCGACCGCTCGAGAGCTCGTGCAAGCTCGAGCGCGACCAGGCCTCCCTCGCGCAAACTGCCTGTCCCGAGCACGAGCCGGGTCATCGTCCGCTCGACGTCGTCGGCCGCGTGTTCGAGGTCGGCGAGACGGACGGTGGCCTGAAGCGCATCCTCGCTTTCGGCGCTGCCGCCATCGCCCCCGGCGAGACCCGCCGCCGCCTCGACCCCGCGCGCGGCAGCCTCTGTGCCGGCGACCGCCGCGGCGGAGAGAGAGCCGAGCGGGACGATAAGACGGGGCTCGATGTCGGGCGGAAGAAGCGAAGCGAGGAATGCCGCCTGCTCCAGCTCGTCGATTGCGTTTTCGGCGGCGTCGACCAATGCGGCGATGGTCGGAGCCGCTTGCGTGCGCACGATGGTTTGGCGGACGTCGACTGCGATCGCGTCCGCCTTCTCCTCGATCCTCCTCGCGCGGCCGGCATTGCGTGCGGCCTCCGCTTGGTGGACGCGACCGCCAGCGATGGCAGCCGCTATCCGGGTGGCGATGTCGCGGGCAAGACCGAGCTGCCGCACGACAACGGTCAGAAGCGCGCTGTCGTTGCGCTCGATCCGGCGCATCAGATCGAGCTCGAGCATCTCGCGCACGGAACGGGCGGAACGGCCCTCGCGCAAGGCCTCGGTCGAAAGCCTGAGCGCGCTTTTCACGAATTTGAGCGTCGCCTCGCGGCCGAGGAGGTCGGCAAGCTCTTCGCCGAACCCGAGCCGCGCAGGGGCCGCGCGCCGCACGGCGGCGGAGATCAGCTCGGAGCCGCCAAGTTCGAGAAAGGCGCGATGGCCGAACTCATGCCGCGCCGCCCAGTCGAGGGCACGGACGGCATCGCTGTTGCCGATCAGCCCGCGCAGCGCTTTGCGCGCCTTGTTCCAATCGATGAGGAATACGAGCGAGGCCCCGACCGCTTCCAGGAACGCGCACAAATCTTCGTTCGCCGCGGCGCGATAGCGACCGGTGACGAGGTAGAAGACCTCGCCCTCGGCGAGACCTTCGGCGCTCGTTTGATTGAGGCGGCTCCAATCGACCTTGAAGCGGTCGAAGAGGTCGACGAAGAACTTCGCCCGCGAGGAATGCACGTCGCTGTGGGTGACGGTGACGGTCATGTCCTCGACGCTGACGACGAGCACGTGGGCGTCGGTAGTGCCGATATCGTTCTGGATGATGAGGCGAGTTTCGCCGCGAACGGCCGTCGTATCGAGTCCGGGATGGTCGAATTTGAGCGCGCGCGTGCGCGCAAGCCCCTTCATGAAGACTTCGATCAGCGACCTGTCCTCGGGATGGAGACCGTAGCAGCGCACGCCATCGATAGTCTCCTCGGCGCATTGCGCGGTCACGCTGTTGAGCGCCTTATGCAGATCCATTACCAGGCGATGCAGGCTGTCCGCCTCGCCGACTTCGGTGAGCTTGGCGATGGCCGCCTCCGAGAGGCGCCCGCTGCCGAGATCTAGCGCACCACGGATCGCCTCCAGACGAGCTTCTGCCGCCCTGCCCACCTCACTGTCGCTCATACCAACCGCCTTGATCATCGCGGCGACTGTCGTCGAGCAGCGCCTCGTTCAGCTTGGCAAGACCGAGAGCTTCGATAAGACCGGTTCCATTGGCGCGCGCGCCCGCGATCAGAGCGCGCGTGGCAAAGGAGTCGATGCCGGCGGCGCCGCACTCGGCAACGAAATCCGGCGCGGGACCGTGGGGGTCGCGAGCATGTTGCGCGGCAGCCTGCAGCACGCTCATGCGAAGCTTGGCGCGGTCGTTCGCCGCGAGCGCGCCGGCCAGCAAGTTTGGCAGCATCAACTCCGACTGGCCGAGCTGCTCGATGATCCGCGATTTCATGACGTCTCCGGCGGTAGGATCGGCGCGAATGCCAGGATCAAAATGCCAAGGCTATGTGGCAGACGCATTGCGCCAGATCAGTCGTCTTACTGTCACAATCGAGCTTGAGCCCCCAGGCCCTGCCGGGCCAGGGTTCGGGGACTGGCCTGGCGTGATGTGAGTGGCAGCGGGAGGCGGCGCTGAAGCCGCGCGGCTCAAGCCGTCAGCTTCGTCTCGGCATATTCGTGCGTCGGCAGAACCGGTGGCAGAGGCGTCAGGAGGCGCTCGGCGGCACGCACCGAGCCTGCGAGCTCATCGAACGAAACCGCGTCCTCCGGGCCCAAATATTCGACCCGGTTGCGACCGCCGCGCTTCGCCACATAGAGCGCGGCGTCGGCCCTGCGAAACAGAGCGTTGAGGTCGCTGTGCAGCCCGGAATCGGAGGCGGCGCCTACGCTCACCGTTGCGCCGACGGGCTCGCCGTCGATGATCGCGGCCGACCTGGCGAAGGTGCGACGGACCGCTTCGGCCCGCTCGAGCGCCGCGCCCACATCGGCGCCGGGGAGGATGGCGGCAAACTCCTCACCGCCCAATCGCGCGACGATGCTTGAGCCGTTCAGGCATTCTTTCGCTCTGGCGGCGAACAGCTTAAGGGCGAGATCGCCCTGCGCGTGCCCGAAGCGATCGTTGATCTGTTTGAAATGATCGAGATCGAAAATAAGGACCGAGATCGGACCGCCCAACGCCGCCCGCTCCTGCGCCAGAACGTCGGCAGCTTCGAACAGAGCGCGCCGGTTGGGAAGGCCGGTCAGGGCATCGGTCAAGGCGTTGGTGCGCTGTTCCATCTCCTGACGTTCCTTCGCCATCGAGAGCACGACGAAGGCGAGCGCGATGCGCAACAGCAGCGTCAGCAGAATGACGGTCGGGAACCAATTCGACGAGAACACGGCCACCACTTCGTGGATCGGCATGATGACGTTGAGCGGGAGCCAGGAAAGGCAACTCAGCCCGCTGACGATGAGCAGCGCCACGGTCGGCCAGCGCGAGGGCAGAGGTTCGCCATCGACGCGTGAGAGCTCGAAGGCGGCGGCAAAATTGTAGACCGCCGATAGCGTGCAGATGACCACGAGACGATTATCGAAGCCGCTAAGATAGCCGGTATGAGCGAGCGTGAGGAAGACGAGCGGTCCGAACAGCATCCAAGCGACGCTGACCCGGTGATGGGCGAACTGCCGCGAGGCCTGCCATTTCACCGCTTCCGACAAAACCATCAGCGCGGTACCGAAAGTGACGAGGTCGATGTCGTTCTGCAGCGAGGAGGGCGCGGCGATGATGACCCCCGCGGCCTGGAGCAGAAGCGCGAATCCCCACCAGCCGACGAACGTGCTCTCGCGCTCGCGCGCCCAGGTGAAAATGAGAACGAGGCCCAGCACCACGGTCACGGTGATGCTTGCGGCCGACATCGTCAGCATGTCGAGATGCATGATCGTGTGCCCCGGAACGACCAAAGACGCAGTCAAGCAAATGATATCGGGGAATTCGTCCCCCCGTGGGATCACCCCCGCGCCGGGACAGTAATCGAACCTTCATCACGATGGGCTTTACGCGCCGGCGACAAATTGAGCGAAATTTTAGCGATGCTGCACGTCGTCAGGCGTTGAGCAGCTTCATGTAGAAGCGCTTAGCGGCGCGCATGCCGAACATCATTTCGGCGACCATGCGGCCGGTCGTGCTGCCGCAATATTCGTAATCGACATTGGCCTCGACGATGCGCCCTTCCTTGCCGACCAGACCGCGCTTGAACCGGCGCAAGCCCTCGCTCAAGCTTTCGCCGCCGAGGTCGTACCATTTGTACCCCTGGGCCGAGAGGCGCCCGACCAACCACCATTGCAGTGCGTAGCCCGCGTTCAGCTCCAACATCGCCTCATCGCTCCCGCCGAAGAGATACTGGGCGATGTCGCCAGCCAGCAGCAAGGCAGCGCCCGTCACCGGCCGGCCGCGGTGATAGGCGAGAGCGATCTTCGGGCGAAGCGTCGGTGGCAGAGAGCGTGCAAGCTCGGGCAAGAGCAGCGCATGGCCCTGGTCGTGAAAGCGCTTGCGCCGCTTGAGCGAAACGTTGAGGCCGATGAAGCGCTCGATGTCGGCCTCGCTGTCGCCGAGAGTCATTTCGAGGTCATGCCCGAGCGCCTTGCGGAGATTGCGCCGCCAGCCCTGATCGAGGCTGTCCATCTGCCGTTCGCGGTCGATCGCAAGGTTGACGAAATAGCGGTGTGGATCGGGCGAGACGCGGCGAGCGCGGAATCCTTCGGTTTGAAGCAGTTTCGCCTCGATCACGGAGAATTCCGGGTGGAACCTCGGCGTGATCGCGAGGTGATGTCCGCGGCGAAGGCAATACTCGGCCCTGACGGCATCGATAACGGCGCGAAAGTGGGTGGGGTCCGGGGTGACGCCATGGCGACGCCAGAAGGGGCCGCCGCGGAGATAGGCAAGCCCCCGGGACAATCCCGGCTGGGTCAGAATGGCGATGCGCGCGCCTGCCACCGGCTCGCCGTGCTCGACCAGCACCAGTTCGCCGAGCCGTCCCTCACCCCAACGGAGGTTCGAGAACGCGGCCGTCTGGTCGTAGCTCACGTCGACGAACTCGGAGATGAGGTCGTCCCATTCCTTCGCCGCATGGCTATCGATGAGGACTTGGGTGCTGTCGCGTGCAGAAGGGCGTTGGCCCCTCTCCTGTCGCGGCACGTGCGCCATGCTCATGGCCCAGGCTCCGCGTGCCAAGCCGCCGTCTGGGGGTGAGCCAAGCCGCTCGCTTGCGAATGGCCGGCGAGCCCCATCGCACGCGCCGAGAGTGGCGGCAGCGAACCGTCGCGCGGCCTGCGGCAGGCAACGCGCGGGCGAACGCTCCACGCGTAAGTGTCGAGTGCGGGATCGATGACCCAATGCCCGATGCGATGCTCGTGTCTGGCGTGGGCCTCGAGCAACATCTGAAAGATTTCGCGGCCGACCATATGAACCCCGCGCGGGGGCGACCACCGCGCCGAGCGCAACACGAAGCCCCAATGGTTCAGATGATGATGCAAGACGGCAAGCGCGACAGAGGAGGCCTTTCTCGCGTGCTCGAACTTCGCCTCGGCGAAGAACACCCCGCCAAGGGCAATGCCGTAGAGACCGCCGACCAATGTGCCGTCGGGCGACAAGACCTCGACCGAATGGGCGTGCCCATCGCGGTGCAGTGTCAAAAAGGCACTGGCAAGATTAGGGGTCAGTCGCTCCTCGGCCGGAACCGCAGCGTCGCATGCGCTCATCACGCCGGCGAAATCCTCATCGAAGCTCGCGCTGAAAATGCGATCTCTCAGCAGGCGGCGGAGCGGCGATCCGATCCTGAACTCCTGCGGCGCGATCGCTTCGCGTCTCGCCGGGGATACCCATCCGGCCCGTTCGGGGTGGTGCTGGATCAGGAGACCGCGCCGATAGCCTTCGAGGATGCTTTGCGCATCCAGGCTTGCATGACGCTCAGATGGACCGGCAACCCGCTGCGCGGCCGTTTCACTGTGGAGGATCACCCCCATTTTCTCGCTCGCGGCTGCGCGTGGCGAAGGACGAACCGGCCCGCGCCTCAGCATGACGGTTGCCTTCCTCCGCCACCTGGCCAGTCCCGCGCGCAAGCGTCGGCGCAATGCGGGCTGTTCCGGTCCGGTGATGGTCGAATGATTGCAATCGATGATGTCCACCGGCTGCCTCCCTATCGCCGATCGTGAAGCAATTTGAAACGTTAACGCCGTGATCGGCGGTTAATGGGCCGGGACATGCATCGATTGTGCCGCTGGGAACAAGGAGGGACATCGAGGGATACGGCGTAAGCCGCATCGTCCCGTCTGGTAAACGGCGCGCTTGTCGTTAGAGAGCGAGGGATTCGCGAGGCTTCGGACTGCGCCACCACGCGCTGTCCTGGAGCGACCACCTTAACCAACCTGAACACGCGCTGGCCCGGGTTGAGCTTGCGGCCATGGCAACGGCGCCAAGCGACCTTGCTTGCTATCGAGACCGACTCTCGGCACCATGAAGATAATGGGCCTATTCACCCCGACGGCGCGCATCACGGCCATCCCCATGATGGCCGCGACCATTCCCATGGCGGGCCTCACCATGATGGGCATGAGCATGTTCACGGCGGCTGCTCATGCCATGCCTACGGCCATGGGCATGAGCACGCCTATGGCGAGGCTCATCTCCATGAGCATGAGCATGGCCATGCCTGCCTTTCTCATACCCACCCCCATGTGCATGGGCACACCCATGGGCACGAGCACGCCCATGGCGAGGCTCATCTCCACGAGCATGAGCATGTTCATGCCGACGGCACGCGCCACAGCCATCCCCACGGTCACGCACACGAGCATGCGCATGGCGATGCTGATCGCCACAACCACGAGCATGGGCTTGCAAACAGACCCGGTCGCAGCCATGCGCATCTTCATGGACATGATCCTGAACATGCCGGTGAGATGGTCGCCCTCGAGGCACGCCTTTTGGCCAAGAACGACGCACTGGCCGCAAGGAACCGGGCTTGGCTTGCTGGCCGGGAGATCCTCGCGCTGAATCTCGTGTCATCGCCGGGAGCCGGCAAGACGACGCTGCTCGAGCGCACCATCCGCGATAGCGCACCATCCGCGATCTCGGGGCTTCCGCTGTTTGTGCTCGAAGGCGATCAGGCGACGGCCAATGACGGGGAGCGCATCCGCGCCCGGAGCGCCGGCGGTCCAGGTCAATAAGGCGCCGGCTGCCACCTCGAGGCCGACATGGTGGCGCAGGGCCTCATGATGCTGAAGCCCGGTCCGGGCATTGGCTGAGCCTGGCTAATCGCCCAGCAGGAGGCGGAACAAGCCCGAATTCGGGCAGAACTCCTGCGGCTCGTTTGATGCGGGATCGCATTCAAGCAGCCAGTCGCGGCAGACGGCGACGGACGCGCAGCCGCGGCAGTGCGAGCGCGCCCTGACATAGGACTGTCCGCCGTCCTTGGCGATGACACTGAGCAGATCGACGCCGCAGCGTTCCATCATGTCGTCCATCAGGCCCTGACGGTCGATCATCTCGCGTGCGGTCGGCGGCTTGTCCGTTTCGCTCGACATAACGTGCCTCCCCGTCCCGGCTTGCCGTTGCCTCTTGTAACTTGGGCACTCGCGCAACCTCCACGCTAAGGAGACGCGCAGCCTTCTCCTTGATTCAGATCAAGACGGGTCGCGGCCCTGCATCCGCGGGACGCGTTGCTCCGTAACTCCGCTTAGACGGACCGAATCATGACCTTGGAGGGATATGGCAATGAAAAATCTCGGCAAAACCTATTTCGCGCTCGCGCTTCTGCTGCTTCTCGCCGGTATGGTGCAAGGCTTCTGGATGGGAGCCACCAATGCGCTGCAGTATAAGGACACGCATGTGGCGATCCTCCTGCCGGGCTTCGTGCTGATGGCGGTGTTCGGCACAATCTATCGCCTATGGCCGCGGCTCGAGAGAGGAGGCCTCGCCAAAGCTCAGTTCCTCCTATCGGCTGGCGGCGCCGCGCTCATGATCGCGGGCACGCTGCAACAGGCGCTGACGGGCAGCGTGGTGATTGTCGCCACGGGCTCGGCGGTCGCGATCCTCGGCGTTGCCCTGATGGCTTGGCTGTTCTTTACGTCAAGCGAGGCTTAGGCCGCGCTGCACTGCGCTGGCGGCACCATGGACGCCAGGTCGGCACGATAAAGGGCCGACATGGCGGGGGTCGTCTGTTCGGCGATGCGACGGAGCGCAACAAGCAAACCCAAGCACCGCTCGAACCGGTCGGCAGCAACCGGGCTCTCGTCGGACAGGAGCCGGCTGAGACTCTCGTCGAGCTCCGCGGCAGCGGCACTCAATTGGCCAAAGCCGATGGTGCCGGCCGCTCCCCTCAATTGGTGGGTCAGCCCCTGGGCGGCAGCAATCGAGGCGGGGTCTAACGCCGAGGCCGGAACTCGCTCAACGAGAAGCCGCGTCACCGCGTCAAGCTGCTCGCACAGCTTGAGGTAGTTCCGCTCGATCAGCGCGCGGAGCTCCTCTTGCACGGTCATCAGGCCGCCTGCCTTGTCGCGTTCGCCTGTTGCCAGATGGCCTCGAGGCGGTCGGGCAGCGAGAGCGGATCGAACGGTTTCTCGATCACGTCGGCGGCGCCACAGGCGCGATACCGATCGGTTTCGTGCTTCATCGCTCGTGCCGTCATGAAAACCACGGGGGTGTCGGCGAGGCCGGGAATCGAATGCAGCCGGTTGAACGTCTCGATGCCATCCATGCCGGGCATCATGACGTCGAGCACGATGAGATCGGGATGAAAATCCGGCGTGCGCTCGATCGCCTCGGGGCCGCTGCCGCAAACGTCGAGGCTGAAGCCTCCGAGCTTGGTCAAAGCGAATTCCGTGAGCGAACGAATGTCGGGCTCATCCTCGACATAGGTGATGCGCTTCAGACTGGTAGCCATCCAACCCCCCTGTACCCTGTGCCGGCAGGCCCGGGGCGAAGCGCCAGGGCTAGCCGATGTTGCAAAGGACCCTCGACCAATCGGACGCCTTTGACGCATGCCTCTTCAACGGCATCCGGGGCGGCTCGCGGTTCTTCTTGGCGCCCATCATTACACGCGAATTATCAATAAATTCTGCGCACTGCGTGGCTAACGCAACGAAACCGCCGTCATTAAAATTTGAATCACACTATTTGGATCTAATGCCTTCTGCGATGTCGGCGGCGCAAATCGAGCCGAGGCTAACCGAGTGTTCACCCTAAGTGCATACTCTATACACTCGCAACGTGCGTTCCGGCGATGTCGCACCTACGTATGGGTGTACGCCCAACGAACAGAGCACCGGGACGGCTGCAGCCACAGCCTAAGCGCAAAGGGGTATTATGTCTTTGCTTCGCACCGCTGAAGATCAGGCCAAGGCGCCGACCCTTTCGGGTTCGGCGAACGCCAAGCTTTCGATCTTGGTGGCCGAGGACAGTCCCGTCACCCAGGACCTGCTCAGATTTCTTCTGTCTCAGCGTGGGCACCAGGTTGATGTGGTCGACGACGGCGAGAAGGCTCTCCAAGCCTTGCGCGAGCGCCGCTACGCCATCGTTCTGATGGACTTCCACCTGCCGAAGATCGACGGCTTGGATGTCGTCAAGAGATTTAAGTCCTTGGGCGAGGATCCGAAGGGCACGCGTTTCATCGGCATGACCGGCGATGTCGAAGGCTTCATGAAGCACCCGGACAATTGGCATATCTTCGATCTCGTGATCGCGAAGCCGATCGATATCGTCCATTTGTGCGGCGTGGTCGAGAACTTCGAGCGTTACATGGCGTGGCGCAACCGGGAGGCGGGCGGCTCGATGACGGAGCCGACCCCGGTCATGCTTGCCGACGAGGGTGCCCAGCTGCCACGTTCGCCGGCTGAGGAGCGGCGATCGCAACGGATGAGGATCGCCCGCGGAATGACTCAGATCACACTCGGTAATGGCCAGATCTTCGACTGCAAGGTCATCAATCTTTCCTTGACGGGCGCCGCGCTTCAGCTCGATGTGCAGCCGGCGATCGGCGAGCGCGTGCGCGTCGGGCGGACCGAGGGCCGCGTGGTTCGCCATACCAAGGACGGGATCGCCGTCGAATTCGCGAGGGCCGCATCCTAGGCAGCGGCAAGCGGACTCAGATCGCGACCGAGTGCCGTGCCGCGCTGTGGCGGCGATACAGATCGAAGGCTGAGGCCGCCACGCGCACGAGGGGCCATCCGAGCTCCGTCATGCGCAGTCTTGCGTCGTCAAGCACGAGAAGCCCGTCCTGCGCCATCTCTTCGAGCAAGGGGAGCGCGTCGGCGTACCAGTCGGCCGGTTGTCCGAACCGGGTCCCTGCGCTCGCGAGGTCGACGAAGCCGTCGCACATGAGCCGTTCGATAACATAACCGCGGATACGATCGTCGCCGGCGAAGGCGCGACCCTTCCCGATGGGAAGGACGCCATCGCCGACGGCGCGCGCCCAGGCGCCGGGCTCGGCGATGTTCTGCACATAGCCCTGAGGCAGGCGACCGATCGAGGTGGCTCCCAATCCGATCAACGTCTCGGCGGCGTCGTCGGTATAGCCCTGGAAGTTCCGCCTGAGCGTCCCGGCTATAGCGGCCTTGGCAAGCGAATCCCCGGGTAAGGCGAAATGATCGAGACCGATCGCGAGGTACCCGGCGGCGGTGATCGCTGACGCAGCCGATGCGGCCTGCGCCGCGCGCTCGGCCGCTCGAGGCAAGGCCGCTTCGTCGATCAGGCGCTGCTTCTTCGCCATCCACGGCACATGTGCATAACCGAACAGAGCGATCCGGTCCGGCTTCAGCGTGAGGCATGCGGCGATGGTCCGCGCGAGCGAGTCCACCGTCTGGTGCGGCAGACCGTAGATCAGGTCGAAATTGATATTCGGAATGCCCGCGCCGCGCAAACCCTCGACAGCGCGCGCCACCATCTCGAACGGCTGGATGCGGTTGATCGCCGCCTGAACCTTGGGATCGAACTCCTGGATGCCGAAACTCGCGCGGTTGAAGCGGAGCGCGCCGAGCGTCGCGATCATCGCATCGGTCAGCGTGCGCGGATCGCTCTCGATCGCACGCTCGGCATCGGGCAAGATGTCGAAGCGGTCGCGGATGTTCTCCATGACACGGGCAAGATCGTCGGGCTCGAGCGCGGTTGGCGTGCCGCCGCCGAAATGGAGATGCGAGACCGCGAAGCGGCCCGGCAAAATGCCGGCGATGAGGGCTATCTCGGCAATAAGCGCCTCGACATAAGCGGCGACCGGCTCGTAGCGCGAGGCGAGCTTCATGTTGCAGCCGCAGTACCAGCAAAGTTGCCGGCAGAACGGCACGTGGAGGTAAAGCGAGAGCGAACGCGCGGGGTCGAGGCGCGAGAGCCAATCGCGATAGGTCGCGGCAGGAAAGCCCGCGCGGAGATGCGGCGCAGGCGGATAGCTCGTGTAACGGGGGACTGTCGCCGTCGCGTATTTATCCAAAAGACCGGTCATGAAGCCGATTGTTGCGGGTGAAGACCGCCTTGCCTATTCGGGAAAATACGGATGCGGGCGAGCTTCTCCCTCGATTCGACAAGCGAAGCAGGGCAGGCTAATTGGCGCCGCGAGGGCTTCAAGGCCAATCGTGGCGGGTCATGCGCAGCGACAGAAAGCTCATCATCACGGCTGACGATTTCGGCGTCGCGCTACCGGTGAACGAGGCGATCGAGCAGGCGCATTGCAGCGGAATCTTGTCGGCTGCAAGCCTCATGGTGGGAGCTCCCGAGGCCGCGGACGCCGTCGAGCGGGCCAGCAGGCTGCCGGCATTGGGGGTTGGGCTGCACCTGACACTGCTCAACGGGCGCCCGGTCCTGCCGCCCGAGGCGGTGCCGGGTCTGGTCGGGCCCGATGGGAGGTTTTCCAATGACGCCGTGGGCTTCGGCATCGCTCTCTACGCGTCGCCGCGCCTCCGCGACCAGGCCAAGCGGGAGATCGAGGCTCAGTTCGGGCGCTTCCGCCAGACGGGTCTTCCCATGGACCACATTAACGGACACCGGCACTTCCACCTGCACCCGGTCGTGCTCGACGCCATCGCGCGGCTTGCGCCTGACTTCGGCAATCCTCCGTTGCGTCTCCCCTACGAGCCTTATGCCGCATCGTTCCAGGCCAATCGCGACCGCATTCTCGGCCGCTTGGCAGGCTCTCTGTTCTATGCTGTGCAGGCGCACCGAATTCGCGGCTGGTTGGCAAACCACGGCATGAAGTCCAACGATCATGTCTTCGGGCTGCACGACAGCGGAGCGATGACCGAGACCCGCGTATTGCGGCTCCTCGGTCATTTGCCGGAAGGAGTTTCAGAGATCTACTGCCATCCGGCAACGCGGCGCTGGGACGGACCGGACGCCCTTCCTGCCTCCTACCAGCCCGAAGCCGAGCTTCGCGCTCTGCTCAGCCCTTCCGTCAAGGCCAGGATGGGCGCGATGGGTCTCAAGCCGCTCACCTATCGCGCGGCGGTCTCATGAGAATTGGCCTCATCATCGGCGCGCTGCTCGGACTCACGGTCGCGACCATCCTCATCGTCCATTTCGGCTGGCGCCAGGTCGTCGATGCCGCGCTCGCCGTCGGCTGGCAGGGACTCGCCACGCTGATCGGCATCTATCTCGTCTGCCTTCTCCTTTGCGCAGTCGCCTGGCGCATCGTGATCCTCGACGCGCCGCCCCGCGCCGTTTTGATCTGCTTGTGGGCGCGCTGGCTGCGGGAAAGCATCGGCAACCTCATCGCGCTTTTGCCGACGGCGGGTGAGATCGCTAGCGCGCGCGAATTGGCGCTCGCCGGCGTCAGGCCCGGTATGGCCGGCGCGAGCATCGTCGTCGATCTCACGCTCGAGCTCCTGAGCCAAATCGTGTTCACCCTGTTCGGCCTTGCGCTCCTGATCACATGGTATCGCGGGCTCGAAATCGGCCCGTGGCTCGTCACGGGCATCGCACTCTCGGTGCTTGCCGCGGCGGGCTTTATTCTCGCGCAACGCCAAGGCCTGTTTCGTTTCCTCGAGCGCCTGCCGGAGAGGCTCGATCTCAAATGGGCGTGGACAGTGCTGCCCGACACCGAAGGGATCCATGCCGGCATCCAGGCTATCTACCGGCATCGCGCCCGCGTGCTTTCCTCGGGCGCGGTTCATCTCGCCGCCTGGGCGGCCGGCGCGGGCGAAGCCTATGCTGGGCTCTATTTCATGGGGCACGCGATCGCCTGGTCCGACGCCTTGATTCTCGAGAGCATCGCCTTTGCGTTGCGCACCGCTTCCTTCGTCGTCCCAGCACGGCTCGGTATCCAGGAGGGCGGCTACATTCTCCTTGGGGCAATGTTCGGCCTGTCGCCGGAGGTGGCGCTCGCGCTTTCCCTGCTGAAGCGCGGGCGCGAGCTCGTTACCGGACTGCCCTGCCTCGTGACCTGGCAGACGGTCGAGACGCGGCGGCTCTGGGCAAGGACGCGCGGCGCAAAATCGTCAGGCTGATCGCCTAGAGGCGATGGATGGGCGCTATCGATGCGGTGCGATACGGCGCCTCGCTTTCTTCTCCGAGAGCCCCCATCGCCGTATGGGCGATGGCCGAGGCATTGAGGCCGGCCACTTCGTACATTTGATGAGGCTGACCGTGATCGATGAACACGTCAGGCAAAACCATTCCACGGATCTTCAACCCGCGGTCTAGAAGCCCGGCCTCGGCGAGATAATGCAGAACGTGGCTGCCGAAGCCGCCGACGGCGCCCTCCTCGACCGTCACCAGAACTTCGTGGTTGCGGGCCAGATCGCGAATGAGCTCGCGGTCGAGCGGCTTCATGAAGCGCGCGTCGGCGACGGTCGCCGACAGCCCGAAGCCCGCGAGCTGGTCGGCGGCCTTCAACGCTTCGGCCAAGCGCGCGCCGAGCGACAGAATGGCGACGGAGGTGCCTTCGCGCAGAATGCGGCCCTTGCCGATCGGAAGGACCACGCCCTCCTTCGGCAACTCGATGCCGGTGCCCTCCCCGCGCGGATAGCGCACGGCCGAGGGACATTGGTCGATCGCAACCTGAGTCGCGACCATGTGCCTGAGCTCGGCTTCATCGCTCGCCGCCATGATCACGAAGTTGGGCAGGCAACCGAGATAGGCGAGATCGAACGAGCCGGCATGGGTCGGACCATCGGCGCCGACGAGACCGGCACGGTCCATGGCGAACCGCACCGGGAGGTTCTGAATGGCCACGTCGTGAACCACCTGGTCGTAGGCGCGCTGGAGAAAGGTGGAATAGATGGCGGCCACCGGACGTACGCCCTGAGTGGCCAGTCCCGCAGCGAAAGTCACGGCGTGCTGTTCGGCCATGCCCACGTCGTAAAAGCGGTCCGGGAAGGCTTTGGCGAATTTGGCCAGGCCCGTGCCGTCGGCCATGGCCGCGGTGATGGCAACGACGTGGGGGTTCTTCTTGGCCGTCTCGATAAGCGCGTCACCAAAAACGTTCATATAGTTCGTTCCTGTAGACGCTTTAGCCGGGGCCCCGGTCTCGACGCTGAAAGGTGTTACGCCGTGAGACCAGCCGGGATTTTTTTCCGCGGGTTCGTACCCCTTGCCTTTCTTGGTGATGAGATGGAGCAGGACCGGGCCTTTCATGTTCCGGATCTTCTGGAAGAGTTCGACCAAGCTGGTCACATTATGGCCGTCCACTGGTCCTACATAATTAAAACCCAGTTCCTCGAACAAGATACCCGGCGCGATGACGCCCTTCATGTCCTCCTTGAGGATGTGGGCGACCTTGAGCATGGGCTCTCCCAGCGTGGCGGGGAGGCTTTTCAAGATATTCTCTACGGCGGTCTTGGCGCGGTTGTAAAAATCTCCAGTGATGATGCGGTTCAGGTAGCCGGCCATGGCGCCGACGTTTTTGGAAATCGACCATTCGTTGTCGTTCAAAATGACGAGCAGATCTTTTTTGAGATGTCCGGCGTGATTGAGCGCTTCCAGGGCCATGCCTCCGGTCAGGGCAGCGTCCCCGACAATGGCCGCAACCTTATAGTTCTTACCCTCGTGCTCCCTGGCCATCATCATACCGACGGCTGCGGAGAGGGCGGTGGAGCCGTGGCCGGCCCCAAAGGTGTCGTACGGGCTCTCGAGCCTCCGGGCGAAGCCCGACAGGCCCTGGTACTGCCGCAGAGTGCCGAGTTTGTCCCTCCGCCCGGTCAGCATCTTGTGGATATAGACTTGGTGGGTCACGTCCCAGACGATCTTGTCCTCCGGGGTGTTA
>NZ_DASRGO010000128.1:0-11258 GCF_035650995.1 Methyloceanibacter sp. | reverse complement strand
GGGACCGAGCAACTCGCGTGGCTCGCCGACGATCTCAAGGACAAGCCGGATTCGACGCCGATCGTCGTCTTTGCCCACATCCCGCTGTGGACGGTCTATGCCGAATGGGGATGGGGCACCGACGACGGCATGCAGGCGCTCGGCATGCTGAGGCGGTTCGGCTCGGTCACCGTGCTCAACGGGCACATTCATCAGATCGTGCAGAAGGTCGAGGGCAACATGACCTTCCACACGGCGCGCTCGACCTGCTTCCCGCAGCCGGTCCCTGGGACGGCGCCCTCGCCCGGTCCGATGACGGTGCCTGCCGACAAGCTTCGCTCGATGCTCGGCATCACCAGCGTCGAAGTACGCGTCGGAGACAAGCCGCTCGCGATCACCGATACGCCGCTACAGAGCTGAGGAGCGATCCCATGACGAAAGTACGGAGTGCGATCATGGCGGCGCTTGCCGGCGCGACGATCTCGCTCGCGGCATCGGGAGCGCTCGCGGCCGATGCCGAAGTGAAGATCGCGAACTTCACCTTCGACCCGCCTACGGTCACGATCAAGGCCGGCGGCACGGTCACGTGGATCAATGCCGACGACATCCCGCATGTGGTGGCCGAAAAGGAAGGCAAGTTCCGCTCAGCGGCGCTCGACACGGACGACAGATTCTCGCAATCGTTCACAACTCCGGGAACGGTCGAATATTTCTGCGCCATTCACCCGCATATGACGGGCAAGATCGTCGTCACGCCTTAATGAGGCTAGACTGGAGGGTGTGAAGTTCGATCGGCTGGACGTGGACGACAGGACGGATCATGCCCGCTTCGCCGAGGTGTTTCTGCCTCACCTCGCCGATGCCTTCGGTCTTGCGCGCTGGCTGGCCGGCAGCCGGGCCGATGCCGAGGATATCGTGCAGGAGGCGTCGCTCAAGGCCTTCAGGGCCATCCGCAGCTTCGGCAGAGGCGACGCGCGCGCATGGGTGCTCACCATCGTGCGCAACACGAGTTATAGCTGGCTCGCCAAGAACCGGCCTCGGAGCGTCGTGCTGACGGACGACCTCGATATGGCGGCGCGCGATCGGGTCGATCAGTGGCAAGGCGGAGAAACGCCCGAGACCATGTTGATCGCCAAGATCGAGGCACAGGAGATCAGAAAGGCCCTCGGCGCCTTGCCAATACCGTTTCGCGAGGTCCTCGTGTTGCGAGAGATCCACGGACTCGATTACCGGACGATCGCCGAGGTGTCGGCCCTTCCCATCGGCACCGTCATGTCGCGGCTCGCCCGGGCGCGCCGGCTCCTTCTCGCCGCCATAAGCGGAGGCGGATCATGACCCTTTCCAGGGAGGACGAGGTTCTCCTCAACGCCTATCTCGACGGCGAGCTTTCGCCGCTCGAGGCCGACCGCTTCGAGCAGCGGCTTGCGTCTGAACCTGCGCTTGCCGCCGAGATCGAAGCCTATCGTTTGCTCGGCGCGGCGCTTCGGGCCGACATGGGCGAAGATGTGCCCCCGCGCGACCTCCGTGACCGGATCGAGTCCCGGCTCGGAATCGGCCACGCGCGTTCGGGCGAAGGCCGCGCGTGGGGGAGCCTTGCGGCATCCTTCCTCGCCGGCGCGGTCCTCGCCGGAACATTGACCTTCGGTGCATTCAATCAACAATCCGGCGATCAGCTCGCTAGCGAAGTGGTGTCGGCGCATATCCGCGGGTTGATGGCGCCGGCGCCGATGGACGTTGCCTCCTCCGACCACCACACGGTGAAGCCTTGGTTCAACGGCAAGCTTGGCTTTGCTCCCGTCGTGCCCGACCTTGGCGCTGAAGGCTATCCGCTTCTCGGCGGACGGATCGACGTCATCGGGCTCGAGCCCGCCGCCTCGCTCATTTATTCGCGCGGCAAGCATCTGATCACGGTAACGGAGTTGCCTGAGGAGCGGGCCCTCCCGGCAAGTTCCAATCAGTCCGAGCGCGGTTACCTTGTCCTCTCCTGGAGCGAGGGCGGCGTCAGCTATTGCGCCGTGTCGGACGCCGCACCCGATGAACTCGCAAGCTTCGTCAAGCTGTTCCGGGCGGCCGCCGGAGCCGCAGCCGGTCGGCCGCCCGCGTAGGGCCGCGGCTGTGCGACCATGTGAAGCGGAGGGCCTAGGATTCTGAAACTCACTCCCCTATACTCACCTTGAGAATAGTAATTCGGGTGTGGGGCCGGCCTTGCGCCGGATGTTTTAGCACCCATATATGCTCATTATGAGCATTATTGGTCATGGGAGGCAAAGGGCAATGACCACAGTGCATGGCAGTATCCCGCGGACTAGGCCGGGCGCGGCGCGGAGGCTCGCGCCGGCGGTCGTGCCCGACCTCGCCTACACGCCGGAGGTGGCGCGGGAGACCGCCCACCTTTACGAGCGCGTTGCGCGCGTCATCCCGCCGATCGAGTGGCCGGGCTTCGCCCCCTACATCAAAGCGATCAACGACCTCAAGAAGACGCGCAACGCCGTCGTGCTCGCGCACAACTACATGACGCCGGAGATTTTCCATTGCGTCGCCGACGTGGTCGGCGACTCGCTTCAGCTCGCGCGCGAGGCATCCAAGACCGACGCCGAGATCATCGTGCAGGGCGGCGTCCATTTCATGGCCGAGACCTCGAAGCTGCTCAACCCCGACAAGACGGTGCTCATTCCGGATTCGCGGGCGGGCTGTTCGCTTGCCGCCTCCATCACCGGGGCGGACGTGCGCGCGCTGCGCGAGGCCTATCCCGGCGTGCCGGTCGTCACCTATGTCAACACGAGCGCGGAGGTGAAGGCCGAGTCGGACATCTGCTGCACCTCGTCGAACGCGGTGCGCGTTGTCGAGTCGCTTGGCGCCAAGCGCGTGATCATGATCCCCGACGAATATCTCGCCAAATGGGTGCAGACACAGACCTCGGTCGAGATCATCACCTGGAAGGGCCACTGCGAGGTGCACGAGCTGTTCACCGGCGATGAGCTCCGCGCCTATCGCGAGGCCGATCCGGGCGTCAAGATCATCGCCCATCCCGAATGCGCGCCCGACGTGCTCGCCGAGGCCGATTTCACCGGCTCGACCTCGGGCATGATCAAATGGGTCAACGAGCATCAGCCGAAGAAGGTGCTGCTCGTCACCGAGTGCTCGATGAGCGACAACGTGGCGGTCGAGGCAGAGAAGGTCGAGTTCGTGCGGCCGTGCAATCTCTGCCCGCACATGAAGCGCATCACGCTTCCGAAGATTCTCGACTCGCTCCTGTTCCTCAAGGAGGAGGTCACGGTCGACCCGGCCGTGGCGGAGCGGGCGCGCGCCGCCGTCGAGCGCATGATCAATCTCAACCATTAGCCGCTTGAGGCCTGCGAGGCGTAAGCTAAGTGAACCAGTTGCTCACCTCTCCCGCCAAGCTGCCGCGCAGCGAGACGTCGGACGTGATCGTGGTCGGCGCCGGGCTCGCGGGTCTGTTCACCGCGCTCAAGCTCGCGCCGCGTCCCGTCACCGTCGTCTCGGCGGCGCGCTTCGGCGAGGGCGCATCGAGCCTTTGGGCGCAGGCCGGCATCGCGGCCGCGCTTGCCGAGGGCGATAGCCCCAAGGATCACGCCGCCGACACGATCGCGGCCGGCGCCGGCATCGTCGACGAGAAGATCGCGCTGCTGCTCGCGCGCGAAGCACGCGAACGCGTCGAGGACCTGCTCCGCTACGGCGTCCCGTTCGACAAGGATCTCGAAGGCCGTCTCACCTTCAGCCGCGAAGCCGCCCACGGCAGGAGCCGCATCCTCCACGTCAAGGGCGACACGGCGGGGCGCGCCATCATGCACGCGCTGATGGCGGCGGTCAGCGCCACGCCGTCGATCAACGTGCTCGAAGGCTTCGCCGCGCGCGACCTCGTGCTGCGCGACGGGCGCGTGGCGGGGCTCGAGGTCGCGCCGGAGAACGGCGGCGCATTTGCACCCGGCCTCGTCCTGCCGGCGAGCGCCGTCGTGCTCGCGACCGGCGGCGCGGGCCAGATCTACGCCATCACCACCAATCCGCGCGAGGCGCGCGGCGAGGGTATCGCCATCGCCGCGCGGGCGGGTGCGGTGATCGCCGACGCCGAGTTCGTGCAGTTCCATCCGACCGCCATCGATATCGGCCGCGATCCGGCGCCGCTCGCCACCGAAGCTTTACGCGGCGAGGGCGCGGTCTTGATCAATTCGCGCGGCGAGCGCTTCATGCGCGCGGTGCATGGGGACGCCGAGCTCGCCCCCCGCGACGTGGTGGCGCGCGCGGTCCATCGCGAGGTCGCAAGCGGGCGCGGCGCGTTCCTCGATTGCCGCGCGCTGGGAGACGAGCTTGAGGAGCATTTCCCCACCGTGTACGCGATTTGCCGCTCGGCCGACATCGATCCCAGGACGGACCCGATTCCCGTGGCACCCGCCGCGCACTACCACATGGGCGGCATACTCACCGATGCGCGGGGGCGGAGCACGGTGGACGGGCTGTGGGCTTGCGGCGAGGTGGCATCGACCGGAGCGCATGGCGGAAACCGGCTCGCGTCGAACTCGCTGCTCGAAGCCGTGGTGTTCGGCGCCCGCGTTGCTGCCGATATCGCCGGTTCGTTTGCCGCACCGCTTCAGTCGACAGGCGCGCAGGACGCGGCCGCCGCCGCCGGCCATGACGAGCGGCTCGAGCAAGTCCTTCGCCGCACCATGTCGGCCGAGGTCGGCGTGCTCCGCGACGAGGCCTCGCTCGTCAAGGCGCTTGGTACGATCCTCTCACTCGAGCCGGAGGCGAAGGCCAAGGGCGACCGGCGGCTCACCAACATGCTCACCGCCGCCAAGCTGATTGCCGCGTCGGCCTTCGCGCGCAAGGAAAGCCGCGGCGCGCATTTCCGCAGCGACTACCCGGTTTCTGACGCGCGGCTCGCGCGGCGGAGTTTTCTCACTCTGGAAGCGGCCGATGCCATCGCGCGCGAGGCGGTCGAGACCAGACCGCGCGAGAAGCCGGCGCGGCCGCGGCTCGTGGCTACGCGCAGCGCCGCGCTCAACGCATGAGCGAAGCGCCCTCCCCTTCCCTCGAATTGCCGCCTCTTCTCGTCGAGCAGGCGGTCGCGGCGGCGCTCGATGAAGATCTCGGGCAGGCCGGCGACATCACCACCGACGCTATTATTCCCGCGGGCGCTCGCGGCAAGGCCGAGATCGTGGCGCGAGAAGAGGGCATCGTTGCCGGCCTCGATCTCGCCGAGACCGCCTTCAGGATGCTCGACCCCGAAGTCGGCTTCACGCGCGTAATCGCCGACGGCAACAGGGTTGCCGCCGGGGGAACCATTGCCAAGGTCGAGGGGCTCACCCGCGCGCTCCTCACCGGCGAACGCACCGCACTCAATTTCCTCAACCGGTTAAGTGGCATCGCCACGCTGACATCGTCGTTCGTGGCGGCGGTCAGAAGCACGAGAGCGCGCATCGCCTGCACGCGCAAGACCACGCCCAATCTAAGGGTCTTCGAAAAATACGCGGTGCGGGCGGGCGGCGGCATCAATCACCGCTTCGGGCTCTACGATGCGGTCCTCATCAAGGACAACCATATCGCCGCGGCCGGAGGTATCTCTGCGGCGCTCAAGATGATCCGATCGCGCGTCGGCCATCTGGTCAAGATCGAAGTCGAAGTGGACACGCTCGCTCAGCTCGAAGAGGCGCTCCGCCATCCGATCGATGCGGTGCTGCTCGACAATATGGATGTCGCCACGCTGAGAAAGGCAGTGGATTTGGTGAACGGCAGGGTCGTGACGGAAGCGTCGGGCGGCGTGCGGCTAGAGACGGTTGCGGAGATCGCCAGGACAGGCGTCGACGTCATCTCGGTCGGCGCGCTTACTCATGCGCCGAATAGCCTAGACTCATCGCTTGATTGGACGGCGTAGACGCGCCCGCCACGTTGCTGACGGCGGCTGAGACCAGGGACAGCGTGGGCGTCAAAGAAATCCCCGATTCGCTGTCCGGCGTCGTCGACGCCTCGACGACATAAGGTTCCTCGTTGCGCTTCTTGTAGAAGATGTGGCGGCCGATCTTGTCGATCTTGTTCATCTCGCCGACCCAGCGCGGGCTTACGTAATTGGCGTGGTAGTACGTGGAATAGCCGACTTCGGGCAACCAGAGCTCGCCGGCGGTGATCTTCTTCGCGATGCTCTGGGCTAGAGCCCATTGCTCGTCGTTGCGCGGCGTGTCGGTGTGGCCGTCGCAGGTGAAGGAGAACTGACAGCCCGGATGCATCTGCCCCTGATAGACCACGCCGCAGATGGTCTGCGGGAACATGGGGCTGCGCACCCGATTGAGAATGACCTGCGCCACCGCGATCTGACCGCGTACCGGCTCGCCGCGCGCTTCGAAGTAGATGGCGGTGGCGAGACAGCGGCGCTCGCGCTCTTCGAACTCGGCCTGGCTCTCACCCTTGTATCTGAAGCCCAGTGCCTCGGCCGAGGGGTGGTAGGCGATCTCCTCAGGCGAGGGCCTGAAGGTTTCAACGTTCAATGCGTCCGCGAAGGGGATGCCGTAGCTCGCGTTCATGAGTAGCGAGTTGGCCATTGTGCCACCGACCGGTCCGCGCAAGGCGACATCGGAAACGGTGGGATTGAGGCGATCGCCCTTCAGCGAGCGGCTGACTTCGCTGCCGATGGCGCGGACGCCGATGGAAGGATCGCCGCCGAGGCTCGCGGTAATAGGCTGCTTGCCGGCATAGGTCACGGCGTTGGCGGCGAGCACCTGATCGGCACGCGGACCTTTACGGCCGGACCTGAATAGATAGGAGGCTTCGCGCGGGAGAACCGTAGGGATGCTGGCGGCGGTGCGTTTCAGGGCATAGGCCGAGCCCTTGCCGGACATGAAAAGCTCGACTTGGAAGGCGACGGGGTTGCCCGGCACCGCGGCCACATAGCCCAAAGCGATGAGGGGAAGCGGCACGAGCGCAGCGACCGTGTGCCACACCCGACGAGGCAAGCGTCGGCCCATTTTCCCTCCAGGTCACCCCTAACCTCGCGGGAGCCCCGTCCGTCGCTTCGGCCGGTGTTCCCCCGCTTGCCCTCCTCCGCGCCCTCAAAAGAGAAGCGGCCGCGGATTCGGACTGTCCCCGTATTCATTCAGGCAAAATGGTGGGAAATCAGAATGTTAAGCTTAAGTCCCCCACCCGGTTTTGCCCGGATTCCCGTGTCATTGCGTTAACCGTGCCCGAGAAATTAGGGCAAATTGTGGTGAACGGCAACAGTCCACCATTTCCTGCCAGAAACGCTAATTATCGGTTACCCCCTTGCCGAGCGTGGCTTGGGCAGCGGCAAGACGCGCCACCGGCACCCGGTAAGGCGAGCAGGACACATAGTTCAGCCCGATCTTCTCGCAGAAGAAGATCGTGGCCGGGTCGCCGCCATGCTCGCCGCAAATGCCGATCTTGAGCTCGGGCTTTGCCTTGCGGCCGCGCTCGACCGCCATCTGCATCAGCTCGCCGACGGCAGGATCGAGCGTCATGAAGGGATCGTGCTGGATGATCGCCTTCTCGGCATACTCGCCGAGGAAGCGGCCGGCGTCGTCGCGGCTCAGGCCGAATGTCGTCTGGGTCAGGTCGTTGGTGCCGAAGGAGAAGAATTGCGCGCTCTGGCCGATTTCGCCGGCCATCAGGCAGGTGCGGGGCAGCTCGACCATGGTGCCGACGGTGTAGGCGACACTCGTTCCCCGCTCCTTCTCGACGGCGCGCGCGGTCGAGGCGATGCGCTCCTTGATGATGTCGAGCTCGGGCTTTGCCGCGACGAGCGGCACCATGATCTCGGGGATCACGCGCGAATGGAGGGTCTTGCCCGCCTCGATCGCCGCCTCGAAGATGGCGCGGGTCTGCATCTCGACGATCTCGGGAAAGCTGACGAGGAGGCGCGAGCCCCTCTGGCCGAGCATCGGGTTGAACTCGCTCAAGGCGGCGAGCCTCCGCCTCAGTCTCGGCACGGTCACGCCCATTTCGGCAGCGACGTCGGCGATCGCCTCGTCGGTGTGGGGCAGAAACTCGT
Source organism: Methyloceanibacter sp. (assembly GCF_035650995.1). GTDB lineage: Bacteria > Pseudomonadota > Alphaproteobacteria > Rhizobiales > Methyloligellaceae > Methyloceanibacter. The sequence goes on along the minus strand of NZ_DASRGO010000128.1, from coordinate 3,265 downwards.
GCAGGGGCGGGTCGAGCAGCCTTATGGTCACCGGCAACCCCGCCATAATGGCGAACAAGGCGATGAAATCCTGGCGCTGGGCGGGCAGCAGCTTGGCGAGCGCCTTGCGCCGGCCGTCTTGATCCTCGGCGAGGATCATCTCGCGCATGGCGAGAATGCGGCTTTCCTCGAAGAACATGTGCTCGGTGCGGCAAAGCCCGATGCCTTCGGCGCCGAAGGCGCGCGCCTGGCGCGCATCGGCCGGCGTATCGGCATTCGCCCGCACGCGCATGCGCCTGATGCCGTCGGCCCAGCGCATCAGTTTGTTGAAGTCTTCGGACAGCTCCGGTTCGCGCGTCGGCACGCGTCCCTTGATGATCTGGCCGGTCGAGCCGTCGATGGTGACGATGTCGCCCTTGTGCAGAACCATGCCGCTCGCCGTGAGCGTCTCGCGCTCGAGATTGATGTGCACGGCAGAGGCGCCGACCACGCACGGGCGGCCCATGCCGCGCGCGACGACGGCGGCATGGCTCGTCATGCCGCCGCGGGTGGTGAGGATGCCGACGGCGGAATGCATGCCTTGCACGTCCTCGGGCGATGTCTCGATCCTGGCAAGGATCACGGTGTGGCCCTGGCCCTTGAGGTGAACCGCCTCGTCGGCGTCGAACACGAGCTCGCCGGTTGCGGCACCGGGGGAAGCGGGCAGGCCCTTGGCGAGAACGATGCGGTCGGCATCGGGATCCAGCGTCGGATGGAGGAGCTGATCAAGCTGCCCCGGGTCGATGGCGAGTACCGCTTCATCGCGGGAAATCAGTCCCTCCTCGGCCATGTCGACGGCGATCTTGAGCGCGGCTCCCGTCGTACGCTTCCCCGCGCGGGTCTGAAGCATGAACAGCTTGCCCTCCTGCACGGTGAACTCGATGTCCTGCATGTCGTGGAAATGCGCCTCGAGCTTGGCGCAGGCTGCCTTGAGCTCGGCGAAGACGTCGGGCATCAGCGCTTCGAGCGACGGCCGCTTGGTGCCCGAACCTTTGCGTGAGACCTCGGTCAGGGGCTGGGGCGTGCGCAAGCCTGCGACCACGTCCTCACCTTGGGCATTGAGGAGATATTCGCCGTAGAGTTCCTTATCGCCGGTCGAGGGGTTGCGCGTGAACACGACCCCGGTCGCGCTCCTGTCCCCGCGATTGCCGAACACCATGGCCTGGATGGTGACGGCGGTGCCCCAACTGTCGGGGATATCGTGCAGCCGGCGATAGGCGATGGCGCGGGCGTTCTGCCAGGAGCCGAACACGGCGGCAATGGCGCCCCACAGCTGGTCGTGCAGATTTTGCGGGAAGGGCTCGCCAAGCTCGGCTTCGACGAGGGACTTGTAGCGGTCGACGATCGCCTGCCAATCCTCGGCGGAAAGATCGGTATCGTATTCGAGGCCTTTGAGATTTTTGAAATTCTCGAGAATCTCCTCGAACAGCTCGTGATCGAGCCCGAGCACCACGTCGGCATACATCTGGATGAAGCGGCGATAGGTGTCGTAGGCGAACCGGCGGTCGCCGGAACGGCGGGCGAGCCCTTCCACCGTCTGGTCGTTGAGCCCGAGGTTGAGCACGGTGTCCATCATGCCGGGCATCGAGGCGCGGCTCCCCGAGCGGACCGACACGAGCAGCGGATTGTCGACATCGCCGAACTTTGCCTCGGCGACCCGACCTGTGGCTTCGAGCGCCTCATCGACCATCGGCCTAAGCTCGTCGGGGAGGCTTCGCCCGAGCTCGTAATAGGCGGCGCAGACCTCTGAGGAGATGGTGAAGCCCGGCGGCACGGGAAGGCCGAGCCGCGACATCTCGGCGAGATAGGCGCCCTTGCCGCCGAGCAGGTTGCGGTCGGCGGCAGAGCCGTCGGCGTGGCCGGCGCGGAAGGTGAACACCCAACGGGGCCTGGTCGAGGTTGTCTGTTCCATCCTTTTCATCGCCGGATCAGAGGTCATCGTTCGGACCTTGTAGCCCGTGTTGGATGCAATGCACAAACGGCTGGGCTGACGCTTTGGATTGGGGCCTAACGAAGCTTGCGCGCGGTGCGCGCCCTTGTGTGCACGATCCAGTCTCCGCTCGGAACCGGTCTTGCCCAAAGCGGCGGGCGTTTGAGCGCGTAAGTCATCGCTCGCAGCATGGGGCCCGTGTCGAGCAAGACCTCGATCTCGACCAGCCGGTAAAGTTCGCCGTCGCCGTGCGGCGGCGCGCCTTCGTAATAGTCGAGCTCGGCGATCAGCCGGCTTGCCGTGGGAACGGCGAAGACCTCGCCGACCACGCGGCCGCGCGCCTCGCCGTCAAACGTGGCCCCGGGGTAATAGCCGAAATCGTAAAGCGTACCTCGAGCGGTTCCCGTGCCGAGGGGCTTCGCTCCAGCCCGCAACCGGTGTGCCATGGGGTGACGGCTCGAGGGCCTCAGCGTGCCATAGACGAAGAGGGTGCGGACGGACATTTCTCGGAATCATTCCGGCAGCTTGACGAAGCCTTGCTCATCCAGCGGCCAAAACGGGTTGAAGGCCATCTCCCACACATGGCCGTCAGGATCGGCGAAGTAGCCGTTATAGCCGCCCCAGAAGGCCTTGGCCGCGGGCTTGAGGATGCGCGCGCCGGCGGCCTCGGCCAGAGCCATCGCCGCATCGACCTCGGCCTCGCTCGCGAAATTGCGCGCGATTACGATGCCGCCGTTTCCGGTCCATACCGTTTCGGCGCCAGCGTCTTTGATTTGCGCCTGTCTCCCCCATAGCGCGAGAACGACGCCGCCCGCGCGCATGAAGGTTACGTCGTCCTGGCTCGCACGCTTGGAGGTCACGAAGCCGAGGCTCTCGTAGAAGCGCGTGGCGCGGGCGATATCGGCGACGGTCAAGGTGATGAGACTGATGCTTGCCGGCATTCCTCCGTTCCCTAACCTTCGATCTTCGAGAAGTCGGCGACCTCCAGTGTGGCAACCCGAATTTGATTGAGCAGCTTGAGACGATTTTCGCGCAGGTTCCGTTCGTCTACGTTGATCCTTACGGTCTCAAAGAATGAGTCTACCGCAGGTCTGAGTGTGGACAGCACTTCCATGGCGTCATCGAATTTCTCTTCCTGCACAAACTCACCGGCTTCCACGATGGTACTTTGAATTGTCCCCCAAAGGTGCTTCTCAAAGTTGTTCATCAAGTCTGCGTCCGGCGCGCCATCGAACTTTCGGCCGTCGTTCTTCTCCTCGATGCGCAGGATGTTGATGGCGCGCTTGGTGCCGGTGAGGAGATGCTCGCCGTCTTCGG
>NZ_DASRGO010000127.1:0-16758 GCF_035650995.1 Methyloceanibacter sp. | reverse complement strand
TCCCGTCGAGGATGCTGCGAAGCTTATCGTGTCGGCCGGTCTGGTCGGCCCCGACCGCCAGCAAGAGGAGCTCCGCAAGCTCGCCAGGTCCAAGTCCGGCAAGCCGGTGCAGGAAGAAGAGCCGGTGGTTTAAGCGTCTTCGTCGCCTATTTTTTCGTCATGCCCGGGACAAGCCTGGCCATGACCGAACTCCGTGGGATGCGCAATCACCCGGCGCGCATCAGCCTGACCGCATCGTCGCGCTCGAAGAGATAGAGCAGGAGCCGAAAAGTCTCGGCCTTTGCGCCGGAAAGCTCCGGATCGCGCGCAAGGATGAGCCGCGCCTCGTCGCGCGCCGCTTGCAGCAACAACTCGTGCTCGGGCAGGCTTGCGATGCGGAAGGCGGGGAGCCCGCTCTGCTTTGTGCCGAGCACCTCGCCTCCGCCGCGCAGGCGCAAGTCCTCTTCGGCGATGACGAAGCCGTCTTCGGTCCGCCGCATGACCGACAGCCTCTCGCGCGCCGTCTCCGAAAGGGGCTGGCGATAGAGCAGAATGCAGGAGGACTCCTTCGCGCCACGCCCGACGCGTCCGCGCAATTGATGAAGCTGGGCGAGCCCGAAGCGCTCGGCATGCTCTATGATCATGATCGAGGCATTCGGCACGTCGACCCCGACCTCGATGACCGTGGTCGAGACGAGGATCGCAAGCGCGCCAGAGCCGAACTCCGCCATGACACGGTCCTTGTCCTTGCCGGCAAGCCTGCCATGTACCAAGCCGACGCGGTCGCCGAAGCGCTTGGCAAGGTCGGCGTGGCGGGCCTTAGCCGCGGCGAGGTCGAGCTGCTCCGACTCTTCCACGAGCGGGCAGACCCAATAGATTTGCGTGCCCGAGGCAATAGCGCGTCCGATCCGCTCGATTACCTCGTCGAGACGGTCGAGCGGCACGGTGGCGGTCGCGACCGGCTTGCGTCCGGGCGGCTTCTCGTCGAGGCGCGAAACGTCCATGTCGCCGTAGCTCGTGAGGAGAAGTGTGCGCGGGATTGGGGTGGCGGTCATGACCAGAAGCTCGGCCCCGCTGCCGCCGCCCTTGCCTTGCAGCGCGAGCCGCTGATGTACGCCGAAGCGGTGCTGCTCGTCGATGACGACGAGGCCGAGATCGCGGAACCTGATCGGCTCCTGGAACAGCGCGTGGGTGCCGATCAGGATGTCGATCTCCCCCCGCTCGAGCCGCGCCAGGATCGCCTCGCGCTCGCGGCCGCGCTCGCGCCCGGTGAGAAGAGTGATGCGCAAGCCGGCCGGCTCGCCGAGCGCGCCGATTGTTTTCATGTGCTGGCGGGCCAGAAGCTCGGTCGGCGCCATGAGCGCCCCTTGCGCGCCCGCCTCGACTGCGCCGGCAAGCGCAAGCAGGGCGACGACCGTCTTGCCGCTGCCGACATCGCCTTGCAGCAGGCGAAGCATGCGGTGGGGGCTCGCGAGATCCGCGTCGATCTCGCCGAGAGCGCGAACCTGGGCGCCGGTGAGCTTGAACGGGAGCTTGGCGATGATCGCCTTGCGCAGGCGCTGCGTCGAGACGAGCGTTCGTCCGGCGCGCTTCGTCATGCGCTGGCGTATGACGGCGAGCGCGAGCTGATTTGCGAGCAACTCGTCGTAAGCGAGCCGCATGCGCGCCGGAGCCTTTGGTGCGAGGTCGCCTTCGCCCTCGGGCGCGTGCACGCGCCGCAGCGCCTCCACGAAGGATGGCCAGCCGTTGCGGACCAGGAAGGTCTCATCGATCCATTCCGGGAGTCGGGGCAGCTGGCTGAGTGCCTCGGTGACGGCCTTGCGCAGGACGGAGTTGGTGAGGCCCGCGGTGAGCGGGTAGACCGGCTCATGCAGCGGGAGCGTGCTCGAACCACCCTCCTGCGCGAGGTCGACCGCGACCACATGGTCGGGGTGCGGCATCTGTAGCCAGCCGTCATAGGACTCGAGCTTGCCGGAGACGAGGCATTTGCCGCCGACGGGCAGGAGCCGCCTGAGGTAGGCCGGATCGGCGTTGAAATAGACGAGCTCGAAGGAGGCGCCCGATACATCCTCGACCAGCACCTTGTAGGGCGCGCGGGTACGCCGCCCGCCGCCTCCCGGCCTGTGCTCGGCGACCGTGACCTCGACCGTGGCGATCTCGCCGATCTTGGCCTCGGCGATGCGCGGCGTTACGGCACGGTCGATCACGGCGACCGGCAGATGCCAGAGAAGATCGATCAACCGCGCATGCGCGCCGGCGTGGCGCGGGGCAAGGAGCTTGTTCAGCATGCCCTCGACTTTGGGCCCCACGCCCTTGAGCGAGCGCACGGTGGCGAACAGAGGTGCAAGCTTTGCAGGGCGCATGGCTATGGCGGTAGGGTAAGCAAGCGCGGCAGAATCAGCGCCGAGCCCACCATGGGTCCGCGCGTGGGCAACGACAAGGGTCGTTGCCCACCGTGGGCAGCACGCACGCCATGCCCTTGACAGGGTAGGGCGCGCTCGCTCTAACCCGTAGACTCTGCTTCTGGAACCATCGTCATGGCCGGCAGTGATCTTGGAATGCGCCGCCGCCGGGCGCTGTGGCGGGCCACCCATCGGGGCTCGAAGGAGATGGACTTTTTGCTCGGCCGCTACGCCGAAGCCGCCCTTGACGGAATGAACTCCAACGATATCAGCATCTTCGAGCGCCTGATCGACACCCCCGACCCCGCGATCGAAATGTCGCTGTTCGAGGGCCAATCGCTCGGCGACCGCGACCTCGACGAACTCGTAAGGTTGGTCAGGCGCTTTCACGGCCTTGAGCAGGCCGGCTAGCCCGCCCACATCCGCGTATCATGTCCAGTCAGAAACTTCCTTCCTTGCCGGTCGAGCAATTATTGAAGCGCAGTCCCGCGCTTGCCGGCGGCGTGCCGGAGGGGCTCGATGCGCTGGTCCTTGGCGAGCTTGCCCGGCACGCACGCGAGCACGGCGCCGTCCTCCACATCGCGCGCGACGCGAACCGCCTCTCGACGCTGGAGGAGGCGATTGCCTTGTTTGCCCCTGATGTTGAGGTGCTGAGCTTTCCCGCCTGGGATGGCGTGCCTTACGACCGCGTCGCGCCCAACGCCGAGACCATCGCCGAGCGTATCGCAACGCTCGCGGCCCTGATCGACCGCGCGCCCGAGGAGAAGCGGCCCCTCGTCATCTTGACCACGATTCACGCCGCGCTCCAGCGCGTGCCGCCACGAGCCTTCATTTCAGGCTCGAGCATCAGCCTCCACGCCGGCAACGCCGTCGCGATGCAAACCCTGATCGACCGGCTCGAAGCCTCGGGCTATGCGCGCTCGGGCACGGTGGTCGATCCCGGCCAATACGCGGTTCGCGGCGGCATCCTCGACCTCTATCCGCCGGGAGGCGAGCCGGTCCGCCTCGACTTCTTCGGCGACACGCTGGAATCGATCAGGGTCTTCCAGCCCGAGACCCAGCGCACCAAGGCGCGGCGCGAGGAGGTCGAGCTCCTGCCCATGAGCGAGCTCGCATTGACGCCCGAGGTGCGCCGCCACTTCCGGCAGCGTTATGTCGAACTGTTCGGACCGGTGACCGGCGAGGACCCGCTCTACGAGTCGATCTCGGCCGGGCGCCAGCATCAGGGCATGGAGCATTGGCTCCCCCTGTTCCACGACCATCTCGAGACGCTGTTCGGTTATGTGCCGCGCGCGATCGTCAGCCTCGATCCCTTGGTCGACGACGCGCGGGCGCGGCGGCTCGAGCAGATCGCCGATCATTACGATGCCCGCGCCCAGGCGCTCGAGCGCAAGGCCTTCGGCGCGCCGCCTTATCATCCCGTCCCGCCCGAGAGTCTCTTCTTGAACGAAGAAGACTGGCAGAAGCAGCTTGCGGGCCGGAACGTGGTCGCGCTCGACCCTTTCGAGCACCCCGACCAGGCGGGGGCCAACATTGTCTCCTTCGGCGGGCGGCAGGGCCGATCCTTCGCCGCCGAGCGCCAGACCGAGGGGCTGAACGTGTTCGACGCGGTCGTGGCGCATGCAAAGCGCCTGCATGGCGAGGGGAAGCGCGTGCTCGTGGCCTGTTGGAGCGCAGGCGCGCGCGAACGGCTCGCCGCCCTTCTTGCCGAGCATGGCGGCGGCGAGACCAAGGCCGTGGCGAGCTTCGCCGAGGCACTCGCTTTGCCGGCCTCGGCGACCGCCGTCGCGGTCTTGCCGCTCGAGACCGGTTTCGAGGCGCCTGGGATTGCCGTGATCGGCGAGCAGGACATCCTCGGCGACCGCCTGGTGCGCAAGTCCCGGGTGAAGCGCGGCAGCGACGTCCTCACCGAAGTGTCGAGCCTCGCGGTCGGCGATCTTGTGGTTCACGCCGATCACGGCATCGGCCGCTTCGCAGGCCTCGCCACCATCGAAGCGGCCGGCGAGCCGCACGATTGTCTCGAAGTGCACTATGCCAGCGGCGACAAGCTCTACCTTCCGGTCGAGAACATCGAGCTGTTGAGCCGCTACGGCTCCGACGAAGCGGGCGTCCAGCTCGATCGGCTCGGCGGCGTCGGCTGGCAAACGCGGAAAGCGCGCCTCAAGCAGCGCATCCGCGACATGGCCGAGAAGTTGATCAAGGTCGCGGCGCTGCGCGAGCTCCGCCAGGCGCCGGTGCTCACCCCGCCCGACGGCATTTACGACGAATTCTCGGCGCGCTTTCCCTACGAGGAGACCGAGGATCAGGAGACCTCGATCGGCGCCGTGCTCGAGGATCTCGCCAGCGGCCGGCCGATGGACCGGCTCATCTGCGGCGACGTCGGCTTCGGCAAGACCGAGGTCGCGCTCCGGGCAAGCCTGATCGCCGTCCTTGCCGGCAAGCAGGTGGCCGTCGTGGTGCCGACCACGCTGCTGGCGCGCCAGCACTACCACACCTTCACCGAGCGCTTCCGCGGCTTCCCGGTGAAAATCGCCCAAGCCTCGCGCCTAGTGGCCGCCAAGGAGCGCGCCGACATCAAGAAGGGATTGAAGTCGGGCGACATCGACATCGTCATCGGCACCCATGCCCTGCTGGGGAAGGGCATCGAGTTCGCCGATCTCGGGCTTCTGATCGTTGACGAGGAGCAGCATTTCGGCGTGCAGCACAAGGAGCGGCTGAAGCAGCTGCGCGAGGACGTGCACGTGCTCACGCTCACCGCGACGCCGATCCCGCGCACGCTCCAGCTTGCTCTGTCCGGCGTGCGCGAGATGTCCCTGATCTCGACGCCGCCGGTCGACCGGCTTGCCGTGCGCACCTATGTCATGCCATTCGATCCCGTCATCCTGCGCGAGGCCTTGCTGCGCGAGCGCTATCGCGGCGGCCAGACCTTCTATGTGGTGCCGCGCATTTCCGACCTCGACGAAGCGGCCGCCTTCCTCGGCGAGCACGCGCCCGAGCTCAAGGTCGGGCGCGCGCACGGGCAAATGGGGAGCCGCGAGCTCGAGCAGGTGATGAACGCCTTCTACGACCGCCAGTACGACGTGCTGCTTTCGACTTCGATCGTCGAGTCCGGGCTCGACATCCCCTCGGCCAACACGCTGATCGTGCACCGCGCCGACATGTTCGGCCTCGCCCAGCTCTATCAACTCAGAGGCCGCGTCGGCCGCTCCAAGATCAGGGCCTATGCCTATTTCACCGTGCCTGCCGACGCGCGGCTGACGCCCGCCGCAGAGAAGAGGCTCAAGGTGCTGCAATCGCTCGACACGCTCGGCGCGGGCTTCGTGCTCGCGAGCCACGACCTCGACATCAGGGGCGCGGGCAACCTGCTCGGCGAGGAGCAGTCCGGCCACATCCGCGAAGTCGGCTACGAGCTCTATCAGTCGATGCTGGAAGAGGCGGTCGCCGCCATCAGGGGCGGAGAGGGTGCCGTGATCGAGGATCAATGGAGCCCGCGCATCAATCTCGGCACCTCGGTCCTCATCCCAGAAACCTACGTGCCCGATCTGCAAGTGCGGCTTGGGCTCTATCGGCGCTTGTCAAGCGTCGAGAGCCACGAGGCGATCGAGGCCTTCGCCGCCGAGTTGATCGACCGCTTCGGGCCGCTGCCGCAAGAGGTGCGGCATCTCCTCGATGTCGTCGAGATCAAGGGGCTTTGTCGCCAGGCCGGCATCGAGCAGATCGACGCCGGACCCAAGGGCGCCGTCATCGGCTTCCGCAACAAGAGCTTCGCCAATCCGGACGGACTGATCGCCTTCATCCGCGAAGAGGGAAAGACGGTGAAGCTCCAGCCCGATCACCGCCTCATCTATTACGGCGATTGGCAGACGGCGGAAGAGCGCCTCGAAGGCGCGCGCGAATTGCTGAAGCGCTTGGTTAAAATCGCCCAAGCCGTGAAGCGCGCCGCGTAGCAACGCAGCGCATGGCGGACCGATAAGAATTGCGCCGCCAGTCTTTTTCGCTAAAAACTTTACTCAACTTGTTCCGTTGATTTGGTGTGCCGATGAAGGTCGCCGTTGTCGGTCTTGGTCACATAGGTATCGTCACGGCGGCAGCTCTTCTTCGCGACGGGCACAGTGTCGTCGGCATTGATCAGGACGATGACATCTGCCGTTTGCTGCGCCACGGCATGTCTCCGTTCAACGAGCCTGGCATTCAAGATGTCATAGTTTCGGGCCGCAGCGCCGACCGTCTGATCGTCGGAACACGATTGGACGGTGCAGCCGATGCCGACGTTGCCTTCGTCTGCGTCGGTACGAGGGGCTCTCAAAGAGGACTCGATCTTTCCGATGTTATGCGCGCGGCTCACGCGCTCGGCGGAGCGGTCCGGCGGCGTGCCCCCGGGCAAACGCCGATGCTGATGGTCTTTCGCAGCACCATGCCTCCGGGATCGATGCGCAATATCGTGCTACCCGTCGTCGCTTCGGCCGCTAACGAGCCGCCCGGCACGCGATACGAGATCATCTACAGCCCCGAGTTCACGCGCGAGGGGACCGCTCTCGCCGACTATTTTACGCCATCGAGAATTGTTGTGGGTGAGGAACGCCACGGAAGCAGTGACGTTTTGCGCGACTTGCATCCAAGCATCGAGGCGCCGATTTTCCATACGTCGTTCGAGGTCGCAGAGTTGAGCAAGCTCGCCGACAATGCCTTCCACGCCCTCAAGGTAAGCTTCGCGAACGAGATCGGCCGTTTCGCATTGACGTCGGGGATTTCGCCGAGCGAGGTCTTCGCTATCTTTCAGGCCGACACCAAGCTCAACCTTTCCGCCGCGTACCTGCAGCCGGGAGGAGCATTCGGCGGACCGTGTTTGCCGAAGGACGTTCGCGCCCTTGCGACCTGCATCGCTGACGCTGGAGTCGCGGCGCCCGTCGTTGGGCATATCGACGAGAGCAATGCGGCCCACACGCACTTCCTCGTCACCGAGATAGAGCGTCGGGTCGCGCCGCACTCGCACATTCTACTCTTTGGCCTGAGCTTCAAGACCGGCACCGACGAACTGAGGGAAAGCCCCTTCATTGTCCTGGCGGACAATCTGTTGAGCCGCGGGCATACGCTTACGATTTACGATCCGGATCTTCGTGGCGCCGGAGGGGCGAGAGCGCGCGCGTCGCTTCCTGCGCACTTGGCGCCATTGGCCGTCGAACGAGGACCGGGCGGCACCCCATTCGATCTTGTGGTGGTAGCAAAGAACAGAGTCGGCCAAGAATCGCTTCCCTCGGGTTGTCCCGTTTTTCGCATTGACCGGTTGTAGCAACGTGCGCGGCCGCATCCTTGTCGTCGACCATAGAATCCCAATGCCCGACAAGGACAGCGGCTCGCGCAGCGCGTTCTCGTATCTTCAGATTCTCTCGCGGGCCGGATTTCAGGTGACCTTTGTTCCCGCCGATCTGCGACCCGGGGGTGCCTACGGCAGAGCGCTGCGCAGGCTCGGCGTGAAGATAGTTTCCGCACCGCAATGGACTACTTTGCCGCATGTCATCGAGTCGCTCGCTCCTTGCGCCGATTTGCTGCTGCTCTTTCGCGCGCCCGTCGCAGCCCAGGTGTTCGGTCTGATCAGGACTATCGCTCCTAGTGCGAGCATCTTGTTCAACACCGTCGATCTGCACTTCTTGCGCATGGAGCGCGAAGCCGAACTTGATGGAAATGAAGCGAGCAAAGACGAGGCGTTGGAGGTGCGCCGGCTCGAGCTCGATCTGATCAATCGCTCCGATGCGGCGATCGTCGTCAGCAGCTACGAAAGAGATCTGCTGCGGGAGCTCGCGCCGCAGGCATCGGTGCACCGAATTCCCATTCTTCGCGAGATGCCCCGAGGGTCCCTATTAGAGCGTCTGCGCTGGCGCGCATGCAGTTTATTTCGTGCCGCTGACGAATTGGACCCGTCTGTCAAGCGGCGTGATCTGGACTTCCGACGCCGCTCCGCTCTCCTCTTCATCGGAGGGTTCGACCACACCCCGAACGTCGATGCGGTGAAATGGTTTGTTGGCGAAGTATGGCCTCTGCTGCAGTCGCGGGGTTTCCCCCATCGCCTCATCATTGCCGGGTCCAATATGCCCGACGATGTCGCTGCGCTGGCCTCCGATCGGATTGAGGCGAGAGGATACGTAAAGGACCTTGGGCGACTCTATGCCGCTTGCCGGGTCAGTATTGCACCTATTCGCTATGGCGCCGGCATGAAGGGCAAGATCGTGGAGAGTCTGGGATATGGAGTTCCGGTCGTCGCTACCTCGATGGCGGCGGAGGGTATGGACCTCCGCCACAACGAAACAGTCCTCATCGCCGACTCGCCTGTGGCAACGGCCGACGAGATTCTAAGAGCCTATGACGATGACGGCCTTTGGCAGGTCCTGTCGAACAGCGGATATCGCCACGTCGAAAGTCACTTCTCGCTTGCCGCGGGGGCCCGTGTCCTGCTGCCCCTGGTGGACGATCTGATCGCTCGGTCCCGCGCAAAGCGCAAAGCGCAGCCGCTAGACGCTACACTTGTTCAAGAATCTTAGCGCGCAGGATGCGGCCCGAGGCCTCGCGCGGGACCTCGCGCACCACGAGCAGCTTGTCGGGAAATTTGTACGGCGCGACACGTCTGCGCTCGAGGAATTCGATCAGCGCCTCGAGCGAAACGGGCTCTCCGGGCTTCGGCGACACCGCCGCGAAGATGCGATCGCCGAGGAGCGGATCGGACAGGCTGAAGCAGGCGGCATCGAGAAATCCGGGGAAAGCCTGATAGAGGCCGTCGAGTTCGCTCGCGGCGATCGCGAAGCCGCCGTGGTGGAGGAGCTCCGGATCGCGAAGAAGCCGCAAGCTTGGTGCGACGCCGTCTTGCTCGATCTCGGCGCGCAGGCCAGTCGCGACGTACCCCTCGCTGTCGGGGAGGAGCGGCGCCTTGCGGGCGCCTTGCGGAACGACGGGTCCCCGCAGCAGAACTTCGCCGCTTCGTGCGCCGCCGGCCGCAGCGTCATCCTCTTGGCGAAGCCGCGTCTCGACGAACACGGCGGCGTCGCCGTTCTCGCTCACGCTGATCGGACCGAGCGGAAGCGGCGAGTGAGAAAGCCTCGTCTCGCGGCGAAGGACGACGCCGGCGAGATCGCCGAGCGGGTAAAGATCGAAGAGGAGCGCGCCGGTGCCGAGCGACAGCGGCAGTGCATGTTCATGCGTGGTCCACACCGCGCCGATGCGCCGAAGCGCGCAACGCCGCTCCTCGAGCACGCGGTCCTTGGCAAGCTCCTCAAGGACGGGCGAGGGGAGTGCCGTGACGGTGGTACCGGTCGCGAGCAATTGCTGCACGAACGCCGCGTAGTCGAAAGGCTGGTGCTGCGCGAGCTGTGAGCCGCTGATGAGCCAGGGGGCAAGCGCGAGCGCAAGTCCCGCAGGGCCGGTCAGAGGGTAGGGGTTCAGGATCACGTCCCGGCTGTCGAGGGAGAGGGCGACGACCGTCATCGCCCCTTGCGCAAGAAGCTCGTCTTCGTTGCGCGGAACGGGGACGAACGGCATTTCGGCCCTCGCGGTGAAGCTGATGAGCGCGGGACCTTTGCGCGGTGGGGCGACGACGGCGCGCGCGCCCGAACGCGGCAGGATGGCCTCGTCGAGCGAGGCGACGCCGTCCGGCAGGTCCTGGCCGAAGGCGAGCACGAAGCGCACGAAGAGGTGAGGCGCTGCGACCCGGCACAACTCCTCCGCCGGACGCCCGCCGGCAAAGGCCGAAACCCCGATCAGCGCCTTGGGCTCGACAAGCTCGCACACCTTGCCGATCTCGTAGCCGCGCCACAGCATCGGCAGGAGGGCGACGCTGAGCCCGGCGCGCCAGGCCGCCAGCAGCGTCAGCGGCTGAACGGCGAGATTGGGAAGCTGCACGGCGACTTTGTCGCCGGGCTTGAGCCCGATCTCGATGAAGAAGGCGGCGAGCGCGTCGACCGCGGCATCGGCCTCGCCATAGCTGTAGCTGCGAGAGCGGCCGAGCCTGAGCGCCTCGGTGTTGGGGGGATCGGACAGCGCAAGAGCTTCAGGCCGCTGCCGCGCGCGACGTCTCAGCAACCCCTCGGCGGTGATCGGAGGTTCTTCCTTGCCGACCTCCTCGTTCCTCTCGGGTGCTGCGAGCGTGGTCATCGTCGCGCCGGCATCACTTCTCGGGTGGATTCTTGCGTGCGGCTGACGGCGTGGCGGGCGCCATCCACCAGGTGTCGATCTGATAGCCGTAGAGCGGCGTCACCTCGGGGCGCTTCAGCTCGCGCCAATGGGCGACCCACTGGCGCGGCAAATGGAACAGCGGAATCACGTAGTCGCCCGAGAGCAGCACGCGATCGAGCGCGCGCACCGCCGAGACGAAGCTGTCCTCGTCTTCCGCCTTGAGCATCGCTTCGATCATGGCGTCGACCGCCTTGCTCTTCACGCCCGCATAGTTGAACGAGCCCTCGGTCACCGCGGCCTCGCTCCCCCAGCGAAAGAACTGCTCGTTGCCCGGCGACAGCGAAACCGGCCAGTAATACTGGATCATATCGAAATCGTAGGTCTGCTTGCGCCGCTGATATTGAGCCGAGTCAACTTGGCGGATTCGCGCATCGATTCCCACCTGTTTCAAGGCGGCGGCATAGGTCAACAGAAGCCGCTCCTGCGCCCTCGTCGCGGCCAGGATCTCGAAGCTAAACGGCTCGCCGGTCGCAGCGTTGACGAGCTTGCCCTCCTTCAGGCGGTAGCCCGCCTGCTCGAGCAATTCAAGCGCCGCGCGGCGCCCTTCGCGATTTTCCCCCGACCCGTCGCTCTCGGGCAAGGCGTAGCTCCCGTCCATGACGGCGGGTTTGACCTGATCGAGATAGGGGGCGAGCAGCGCGCGCTCGGCGGCGTCGGCCGGGTGGCCGTGCGAGGAAAGGTCGGAGCGCGCAAAATAACTTTCCGTGCGCGCATACAGCCCGTGATAGAGCGTGCGGTTGACCCACTCGAAGTCGAACAGCCTGATCAGCGCCTCGCGCACGCGTTGATCAGCGAACAACGGGCGGCGCGTATTGAACACGAGCGCCGCCATGCCGGCCGGCGTCTCGATCGGCAATTCCTCCTTGATCACGCGGCCGTCGCGCAGCGCGGGGAAATCGTAGCCTTCGCTCCAGCGCGTCGGGTCGTCCTCCTCGCGGAACTGGACGAGCCCCGACTTGAAGGCCTCGAACATGCTCCCGGCATCGCGATAATAGTCGAAGCGGATCTCGTCGAAATTGAACCGCCCGCGATTCACGGGAAGGTCCCGGCCCCAGTAGTTCGGATCGCGCTTGAAGGTGATGGACTTGCCGGGATCGACCGTGTCGATCACGTAGGGCCCGCTGCCGATCAGCGGCTTAAGCGTCGTGTTCTCGAACGTGTCGGGATCGATCAGGTGCTTGGGCAGGACCGGCATCAGGCCCATGATGAGCGGCATCTCGCGGTCGCCGCTGCCGTCGAACGTGAAGCGCACCGTGCGCTCGCCGGTCTGCTCGGCCTTGGTGACCTTCTTGTAATAGGAGCGGTGGTTGGGGCGCCCGTGATCGCGCAGGAGAGCGTACGAGAACATGACGTCCGCGACGGTGATCGGCACGCCGTCCGAGAACATGGCCTTGGGATTGAGCGTGAACTCGACATAGCTCCGATCGGGAGGTGTCGCGACGCTCTCGGCGATCAATCCGTAGAGGGTGAACGGCTCGTCGTTTGCCCGGGCGAGCAGGCTCTCGTAAACGTAATCGCGCACGCCTTCTGCGGGCTCGCCCTTCACGATCAGGGGATTGACGCTGTCGTAGGAGCCCTGCTTGGCGAAGATCACCCGACCGCCTTTCGGCGCATTGGGGTCGACATAGGCAAAATGCGCGAAGCCCGCCTCCTCCCGCGGGGCCCCATGCATGGCGATGCCGCTCGCAGCGCGCGCCTGGTTGCTCCCCGGCAGGAACAGAAGGGCGAGGACGAGCAATGAAATAGGGGCTTTCAACGGCGCGCGCGCATGGCTATAGATGCATTCCGCATTGCAGCACGAATTAAGGGTAATCCTGCTCGCAAGGCAATCGGCGTGGCGGCAAGGGGGCATGCTGACGAAAAGCTTAGGGCCCCTGAAAAGGAACTCAAGAAAGTCCTCGTGGCGCGGCGGTCAGCCACGCCTACGCCTCATTTGGGGTATTGACCCTATTCGCAAAGACGCGGGAACGGGGTTATACGGTTCAAGACCTGAACCTGCCCGCGAAAATAGGAAAGGTCGGTTGATGATCTGCTCCAGGGATCGGATTAACATGCTGCGCAAAGTCTCGACTCAAGGGATGATTTTCGCGGGCGCCGCGGCGCTCATCTTGAGCGCCGGAATGCCGCTGGCGCTCGCGCAGACTCAGGGACAGACGCCTGGCGTCCCCAAGACCTCTCAAGCGCCCAAGGTGCAGGGCGCGCCGGCCGCTCCTGCCGGCGCCCCGGCTGCCGCCGCTCCCGCCGCTGGGGCTCCAGCGGACGCCGCCGCTGCCGGCGGCGCGCCGGATGATGCCTGGGTCAAGCTCTGCATGAAGAGCGAGCAGACTCAGAACAAGCAGATCTGCCTCATCAATCACGAGGGCCTCGAGCCCAACACCGGCATGGTCCTGATTGCCGCCGCCGTGCGCCAGGCCGAAGGCGAGGACAAGCAACAGCTTCTTATCAGGGTCCCGACGGCCTACGCGCTCGTCATCCCCGCCGGGGTCCAGGTCAAGATCGACGACAATCAGCCGATCCAGCTGCAATACACGCTCTGCTTCCCGACCAGCTGCCAAGTGCAGATGGAACTCAGCAAAGAGATGATGGATTCGATGCGCAAGGGCAAGCAGATGGTCGTGGCGGCAATGAACATCCAGCAGAAGACCATGGGCTTCCCTGTGCCGCTCACGGGCTTTGCCAAGGCCTATGACGGTCCGCCGGTCGACAACGCCAAATACGAGGAGTCGCGCCGGCAGTTGATGGAGGTGTTCCGCAAGCGCCAGCAGGAACTCGCCGCCAAGGCCGCCGAGGCCCAGCAGAAGAAGGAGGCGCAGCAGACCGCGCCGGTGCAAGGCGGCCAGGCTTCGGCACCCGCCAACACCTCGGCAGCGCCTAAGAAGGTCGCGCCCCCGCCGGTCCAGTAGCGAGGCGGCCTCCGCCGAGGCATCACACGAAGGCCGCTCGGGTGACCCCGCGCGGCCTTTGTTTTTGGATTGTCGAAAGGGGAAGCGATCCGCCTCAGTGCTCTTGCAGAAAGCGGAAGCGGAAGATGCCGTCGCGCAGATCTTCGAATAGCTCCGGCACTTGAGGATGACGGAGCGGCTCGTCGGAGGAATCCGGAACGAGATTCTGCTCGGAGACGTAGGCGATGTACTCAGTCTCGGCGTTCTCCGCCAAGAGGTGATAGAACGGCTGGTCTTTGCTCGGCCGCACTTCCTGCGGGATCGAGCGGTACCACTCTTCGGTGTTGTTGAAGGTGGGATCGACGTCGAAGATCACGCCGCGAAACGGATAGAGCCGGTGGCGGACCACCTGGCCGATCTGAAACCTCGCGTTGCGGACGGTAGACATCACAGAAACCAGTCCCGAGTCTTTCTTGTCAAATAAGAGCGAAGGGCGGGGGGGCTGTCAACTTAAGTCAACGTGGGTCAAGACCATCTCCGGTTCGACCACATGAATTGCTCGGGGGTCTCGCGAATCCACGTCTCGAAGTGGCGCTGGATCGCCGCCGTAATGTTGCGGATGTCCTCGGCTTGGTTACTGGTGCGGGGGATCCTGAGCTCGTTGACATTGACGTCGAACACGGCGCGGTTGCCGATGCGCATGCAGCGCCCGATCCAGATGCGGGCCCCCACTCTCCGCGCGATCATCGCGGCGATCGGCATGCTCTTGGCGGGATGACCGAAGAACGGAACCTCGATTCCGTTTGCGTCCCACAGGTCGGAAATGAAGCCGAGCCGGCCGCCTCGACGCACATAGTCCATGATGAGGCGCGCGGTCTTCTGCGTCTCGTCCTGGCCCGCGGTTCGCCCCCGGCCGAACAGCCCGCCCGGATAGAGCGTCTCACGTTGTGCGCGAAGATAGCGGTCGACGTAGGGGTTTTTCACCTGGCGATACACGCCGGCTGGGCGGACGCCTGCGAGCGTCACCGGCCACATGCCGAGTTCCCAATTGCCCATGTGCATGGTGACGATGAGCGCCGGGCCCATCTTGTTCTTGTAGCGGCTGATCCAATGGCCGTTGGTGACGTGCAGCCGCCCGGGATCCTTCAGGATGCGGTCGATGCACATGGTCTCGACCATCACCCGACCGAGATTCTCCCAGGCCGCGAGGGCGATTTTCTCACGTTCCTCGGGGGTCTTTTCGGGGAAAGCGCGCTCGAGATTGGCGAGTGCCCGCTTATGTCTGCGGTTGCGCCGCCCGATGATGCGCCACGCCTTGGCCGAGATCGCGCAGGCAAGATCGAGTGGAAACAGTCTGACCAGCCCGATCAGGAAGCGCAACCCGACATATTCGGCCCTGTAGCGCAGGTCGAGAAGGATCGAGGTCTTCTTTGGCTGAGCCACGTGTTGTCCTTGTTACCGAGGGCTCTTGCGCAGCGGTGAGATGGCAACTCTCGTTGCAAAAGCGCTCGTTCCCGTCAAGCCTGGGCGCCGCGCATGAGACGCGGGAGACTGCTCGGCGGCTCGAGTCCGACGCGCATCACCAGGCGGCGCAAGGGCGGAAGCCAATTCAATCCGTGCAGAACGATGCCGCGCGCCGCCTGAAGCGGAACGAAATCGGTCAGCAGCGAACGATTGAGGAGATCGACGCCAACCGCGCGGGAAAGAACATCGAGCCGGCGCGCATCGTTATAGGCTGAGAGCACGTCTTCGCCGCCCGGATCGGCGCGGCGGACGAGCGCCTCGGCGATGCAGTCGGCGAGCGCTGCCGCATCTCTCAGTCCAAGATTGAGGCCCTGCGCTCCGATCGGCGGCAGGATGTGGCCGGCTTCTCCGACAAGGGCGATGCGCCGCGCGGCGAGCGTCTTCGCGGTCAGTCCGGCAACGGGGAATGACGCGCGAGGACCGACACTCTCAATGCTGCCGAGCAATCCGTCGAGCCGATCGGCCAGGGACTCGGCAAAGCGCTCCTCGTCGCATTGTATGAGCCGGCCGATCTCCGCGGTCGAGCCGACCAGGATCAGGGCGGAGCCGCACGGATCGGGGAGCGGGACGGTGGTCAAGGAGGCGCCCTCGCGGTGAAGCTCGATAGCGACGCCTCGATGGGGGCGCGAGTGCCGAAAGTCCGAAGCGATCGCGCCTTGATCATAGCGCCACTCGCTCACCTCGATGCGCGCGGCCTCCCGGCAAAGCGAGCGACGCCCGTCTGCGGCCATCACGAGACGCCCCGACACCTGGCTCCCGCCGGTACAGGCGAGCCTTACGTTTCGCTCATCGATCAAGACATGCTCGACCGTGGTGGGCAGGATCGCCGGCAGCACCTCTTGCGCCCGGGAGTAGAGGGCCTCGACGAGCGCGGTGTTTGCGATGTTGTAGCCGAAAGCCTCGAGGCCGAGCTCGCTCGCCCTGAACTCGATATCGGGCGCGCGGACGAGACTCCGCGAGACATCGATGATGCGAATAGCCGTGAGCGGCGCCGCCACCGGCTTGAGGCGATCGAACACTTTGAGCGTCTTCAGGAAGTCGATCGAGCTTACGAGGAGCGCGGCCGTCCGCGTTTCGGCCCGCTGACCCTGCGACCGCGCTGGAGGCGGCCCGATCAAAACGACGTCCGCGCCGACATGCTTGAGAGCGAGTGCGCCGGCGAGCCCTGCCGGCCCGGTGCCGACTACGACGGCCTCGCAGCTCCGCACGTCCCTGATCGTTTCGTCTTTGTCATCCATCGCGCGACTTCCAGGCCTTCTATCGACCTGTGGCAAAAACGCCACAAGAGAAACCCGTTCTATGAACTCTGAGAACAAAGAA
The DNA here is from genome assembly GCF_035650995.1 of Methyloceanibacter sp. GTDB lineage: Bacteria > Pseudomonadota > Alphaproteobacteria > Rhizobiales > Methyloligellaceae > Methyloceanibacter. The sequence goes on along the minus strand of NZ_DASRGO010000127.1, from coordinate 431 downwards.
AAGCGGCCGCATTGAGAATCACGACCGAATGAGTAGGGTTTAAAAATGAAAAACGGGGGATTGGCGTCATGACTTCGAGACTGGAGTTGAACTCTCGGGTGCTTCTTACAATTGGAGCTGCGCTGGTGGCCGCATTTTCGCAGGGGAGCGCCAAGGCTGCGGATCTCGGCGGCGATTGCTGCTCCGACCTCGAGGCGCGCATTGCCGAGCTTGAAGCGACCACGGTGCGTAAGGGCAATAAGAAAGTTTCGGTGACGCTGTACGGCCAAGTTAACCGGGCGGTTCTCTGGTGGGAAGACCAGGTGGAGTCGAACACTTATACAGTCGACAACAACTACGAGTCCTCGCGCTTTGGTTTGAAAGGGTCGGCCAAGATCACCGGCGATTGGTCGGCGGGGTATCGTCTTGAGATCGAAACGACCGGCGCAAAC